>NZ_JALOCP010000015.1:0-186988 GCF_030511745.1 Paraburkholderia sp. SECH4
TACAGGTCGAACGCCCCGTATACAAGCCCTTTCGGGCTTAAGTTGAGAGCATTGCCCCGCACAGGGGCAACGCTAATAGACCACTAGCAATTCAAGGAAACGCCAACACCCCGGGCAAACAGACAAAAAGCGCCGCGAAGGCAAACACGTTAGCTCGGTTTAACAACAACAGTACAAGTAATCCCCGCAGCAAGCACAACCCCATCAGGCACAGAATCAATCTTCACCCGCACGGGCACACGCTGTGCCAACCTCACCCAATTAAAAGTCGGATTCACATCAGCCAGCAGCTCACGGCTTTCGGGATTATCCCGATCATAGATCCCACGAGAGATGCTCTCGACATGCCCTTGAAGGGTGCCACCGCTCATCAACCGAACTTCGGCCTTATCCCCGATACGCACATGAGGCAACTTGGTCTCTTCGAAGTAGCCGTAAACCCAAAAAGAATGACTATCAACAATCGCCAGCTTAGCTGACCCAGCAGTAGCATAATCGCCACGAAACACATTCAAATTAGTGACATACCCATCAACCGGCGCCACCACGCGAGTGCGCTCCAGATTCAACTTAGCAGCATCAAGCGAAGCCAAAGCCTGCTGATAAGAAGCCTCAGCAGCAGAAGCAGTATGAGTCGCATTCTCACGACTCTCTTTAGACACAACCAAAGCATCCATATCCGCCCGCCGCTGCGCATCATCCCGCTTCATCTGCAACTCCGCCTTCCGCGCAGCGACAGCAGCTTCCGCCTGCTCAACAGCAATCTGATAATGCGAAGGATCGATCTGCATCAACAGATCCCCCTTCTTGACCAGTTGATTATCCTTAACAGGCAAATCCACAACAGCGCCGGAAACATCAGGCGCCACATTCACAATCTCAGCGCGCACGCGCCCATCACGTGTCCACGGCTCATCCATGTAATGAACCCACAACACACGCCCAATCAAAATCGCGACAATAAAAATAACGGTTGTCGCGACGAAGCCCACAACATTTCGGATGGTCATGTTTCGACTCTGATCAACGATAAACGGCGAGACCCAGCACGCCGCACACACACACGAGCAAGCTGGCCCGGAACAAGGACGGATGCCACACCACGCGATACAGGCCCGTATAGGCGATCACGCGGTCCAGCACCCAGGTAAGCGCGGCGCCCGCGACAAACAGCAGCACGATGGCCGGCACGTAGGCGTCGAAAACGGCGATATCACGTGGCATGACGAACTCCTTCTGACGCGTCGGCACGTCCGCTCATCAGCGGTTCAAGCGGCGATTGCGGATCGAGCAGCGCGGTACGAATGAAATGCAGTTGACTCAGAATGCGTTGCAGCCGATGCCGATCCTCACGCGGTGGCGTGAAGGTGGCGAGCATCAGTTGGACTGCGGCAATCGCATCGGTGGTAGCGGCGAGCGCGCGGTCGAAGCGGTCCGCACGCGGCCGTTCGAACAGCGCGGTCACCGCATCGCGCATCGCACGCAATGTGACGCGCCACGGCATTGACTTCGCGTAGCGCGCGTCGCGGGGCAACGCCGCCACTTCGCCGCGCAAGTCGATCATCGCGTTGCCCACTTCGAGCACCGAGAAGAGCCAGCGCAAGGTGTCGCGTTTGACCTCGGGTTCGTTCTGCGCGAGCGCGTTGATCTGGGACATCAGATCGCGTGCACCGCTCTCGAAGCGTGAACGCACCCGGCGCATGCCCGCGCGGCTCGCCAGCGTCACCTGGCGGCGCAAGTCCATCAGCAGACGGTTGCGCAGCCAGGGCGTCGACGGCGGTAGCAGCACGGCAAAGGCAATCGCGCACACCAGCATCGACAGCACCAGCGCAATCGCATCGTTGATGGTGCCGCTCGGGTCGTAGTGAATCAGGTTGTCCGGGCCGGCGAGGAAACAAAAGAAGATGCAGTAGCCGACGCCGTAGCCGGCCAGCGCGGGCCGCGTCGTCATGAATACGCCGAGCAGCAGGAACGGCGTGAGCGCAGCGCACAGCAGCGGAAAACCGTCGATGTGCGGATACACGCCGTACACCGCGATCATCCCCATCACCGAGGCGACCAGCGTGCCGGCGGCCATCTGGAACGCCGTGCGCTTCGGATTCGGCGATGCTGACGCCAGCGCGCAGACCGCCGCGGCATCCAGCGTCAAGGTCGAGCCGCTCGGCCAGGCGGTCGCGATCCAGAACGCGCCGAGCACGATCATGACGATGGCCGCGCGTAAGCCGGCGACGCCCGCGGCAATTCCATTCGTCTTCGGTTCGTAACGCTCGATCCAGCGCTCACGCTCGTGCGTGTCGACGGCAAGCGATGCATAGGTGGCCGCGTACGCGTGCAGGTCGTCGATGAAGCGATACAGCAGTTCGGCGCCGGTGTCGAAGTCGAGCAGCGGTGCGTCCGGCTGCGTTTCCAGTGCGGCGCGTGTTTCGCGCACGCGCTTGGGCAACTCTGCTTTGTATGCGTCGAGTTGCGCGGCGGCGTGGGCGGCATCCGTGGCGCTCAACACCGGTTCGCCGGATTTCGCGAGCAACGGCGCGATTTCCTTGAAGTACGGTTCGAGCGCTTCGACCGCGACCATCGCGCCGCTCGTGTGCGTATCGCGCAGCCGGTTCATCAACTGATGCAGCGCGTGAAAGCGTGTCGAGGCGGTCATGAACTCGCTGTTCAGACGCGCCAGACGGCCGCCGCGCATCCGCGAATCGGGACCTTCGAACACGGCGACACTGCGCGCGGCTTCGAAACCGACGATGTCTGCGACAAAGCCTGCATTGGTCGCTTCGATCTGCGCACGGTCGTTGCGGCCGGCCAACGAGGCCGACACATACTCGACGAACGCCGAGAAACGCGCACGCACGGTGCTGCGCATCTGCAAGCCGGCGAACTGCGGAAACACGAGGCCACTGACTGCGCCCGCGCAGACGATGCCGACCACCACTTCGGCCACCCGCGTGAGCGCGCTGAGAAACGCGCCATCCGGGTGCTGTGAGGCGGGAATGCCGATCAGCGCGGCGGTGTAGCCGGCCAGTACAAAGCCGTACGACTTGAAGTTGCGATTACGCGCGGCACCCGCGGTGCAGATGCCGACCCAGATCGCAGTCATGACGATGAACAGTTCCGGCTGCTGCGCAAACAGGCCGATCAACGCGAGCATCACGACGAGGCCGACCAGCGTGCCGCAGATCCGGTAGAAGCTCTTGGCGAACACCATCCCGCTTTGCGGCTGCATCACGATGAACACGGTGGTCATCGCGGTGCGCGGCTGCGGCAGGTCGAGTTTCATCGCGATGCCGAGCGCGAGGAAGCAGGCGGCGAGCGCCTTGAACAGATAGACCCACGTGAGGCCGTCGGTGCGGGCCCAGTCGGCGGCGGCCGAGTAGAGCGCGGCGAACGATGACGCGCGCGAGGCGGGGGAAGGGGAGGCTGACATGGTCGGCTTCCTTACTCAGCCGCGCTGGCGTTGACGTTGGCGGAAGGGTGGCTTGTGCTTGCCGCCGCGTTGCTCTTACCCTTCCCATGCGCCGGCAGCGTCTCGTTCGCCTGTGGGCCGTTGGCTGGTTCGTCGAGTCCACCACCCAAAGCCGTGACCAGCGACGCATGCGCGCCCAGCCGCTCCGCCTGAATCTTCGCGACGCCTTCCTGCGCGTGCAGCAACTGGCTTTGCGCGATCAGCACGTTCAGATAGTCGGTCAAACCGCGCCGATAGCCTTCGCGCGCGAGGTCGTAGTTCTTGCGCGCCGCTGCGACCGAGCGGTCTGCGTCTTGCGCCTGGGTTGCGAGCGAACGGATCCGGATCACCTGGTCGGAGATGTCCTTCAGCGCGCCGACGATCGACTGGTTATAGCTGTCCACCGCCTCGTCGTACCCTGCCGACGCCGCGCCGAGCTGCGAGCGCAGACGCCCGCCGTCGAAGATCGGCAGCGACAGCGCCGGCCCCGCGCTCCAGCTATGCGACGGGTCCTTCAGGAACTGGAACAGCGGGCCCATTGCGGCATAGCCGCCGATCGACGCCAGCAGGTTGATGTCCGGATAGAAGTTGGCCTTGGCGACGTCGATGCCGCGCGCTTGCGCCGCAACCGTCCAGCGCGCCGCGACCACGTCCGGCCGATGGCCGATCAGATCCGCGGGCAGCGCGCTTGGCAGACTGGCGGGTGCGTTGTCGAGCGAGAGCGTCGGACGCTGGATCGCATCGCCCGCGCCCGGACCCTTGCCGGCCAGTGCCGCTAACTGGTTGCGGCCGAGCGCGATCTTTTCCTCGAGCGCATCGATCTGGCGTTCGTATTCCGGCATCGGCGTTTCGGCCTGGCTCACTTCGAGCTGGGTGCCGATGCCGCCTTTCAGACGCCGGTTCGCCAGGTCGACGATCTGCTGCTGTTGCTGCAGCGTGGACTTGGCGATATCGAGCAGCGCGTAGTTCATCGACAGCTCGATGTACGTACGCACCACGTTGCCTTCCAGTTCGAGCTGGGCGGCGCGGAAGTCCGCCGCGCTTGCATGAGCGGCGTCGAGTGCACGTTCCGCGGCGTTCTTGTCCTTGCCCCAGAGATCGAGGTTGTACGACAGACCCAGCGTGGCGGTGTTGTTCCACGACTGCTGGCCTGCGAGCGGGCCGGGGCCGTAATAGAGGTTGTCGGCCCATTTCTGACGCTGGATCGACAGGCTGCCGTTCACCTGCGGCGACAGCGCCGAACGGGCGACACCCGCCATCGACATGGCCTCGCGCACGCGCGCCTGGGCGACGGCGAGACTCGGGTTGCTCGTCTGCGCGGCTTCGATCCACTCATTGAGCTGCGGGTCGTTATAGGCGCGCCACCAGTCGGTGGCAGGCCATTGGGCGTCCGCGTTGGCGGCCCGGATGGCGTTGCCCACGTCGAGCGAAGAGGGCTCCACTCCGCGGTCCTGCGGCGCGATGCCTCCGGTACTGGCACAGCCGGCGATTGTTAATAGGATCGTAAGAACCGCGGCTGCGGCGACCCCTTTCTGTACCGGAGACTGCACGATTTCCTCCAAAATTGGCTATAGAAGCATGTGCGTCATTATATTTTTTGATTGATTGGGGAATAACCGGTAAAGATGCAAGGGATTTTTACGCAATATGAGACAATCGCCTTTGCGAATCGTGTAACAATCGCTGCGGATCACTGGCAACTATGTTGCAACTTATGTTGCATGGGACCGGAGTAAGGGCTGAAGCACTAACTCCGGATCGACAGGAAAAAGTATGGATACGCTTCAAAACATGCGCGTATTTGTCCGCGTCGTCGAAGCGGGCAGCTTCACGGGTGCCGCGCAGCACCTGAACACGACCACGGCGTACGCGTCGCGCGCGGTTTCCGATCTGGAAGCGCATCTGCGCACGCGTCTGTTGAACCGCACCACGCGCCGTATCGCGCTGACCGAGGCGGGTGAGCGCTATCTGCAGCGCTGCGAACAGATCCTCGCGTACGTGGATCAGGCGGAAGCGGAGGCCGGCGATGCCCACGCGCGTCCGTCCGGCAAGCTCAAGGTCCACGCGATGACGAGCTTCGGCCAGCACTACGTGGTGCCGGCGGTGGGCCGCTATCAGCAGCGCTATCCGGACGTGCACATCGAGCTGACGCTCGCGCAGCGCATGCCCGATCTGCTCGACGAGGGTTTTGATGTTTCGCTGACGCTGGCAACCGGCCTGCCGGATTCGGGGCTGGTGTCGCAGCGGCTGGGCAGCGCGTTCAGCATCGCGTGCGCGTCGCCGGCTTATCTGGAGCGGCACGGCGTGCCCCAAACGCCCTCCGACCTCGCGCGCCACACTTGTCTGCAAATGGTGACGCCGATATTCCCGACCGACAAATGGATCTTCGACGGCCCGAATGGCGAAGAAACCATCGCCCTCGGCCCGGCCACCTTTCAGGTGAATGTCGCCGAAGCGATGGCGGTTGCGGTGAGTAGCGGCATGGGGGTCGGATTGATTCCGATCTACTCGGCGATTAGCGGTCTGCGCAGCGGTGACCTCGTCTGGCTGTTGCCGGAATACACGTCGCAGGAAATGAATCTGTATGCGCTGTATCCGTCCCGGCAGTATCTGGACGCAAAAATTCGTACCTGGGTCGAATTTCTGCGCGAAGAACTGCCCGTCACGCTGGCCGTCGATCAGGAAGAGTTGCGCCAGTTCGCGCGCAGTTGAATCGGCGGTACGCCGGCGGCTGACCATTGTTGACGGTTCCAGCGAGCAGTGGCGTGACAGTCTGTTACATAAGTGCCGCGCCGCAACATTTCCTTACTTCTGCGCCGGGGTCGATTTGCTAACGTGTGGTTCATGCGCTGCCGCATTCAGCCGGACGCGTTCAATTGGCCGCTGTTCGGCAAATCGCAAGATCCGCAACAATCGCAACAATCGAAGGACGAGGAATTCATGGATACGCATCTGATGATCGGCGTGGCCGTCATGCTGGGACTGATCGGAATCGCCGCATCGCGCGATCTGCTGCGCCGCCTGCGCGACCAGCAGCCGCAACTGGTGCCGATCAAGGTCGAGCGCTCTGATCTGCAGGGGCAACGACGCGATCGTTGAGGCTGGCCGGCGCGCCGGGGTACTGGGCGCGAAGCAATTGAGCTTGCTGTTGCATTTTTTCGGCGTGCCCTGCGCGTGCGTTGCCGCGCGGTTGCGGTCCGGCTGCCGATTAGTTTCGATCCGCGCTCCGCACGTTCAGTGCAGCGCTTCAATCAGACCCGGCTCGTCATTGAGCGTGCGGTCTACCTCCGGGCTCACCCGGTGCCAGCGGAACCGCGCGGCGGGCAGGCAGGCGCTGCGAGCGAGCTGCTCGAGTTCGTCGAACTGCAGGGCCGGATCCAGCCATCTGCGCGCCGCCTCCGGCGCGAATACCAGCGGGCGGCGGCCGTGTACGTCGATCAGGCCCGCGTCGGCGGTGGCCGTTACGATCACCAGTCCCATGCCTTCCGTTTGCGGTTCCGTGCCGCGTACGCTCGATAGCGCCGCGAGGTACATCGGCGCGTCGCTTTTCAGGTGCACGAAGTAGGGCTGGCGGACCGTTGCCTCGGCTTCCGCCGGGTTATCCCCGTGCGATGTTCCGGGCGCCGCTTCCATGCGCCATTCGAACCAGCCGTCTGCCGGCACCAATACCCGCCCGGTTTTCCACAGATCTTTGAAGTAGCGCGTATGCGGCGCGGTTTCGGCGCGCGCGTTGATTGTCTGCGGCAGATGCTGCTCGCGTGCCCAATCCGGGCAATAACCCCAGTGGATTGCGTGCAGCGTCTGGTCCGGGTAAATCGCGAGTGGATGCGTGCCCGGCGCGAGGTTGTAGCCGGGGCGGCGGTCGGCGTCGTCGAATAGCATGAGCGGATCGGCGAGGCCGAGCTGCCGTGCGTACAGATGCGGATCGCGGTACTGGCTGATTCGACCACACATGAGCGGCCTCCGGAGATGACCGGGCTGGCGGGGTTGGCCGAGTCGAAGACCCGAATCCAACGACAACAACAGCGTAGTGCGTGGCGCCTGGCCGCGCTACCCAGATCGGCCCCAAGCCGACGCTATATCTCGACGACCTTATCCCACGCGAACTGCGGATTCTCCGGTTGACGGGTGCGCCGGTCGAGATAGCCGCGTGGATTGCAAACCACGCGCGTGCCGTTCACGGTGTAATCGAACGGCGTATGCGTATGTCCGTGAATCCACAGTGCAACGGGCGAGCGCACCAGTTCCGGCAAATGATTGACGAAACCGGCCGACACGCGGTCCTCGGCATAGCGCGCGGCCAGGCTCAGCCGATGCGGCGCGTGATGGGTGACGACGATCGTCTTGCCGTCGAACGGCTTCGCCAGCTCGCTTTCGAGCCACGCGCGCGCCCGCCGGTGCAGCGCGAGGGAATCGTCAGGGGTGAAGTCGCGCGGCGAGTCCTGAGTGTCGTGCGGCCAGTTCATCTGGATCAGGCCGCGGAAGTCGAGCATCGCGCGGCGCGATGCGTCGATGGACTCGGCGAGCGTGTCTGGATCCGCGCCGTATAACGCGAAGTCGGTCCATAAGGTGGTGCCGAGCACGCGCCAGCGGCCTTGCGGGTCGATCAGCGCGGCATTGTTCAGCACGTGCACGTTGTCGACTTGTGCCGCTGCGTCGTACAGCGCCGTGTCGAGCGCGCCGAATTCGCCGTCGTAGTACTCGTGATTGCCGGGCACGTAGACCACCGGCACGGCGCCGTCGAAAGTCTGCGCCGCCCAGCGCGGACCGGCCGCGTGATTGTGGATGTCGCCGGCCAGCACGATCAGGTCCGCTTCTGCATGCGGGACCAGTTCGGGCTCGTCGTTCTCCAGATGCAGATCGGACAGCACTCGAATCTTCACGACGACAACTCCTGCAATGGGCCTCGCACCAAACGGCGAAGGCTTCAAACCCTAGCGTAGCACCTTGCCCGGATTCATCAGGTTCAGCGGGTCCAGCGCGCGTTTGACGGCGCGCATCAATTGCACCTCGACGTCCTGCTTGTAATGCATCGCCTCGTCGATCTTCAACTGGCCGAGACCGTGTTCCGCGCTGATGCTGCCGCGATGCCGGTGCACGCTGTCGTAGACGAGCTGGTTGATCGGGTTTTGCCAGGTCTTGAGAAACGCCTTTGCGTCGACGCCCTCGGGCGCCTGCACGTTGTAATGCAGATTGCCGTCGCCGAGATGCCCGAACGTGACCATGCGCACGCCCGGCACGGCTTGCGCGATTGCCGCGTCGGTTTCCTCGATGAAGTGGCCGATGCGCGAAATCGGCACCGCGATATCGTGCTTGATGTTCAGCCCTTCCTCAGCCTGCGCGAGCGGGATATGTTCGCGCAGATTCCAGAATGCCCGCGACTGCGCGAGGTTTTCCGCGACTACCGCGTCTTCGACCAGGCCGTCTTCGAGCGCGGTTTCCATCAGGCGCTCGAATAGCCCACGCGCGTGTTCCTCGCTCTCGCTGTCCGACAGTTCCAGTAGCACGACTTGCGCATGCGGCTCGGCGAACGGATAGCGCATCTGTTCGAAATGCCGGCCCACCAGCCGCAGACAGAAATCCGACATCAGTTCGAAGCCGGTCAGCAGTGGTCCGGCGACGCGTTGCGTGAGCGAGAGGAAATCGAGCGCCGCATGCGGCGACGCGAGCGCGGCGAGCGCCGTGACGCGAGCGGCCGGCTGCGGATGCAGCTTGAGCACGGCGGCGGTGATGATGCCGAGCGTGCCTTCCGCGCCGATGAACAGATCGCGCAGGTCGTAACCGGTGTTGTCCTTGCGCAGGCCTCGCAGGCCGTCCCACAGTTCTCCTTGCGCGGTGACCACTTCGAGGCCCAGGCACAGCTCGCGCGTGTTGCCGTAGCGCAGCACGCCGGTGCCACCCGCGTTGGTGGCGAGATTGCCGCCGATCGTGCAGCTGCCTTCCGCGGCGAGGCTGAGGGGAAACAGGCGGCCGGCTTCTTCGGCATGCTTCTGTACTTCGGCGAGGATGACACCGGCTTCGACGGTGATCGTATTGTTGTGCGGATCGATGTCGCGCACGCGATTCAGACGCCGCAGACTGATCACCGCCTGCGCACCGCTTGCATCCGGCGTGGCGCCGCCGGCCAGGCCGGTGTTGCCGCCTTGCGGCACCAGCGCGATGCGATGTTCGACGGCAAGTTTGACGAGCGCCGCGACTTCGTCAGGCGTGGCCGGGCAGAGCACCGCGCAGGCCGCGCCGGTGTAGCGGCGGCGCCAGTCGGTGAGGTAGGGGGCGGTGTCGTGCGGGTCGGTCAGCACCTGGGCGGCGCCGATGGCGTCGCGGCAAGCGGTGAGGAAAGCGGCTTGAGTCATGTTGGTCGGTCAGGGTGTTCGGCGGATAGATTACGCGGGAGGTGACGTGAAAAGCGACGCGAAAGGCGCTGTTCTCATCGTGTGCCTCCCTCGGCCTGCCCGGTGTTTTGCTGTGCGTTCTCTTGTGCCGCCTGCTTTGCGGCCCGTTTCGCTGCCCGTTTTGCCGCGCGCTTGAACGGTGCGACATACGCGAGCGTGCAGACGAAGAAAACTACGGCGAGAGCGGCTTCGAACCAGCCGAGGCGGGCGCTCAGGCCACGGTCGCTCCAGCCGCGCACGACGCCCTCGGCAAAATACAGCAGGATCAGCATCGACGCCCATTGCAGCGTGTAAAGCCGGTGCCGCCACACGCCGGGCAGGGCGAGCAGCAGCGGCACGGCTTTGAGCACCAGCGCCGAGCCGCCCGGACGCAGCGGCGCGAGCCACCATTCCCATGCGACGGACAAGGCGATCAGCGCGAGCAAGGCGGCAGTGGCGCCGAAAGCGGCGGCGCGTTTTTGCTGCACAGGCAGGGCGGCTGCGTTCACGGCCGCTCGCTCATGGATGCCGCCGTGCGGGCAACGCGGGCGCCGAGGGCAATCGCGAGCGTTTTTTCGTCGGCGGAGATGCCCTGTTCGGCCGTGCCCGCGCGCGCGAAGTGTGACGCGCCGTAGGGCGTGCCGCCGGTTTGCGTAGTGGAGAGCGCGCTCTCGGTGTACGGGATGCCGACGATCAGCATGCCGTGATGCAGAAGCGGCAGCATCATGGACAGCAGCGTCGACTCCTGGCCGCCGTGCAAGCTGCCGGTGGACGTAAATACGCAGGCCGGTTTGCCGGACAGCGCGCCCGAAAGCCACTGCGGCGTGGTGCCGTCGAGAAAATATTTCAGCGACGCCGCCATGTTGCCGAAGCGGGTGGGCGAACCGAGCGCGAGACCGGCGCATTCTTCGAGGTCGCGCAGTTCGACGTAGGGCGGTCCTTCAGCGGGAATGTCCGGCTGGGTCGCTTCGCAGACGGTGGAAACCGCCGGCACGGTGCGCACGCGCGCCTGCATGCCGGGGACGCTGTCGACGCCGTGCGCGATCGCCAGCGCAAGCTCGCGCGTGGCGCCGTGACGGCTGTAATAGAGCACGAGAATGTCTTTCATAGGCCTCATCGGTGAGCGGGTATTATAGGGGCTGGGTCCGCCAGACAGGCCATCCATAGCCATTCGGCCAGGCCTCGCGCACGGTCGTGAAACACCGTTTTATGAAGCAGGGAGGTAGCGAGGTGGGTTTGTTGTCCAGGGTGCGTTTCGATCTCGACACGCTCAAACGGCTCGCGCAGTTTGCGGCGAAGCGCAGTAGCGAAGACCGCATTCCGCAGGTGGCCGGCAGCCTCACGTTCACCACCATGCTCGCGCTCGTGCCGCTCGCCACGGTCGCGTTCGCGCTGTTCACCGCGTTTCCAATTTTCAGCTCGTTTCAGATGTCGCTGCAGATTTTCCTCGCCGACCATCTGATGCCCGCGCAGCTCAACAGTCAGATTTTCGATTATCTGAATCAGTTCGCGTCCAAGGCCAAAGGCCTCACGACCATCGGCATGATTTTTCTGTTCGTCACCGCCGTCATGACGATGATGACCGTGGAATCTGCTTTCAACGTGATCTGGCGGGTGCGCAAGGCGCGGCCGATCGCGCAGCGCATCCTGGTCTACTGGGCCATCATCACGCTCGGTCCGATTCTGATCGGCGTGAGCCTGTCGATTTCTTCTTATCTGTTCACGCGGTCCATGGCGTTCACCACGGCCGTCCAGCATATTCCGCCGGTGATCGACTGGGCGTTGACCAGTGCCGCGCTGCCGTTGACGGCGCTCGCCTTCACGATGCTTTACGTGTTTCTGCCGAACTGCCGTGTGGAGTGGCGCGACGCGGTGATCGGCGGGGTTGCTGCCGCAATCGCCTTCGAACTCGCCAAGCGCGGCTTTGGCTACTACGTGCGCCGCATTCCGACCTATACCACGGTCTACGGTGCGTTTGCCGCTGTGCCGCTATTCCTGCTGTGGATGTACCTATGCTGGTTCATTGCGCTGGCCGGCGCGATGATCGCGTCGGCGTTGCCGGCGATCCGCATTGGCCAGTTTCACCGGCCGACTTTCGAGGGCAGCGATCTGTTCGATTCGCTTGAACTCCTCGCGCGGCTTTCGGAAGCGCGTGATGCGGGTAAGCGCGGCTACACGATGCCAGAGCTCTCGCGAATGCTTCGCCGGGAAATGGATACCACGATCAGGCTGCTGCAAAAACTCGAGGAGATCGAGTGGATCGCGCGCTTGCAGGACGACGACACGCGTGCGCACTTCTTGCTGCTGGCAAATCCGGCGCAGATCACGGTCGAGCGTCTGTTCGACCTGTTCGTGATCGACCGCGCGGAACTCGAATATCAGCTTGAGCTGAACTCTACGCGCGTGGATGGCCAGACGCTTCTGGCTGCGCTGGAAAACGACAAGCTGAAAGTGACGCTTGCTACGCTGTTGGCGGCGCGTGCCGCCGCACGGGCAACGCGCGCGCAGGAAAGTGAGCAGGGTACTTCTTCAATGCCGCATCAGGCTGCGTGAGCAGGCTGCACGAGCAGGCCGCCTGAAGCGGCGGCAAACCTACAGCGAAATTTTCCCCACGCAGATGTCCTTGAACATCACCCAATCGCCCATCAGGCTATAAAGCGGATGCCGGAAGGTAGCCGGCCGGTTCTTCTCGAAGAAGAAATGCCCGACCCAGGCAAAGCCATATCCGCAGATCACGGCAGCCGGCAGCCATAGCCAGTCACCGGTGGCGAGCGCCATGGCGAGGCAGCCGATCACGCCGAGCGAACCCACGAAATGCAGCCGCCGCGATACCGTGTTGCGATGCTCGCTCAGGTAGTACGGGTAGAACTCCGC
Organism: Paraburkholderia sp. SECH4; assembly: GCF_030511745.1. Classification (NCBI taxonomy): domain Bacteria; kingdom Pseudomonadati; phylum Pseudomonadota; class Betaproteobacteria; order Burkholderiales; family Burkholderiaceae; genus Paraburkholderia; species Paraburkholderia sp. SECH4. The sequence goes on from NZ_JALOCP010000015.1 coordinate 12,688, forward strand.
GAAACTCGCGAAGTGATCGGTGTGCGCGGTTTGAGCCATCACGGCCTCCGAATGTCGACGCTACTCGATTCCGTGCCCGTCGCTCCCAAGTTGCTTCGCCGCGCGCGGGCATGCTCGGAACGCGCTCGAAACGGGACAGGCTTGACCCATTGTGCGGCTATCGGACCATGCGCGCAACCAGGCCATTCGGCCGATGGCGCGCCTCCACGTGCCCGGTTATCGTGACGCCTCGCAGTGACTATCGAACGCCGATTGGAACAGCACCTGCGGCCTTTGAGGCGAAGCTGAACAGCGCGTCGAGCGTGGCATCGGGCTGCTCGGTCATCAAGGCATGGCCGGCCTCGAGCGTGACAGTGTCGACCCGTGCGCCGGCTTGGGAGAGCGCGGCAGCGAGCGCTTTGGCCGCACGCGGCGGCGTCATCGCATCGCGCCGGCCCACGATCAGGCGCGTCGGGCAACGGACCTCCGTGGCGCGTGTGAGGCCGTCCGCGTAGCTATTGCAGGCGGTGAAGTCGGTGTGGAACAGGTGCGGCTCGCCGCTGGCCGAGACACGCTCCATCAGCCGCTGGTTCATGCCGTGCAGCCAGAAGCCCGGGCCGGGGCACGACGGCTTGGCGGCGAGCGTCGAATGCGACCATTGATTGACCATGTCGATTGCATCGGGCTCGCGGTGCAGGGCGGCGTCGAGCAAGGTGTCGGAGACAGCCATCGGCACGGCGGTGGCGAGCAGCGCCAGGTGCGTTACGCGCTCCGGATAGCGGCCGGCGAAGTCGAGGGCGATCAGCGAGCCCATGCTGTGGCCGGCCAAGAAGGCGCGCTGTACGCCCGCGGCGTCGAGCAGGGCGGCCAGCCAGTCGGCCATTGCGGTCACGGTGGTGAGCGCCGGGCCGGCGCTGCGGCAGTGACCGGGCAGATCGACCGCCAGCACCCCGAAGCCGTGATGGGCGAAGTAACGCGTTTGCAATGCCCACACGCTATGGTCATGCTCGGCGCCGTGGATGAACACCGCGGTCGGCAGGTTGGGGTCGAAGGGTTTGCCGCCGGTGTACGCGTAGGCGGGCTTGCCTTGAACGGTGAGGATCATGCGGACTCCGGGCGGGGTTTGGCGGCATCGGCAGGCGGGACGGATGGGTTGCCGTTTGCCGGAGCAGCGGATGAACTGACGGGGCCGGTTTTTGCCGTGCTTGACGGACTGGATGACCCACTCCCAGGCGCACTCGTCCCGCTCGCTTTCTGCGCGGCTTTCAGTGCGCGTTTGAGGTCGTCGATCAGATCGTCGGGGTCTTCAAGGCCGATCGACAGACGGATCGTACCTTCGGCGATGCCGGCTGCGGCGAGCGCGGCGGCGTCCATGCGGAAGTGCGTCGTCGATGCGGGATGGATGACCAGCGAGCGTGCGTCACCGACGTTCGCGAGATGGGAGAACAGCGAAAGCGCTTCAATGAAGCTGCGCCCGGCGGCGCGGTCGCCGCGCAGATTGAAGCTGAACACCGCGCCCGCGCCACGCGGCAGCAGACGCTTCGCGAGCGCATAGTCCGGATGCGACGGCAGTTCCGGGTAGGCGACGGCTTCGACGGCAGGGTGTGCGCTCAGGAATTCGACCACCTTGCGCGTATTCGCGACGTGCCGTTCCATGCGCAGCGGCAGCGTCTCGATGCCTTGCAGCAGTTGCCAGGCGGCCTGGGGATGCAGGCACGCGCCGAAGTCGCGCAAGCCCTCGCGGCGTGCGCGCAGGAGGAACGGCGCGACCGTGCTTTCCTCGGCGAACACCATGCCGTGAAAGCCCTCGTACGGTTCGGTAAATTCGGGGAAACGGCCGGAAGCGTTGAAGTCGAAAGTGCCGCCGTCCACGAGTACGCCGCCGATCGTGGTGCCGTGGCCGCCGAGGAATTTGGTCGCCGAGTGATAGACGAAGTCGGCGCCATGCTCGAATGGCTTGAGGAGATAGGGCGTCGTGAAGGTCGAATCGACGAGCAGCGGTACGCGGTGCTCATGCGCGAGCTGCGCCACCGTGGCGATATCGAGCACGTCGAGGCCCGGGTTGCCGAGCGTCTCGCCGAACAGCAGGCGCGTGTTCGGGCGCAGCGCGGCGCGCCACGCGTCGATGTCACCGGGTTTGACAAAGGCCGTCTCGATGCCGAAGCGATGCAGCGTGTAGTGCAGCAGGTTGTGTGAGCCGCCGTACAGCGCGCTGGAGGCGACGATGTGGGAGCCGGCGCCCATCAAGGTGGCGATCGCCAGATGCAGCGCGGCCTGGCCGCTGGCCGTGCCGATCGCGCCCGCGCCGTTTTCCAGCGCGGCAACGCGCTCCTCGAACACGGCCACGGTCGGATTCGAGATGCGCGAATAGACGTGGCCGGCGCGCTCCATATTGAAGAGCGCCGCGGCGTGGTCCGAGTCGCGGAACGAAAACGAGGTAGTCTGGTAAATAGGCGTGGCGCGCGCGCCGGTGGTGGGGTCGGGCGCGGCGCCGGCGTGCAGCGCAAGCGTATCGAAACGGTTGGCGGACATCCTGGGCGGCGAGGCCACGGACGGCCTCGCGAAAGGTGAAAGTGGCGGCCATCCTATCACCGGCATGGATCGCTTCAAGCGCGGTTTTCCCGCGGGTTGGCCAATGTGGGCGCGCTGAACGGCGCCGGGCCGACCTTGCAAACGCCCGTGGCGCCTTGGTGGGCGGGCCGCTTTCCTTTTATGGACCTTTCCGCTAGGATCGAAAGTCATTCAGGCAATATCAGCCTAGCGGGTATCACGGAGACAGATTATGCGAGTCAGCGACATTCTTAAAGTCAAAGGCAACACCCTTTTCACGGTCACGCCGGATACCACGCTGCACGACGCAGTCAATACCATGGCCGAGCACGATATCGGCTCGCTGGTCGTGATGGAATACGGCGATCTCGTCGGCATGCTGACGTTTCGCGAAATTATTCTGACCTTGAGCAAGCATGGCGGCAGCCTCGGTACCTCCACGATCCGCAAGTTGATGGACGACCATCCGCTCACCTGTACGCCCGAAACGGACGTCAACGAGGTTCGCCGCATGATGCTCGAGCATCACGTGCGCTATTTGCCGGTGCTGGAAAGCCGCACGCTGATGGGCGTGATCTCGTTCTACGACGTCGCAAAGGCGGTGGTCGAAGAGCAGGGCTTCGAAAACCGCATGCTCAAGGCCTATATCCGCGACTGGCCGGAAGAACCGCAGGATCAACAACCGGCGCCGCGTTAACTCACGCGCGGTGGCTCACCGCGGCGCTCGCGCCGTTGCCGTGAGTATGAAAATGCGATCAAGGCGCGCGCGAAAGCGTGCGCTTTTTTTGTGCCCGGCCCTTCCCCTTTGCTGCTCTCTTAGCCTGTTCTCCGAACCTCATGAGCGATCGTCCGTTACCTGCCGCCCGCCGTGCCGCCCGCTCCCACGAGACGCACGAGTCCCAGTTCCGCCTGCTCAGCCAGCGCCGCTTCGCGCCGTTTTTCTGGACCCAGTTTCTCGGCGCGATGAACGACAACGTCTTCAAGATCGGCTTCACGTCGCTCGTGACATACCAGGCGGCGCGTTTTTCCGGCGTCGATCCGAAAACCGCGGCGTTCCTGATCTCGGCGATCTTCATTCTGCCGTTCGTGCTGCTGTCGGCCACCTCCGGCCAGATCGCGGACAAGTACGACAAGGCGATGCTCACGCGCTTCGTCAAGAGTTTCGAAATCGTCGTGATGCTGATCGGCGGCACGGGTTTCTGGATGCATAGCGCGCCCTTGCTGTATCTGTGCACGTTTCTGATGGGCGTCCATTCGACCGTGTTCGGACCGGTCAAGTATTCGTATCTGCCGCAGCATCTGTCGAAGTCGGAACTGGTCGGCGGTAACGGCATTGTCGAGATGGGCACCTTCGTTGCGATTCTGATCGGTACGATCGTCGGTGGCGTGGGCGCGGGTTTCGTCGAGCATGGCGCGGTGGTGCTGGCCTGCGCCTGTGTCGGGATTGCGCTGGTGGGGCGGCTGGTGTCGAACTTCGTGCCTGTCACGGCGGCGCCGCAGCCCGATCTGCGCGTCAACTGGAATCCGGTCAGCGAGACGTGGCGCAACCTGAAGCTCGCGCGCGAAAACCGCACGGTGTTTCTGAGTCTGCTGGGGATTTCCTGGCTGTGGTTCGTCGGTGCGACTTTTCTGTCTTCGTTTTTCAGCTTTGCTAAAAACGTGCTGTCCGCCGATCCGGATGTCGTGACCGTGCTGCTCGGCACGTTCTCGATCGGCATCGGTCTCGGTTCGCTGATGTGCGAAAAGCTCTCGAAGCGGCGCATCGAAATCGGCCTCGTGCCGCTCGGCTCGATCGGCATGAGCGTGTTCGCGATCGATCTGTTCTTCGCGAGCCATGCGTTGCCGGCCGCCGGGCATCTGCTGAGCGTCGGCGAATTCCTCGTGCGGGCCGCCCATTGGCGCGTGCTGGCCGATCTGTTCCTGCTGGCCATGTTCGGCGGCTTCTATAGCGTGCCGCTCTATGCGCTGATCCAGAGCCGCAGCCAGCCGACCCACCGCGCGCGCATCATCGCCGCGAACAATATTCTGAACTCGCTGTTCATGATCGTCTCGGCGTTGATGGCGATGGGGCTGACCGCGGCGGGCTTCAGTATTCCGGCGATTTTCCTCGTCACCGCGCTGCTGAACATTGTCGTCGCGACGTACATTTATTCGCTTGTGCCTGAGTTTTTGCTGCGCTTTATCGCCTGGGTGCTGGTGCATACCTTCTACCGGATTCGCCTCGTGCATGCCGAACGGATTCCGGAAGAGGGCGCGGCTGTGCTGGTGTGCAACCACGTGAGCTTCGTCGACGCGATCGTCATCATGGCCGAGAGCCCGCGGCCGATCCGCTTCGTGATGGACCATCAGATCTTCAAGTCGCCGTTTGCCGGCTGGGTGTTCCGCCATGCGAAGGCGATTCCGATTGCGCCTGCCCATCAGGACCCTGAGCTGCTGACGCGCGCCTATGAGCGCTGCGCAGAGGCGCTCGCCGAGGGCGAGCTGGTCTGCATCTTCCCGGAAGGCAAGCTGACGAAGACCGGTGAGATGAATCCGTTCCGCCACGGCGTGACCGAGATCATTCGCCGCACGCCGGCGCCGGTGATACCGATGGCGCTGCGCGGGCTGTGGGGGAGCGTGTTTTCGCGCGCCAACGACGCGCGCTGGCCGCGGCCGATTCAGAAGGGCGTGATGAGCCGGCTGACGCTGGCGGTGGGTGAGCCGATCGATCCGGCCGAGGCGACGCCTGAGGTGCTGCAGCAGATCGTCACCGAGTTGCGCGGGGCGCGGAAGTAGGGCGGCCGGGACCTAGCCTCTTCAGGGCTGGCATAATAGTGCTTTCCCCGCATTTCTTTGGACGACGCCCATGTCCGGCAACACGCTCGGTACGCTTTTCACTGTCACGACCTTCGGCGAATCGCATGGCCCCGCGATCGGCTGCGTGATCGACGGCTGCCCGCCGGGCATGGCGCTTAGCGAAGCCGACATCCAGCTCGAACTCGATCGCCGCAAACCCGGCACGTCGCGCCATGTCACGCAGCGCCAGGAAGAAGACAAGGTCGAGATCCTGTCGGGCGTGTTCGAAGGCCAGACCACCGGCGCGCCGATCGCGCTGCTGATCCGCAATACGGACCAGCGCAGCAAGGACTACGGCAACATCGCCGACACCTTCCGTCCCGGTCACGCCGACTACACCTACTGGCAGAAATACGGCATTCGCGACTATCGCGGCGGCGGCCGTTCGTCGGCCCGTCTGACCGCACCTACGGTAGCGGCCGGCGCGGTTGCGAAGAAATGGCTGCGTGAAAAATTCGGCACTGAGATCCGCGGCTACATGGCGGCGCTCGGAGAGATCGACGTGCCGTTCGTCGACTGGTCGCATGTGCGTGAGAACCCGTTCTTCGTGCCGAACGCGGAGATCGTGCCGGAATTGGAAGCATATATGGACGCCTTGCGTAAAGACGGCGACTCGATCGGCGCACGCATCAACGTTGTGGCTTCCGGCGTGCCGGTTGGGCTCGGCGAGCCGTTGTTCGACCGTCTTGACGCGGACATCGCGCACGCCATGATGGGCATCAATGCGGTGAAGGGTGTCGAGATCGGCGCGGGCTTCGCCAGCGTCGCGCAACGCGGTTCGGTGCACGGCGACGAATTGACGCCGGAAGGCTTCGTCGGCAATCACGCGGGTGGTGTGCTCGGTGGTATTTCGACCGGACAGGACATCACGGTGTCGATCGCGATCAAGCCGACTTCGAGCATCCGTACACCGCGCCGCTCGATCGACAAGGCGGGGCAGCCCGTTGTCGTCGAAACGTTCGGGCGTCATGACCCGTGCGTCGGCATCCGTGCCACGCCGATCGCCGAATCCATGCTCGCGCTGGTGCTGATCGACCATGCGTTGCGCCACCGTGCGCAATGCGGCGATGTCGCCGTCAGCACGCCGAAGATTGCGGCGAGCGCGCCGTAAAGAGCGCTCTCTGAGCGTCCTCGTATTGCGTGCGGCCTCGTCTCAATGACCGATACGAACACCGGGCCGGCAGATAGCCAACTCGCGGACCTGCGCGCGCGTGCCGCCGCGCCGCACGCTGGCGCCGCGGACTGCCTCGCATTCGGACATTCGTTGCTGGAACGCGCCGGTCGCGACAAAGCCCTTCGGCGCGAGGCGCTCGCGGCGCTGGTGCGCGCTTACCAGCTTGATCCCTCCTGCGAACCTACGCTCGTTCACACCATCGCGCAGACGGCCTTCATCGTGCGCGACTGGTTGCTCGTCGACTCCGCCACGACGCTGTTGCTCGCGCAAAACGCCGAAGACGCCAACGTGCTGATCTGGCGTGCGGCAGCCGTGCAACAACGCAACGACTTCGACATGGCCGAGCGGCTACTGCGTGAAGCGGTACGTGTCGTGCCCGGCAACCCGGTGGCGCTTCACAAGCTCGCGTTGTGCATCAAGGAGCAGGCGCGGCTGGCTGAAGCGGAAGCATTGCTCAGGCAAGTGCTGGCGTTGTCGCCGGATAACATGCATGCGCTGTTCGATCTGTCGGAACTCGAAATCCGCACGGGACGTTTCGCCGAAGGCTGGGCGCATTACGAGTCACGCGTCGCGTTTGGCGACGATTTGAATAACGCGCAGCATGCGCTCGCTGCGATCAGCGCGTATTGGCAGGGCGAATCGCTGCAAGGCAAAACGCTGGTCGTGTACGGCGAGCAAGGTAACGGCGACTGCCTTTGGGCGGTGCGCTTTCTGCCGCTGCTGGCCGAGCGGGCGCGAAGCGAAGGCGGCCGGGTGATTTTCGGTCACGACGGGCCGTTGCGGCATCTATTCGAACGGATGCTGCCTGCTGACTTGCCGCTCGAAACGAGTCTTGAAACGCGGCCGGATTTCCATTGCGGGTTGATGAGCTTGCCGCTGCGGCTTGGCGTCTTCGATGCAACAGGGTGGGGCGCGCCGTATCTGAGCGCCGAGCCCGCGCGCGTGCAGGCATGGCGCGAGCGGGTTCATGCGCACACGGCCGGCAAGCCGGGCAATCGCAACGTCGGTTTAGTGTGGAACGGGAATCCTGAGCATATCCGCGATATGCGGCGGTCGGTGCCTGTCGAGCAACTCGAGCCGCTATTGAGCGTGCCGGGCGTGACCTGGTTTGCGTTGTCGCCTGGACGCAGCGAGACGGTCGCACAGTGGCGGGCCAAGGGGCTCGATGTTGTCGACCTGACCCACCATTTTCAATCCGGATTCGACGACGTCGCTGCGCTACTGGCGAATCTGGATCTGGTCGTCACGATTGATAGCGGACCCGCGCATCTGGCGGGGGCGCTCGGTGTGCCGACGAGTTTGATGATCGACCATGTGTCGGCATGGTTTTGGGGCGACGAATCGGGCACCACGGCCTGGTACGATTCTATTGAGCTCTTCCGACAGCCTGAGATTGGCGCGTGGGCGCCGGTGCTGGCTAAAGTGCGAGAGCGGATTGAAATGATGCGGGGCGTTTGAGCTTGTTGCTTTGCGGCGACGCTGGCAGTACGTATGCAATGGATGCCGCTTTGTTTTTACCTGCACGGAGCTTGTTTGCCTGCATGCCGTGCGCGGACAAACAAGCTCCGCGCACGGCAAACAAACACCGAATCACATATTCGGATAGTTCGGACCGCCGCCACCCTCAGGCGTCACCCAGACGATGTTCTGGGTCGGGTCCTTGATATCGCAGGTCTTGCAATGCACGCAGTTCTGAGCGTTGATCACGAGACGCTCGCTGCCGTCGTCGTTCTTTACGAACTCATACACCGCGGCCGGGCAGTAGCGTGACTCCGGACCGGCATAGGTCTGCCAGTTCACATTCACCGGCACCGAAGGGTCCTTCAGCGTCAGGTGAGCCGGCTGATTCTCTTCGTGGTTGGTGTTCGAAATGAACACTGAAGACAAACGGTCGAACGTCAGCTTCCCATCCGGCTTCGGATACGTGATCTGCTTGCACTGCGACGCAGGTTTCAGCATCTCGTGATCGGAATGCTGGTGATGCAGCGTCCAGGGCACGTTGCCGCCTAACAGCTTCTGCTCGATGCCGACCATCAGCGTGCCGAGGTACAGGCCCTTGCTCATCCACTGCTTGAAGTTGCGCGCACGATGCAGTTCCGTGTGCAGCCACGAGGTCTTGAACGACTCCGGATACGCTGTCAGTTCATCGCTGGTGCGGCCTGCCTGCACGGCTTCAAAAGCAGCCTCAGCCGCCAGCATGCCCGTCTTGATCGCCGCGTGCGAACCCTTGATCCGCGACGCGTTCAGGAAGCCCGCATCGTCGCCCACCAGCGCGCCGCCCGGGAACACCAGCTTCGGCAGCGACAGCAGGCCGCCCGCGGTAATCGCTCGCGCGCCGTACGACACCCGCTTGCCACCTTCCAGAATCGCACGGATCGCAGGATGCGTCTTGTAGCGCTGGAATTCCTCGAACGGCGACAGGTACGGATTCGTGTAGCCGAGGCCGACCACAAAGCCCACCACCACCTGGTTGTTGTCCATGTGATAGAGGAACGAGCCGCCGTACGTGTCGTTCTCCAGCGGCCAGCCAGCGGTGTGCATCACCAGACCCGGCTTGTGCTTCGCCGGATCGATTTCCCACAGTTCCTTGATGCCGATACCGTAGACCTGGGGATCGACGCCTTCACGCAGCTTGAACTTGTCGTTCAGTTGACGGCCGAGGTGCCCACGCGCGCCTTCGCAGAAGAGCGTGTACTTTGCGTGCAGTTCCATGCCGAGCTGGAAGTTCTCGGTCGGCTCGCCGTCCTTGCCGATCCCCAGATTGCCGGTCGCGACGCCTTTAACCGAGCCATCGTCGTTGTAGAGGATTTCCGCAGCCGGAAAGCCCGGGAAAATCTCTACACCGAGCGCTTCAGCCTGCTGACCCAGCCAGCGCGTGACATTCGCGAGGCTGATCACGTAGTTGCCGTGATTCTTGAAGTTGTCCGGCAGCGCCCAGGTCGGCACGCTCTTCGAACCGGTTTCCGTCAGGAACAGGAATTTGTCTTCGGTCACGTCCACGGTCAGCGGCGCGCCTTTTTCCTTCCAGTCCGGGATCAGTTCGGTGATGGCACGCGGATCCATCACCGCGCCCGACAGGATATGAGCCCCGATCTCCGAGCCTTTTTCCAGTACGCACACGCCAAGCTCGACGCCTTTTTCCGCCGCCAACTGCTTCAGGCGGATCGCTGCGGACAGGCCAGCCGGGCCGCCGCCGACGATCACGACGTCGTATTCCATCGACTCGCGTGGACCGTATTGCTCAATGAGACTTGCGGGGGTCATTGATGCTCCTCTTCTTACCGTTAGAATGCTTTTTTCGGGATCGTATTGTGGGCGATGGTCTCCGCCACTGCAACCAGATGAGCAGAGATTAGCACGATCGTTCTATTTCTGTGATACGGTATGACCCGCAGTGATGGTCTTACCGCACCTGTCAACCGCGTCTGTAACAACAACCGAATAAGGGAACGACAATGGGCCGTTCGATCAATCTGGAAGGCAAGGTCGCGCTGATCACCGGCGCCTCGAGCGGGTTGGGGAAGCGCTTTGCTCAAGTATTGTCGCAGGCTGGCGCCAAGGTCGTGTTGGCGAGCCGCCGCACCGAGCGCCTGAAGGAGTTGCGCGCCGAGATCGAAGCCTCCGGTGGCGCGGCGCACGTCGTCTCGCTCGACGTCACGGATTATCAAAGCATCAAGTCAGCCGTTGCTCACGCGGAAACCGAGGCGGGCACGATCGACATTCTGGTGAACAATTCTGGTGTGTCGACCACGCAGAAGCTTACAGAAGTCACGCCGGCCGACTTCGAATACGTGTTCGACACTAACACGCGCGGCGCTTTCTTTGTCGCTCAGGAAGTCGCCAAGCGCATGATCATGCGTGGCAATAGTGCGCAGAAGCCGTCATACCGGATCATCAATATCGCGTCGATGGCGGGCCTGCGGGTGTTGCCGCAGATCGGCCTGTACTCGATGAGCAAGGCCGCCGTCGTCCATATGACGAAAGCCATGGCGCTGGAGTGGGGCAAGCACGGCATCAACGTGAACGCCATCTGCCCGGGCTATATCGATACCGAGATCAACCATCATCACTGGTCGACTGAGCAGGGGCAGAAGCTGGTCTCGCTGCTGCCGCGTCATCGTGTCGGCAAGCCGGAGGATCTGGACGGGCTGTTGCTGCTGCTGGCGGCCGACGAATCGCAGTTCATCAACGGCTCGGTGATTGCCGCCGACGATGGGTTCGCTCTCGTCTGAACGCGGCTTTGGGCGGCCGTTCCTTGTTTGCCACGTTTACCCCGGCCCACGCGCCGGTTTCACCCTCGTTTCAACCCGTTAAAGAAGTACGATGAGCGATTTTCACGCAGTTTTTGAGATGTCGATGCCGATCCGCTGGGGCGACATGGACGCATTCGGCCATGTGAACAACACGGTCTATTTCCGGTACATGGAGCAGGTGCGGATTTCCTGGTTCGAACAACTGGGTCTGGCCGGCAGCAACGCCGACGGGCAAGGGCCGGTGATCGTCAATGCGTCGATGGAGTTTCTCAAGCAGTTGCACTATCCGGGCGACGTGATCGGCCGGATGTCCGTGGCCATGCCCGGGCGCAGCAGTTTCGACACGGCATTCGAGCTCGTGCGCGCCGATGATCCGAACACCGTCTATGCGCGCGGTGCTGCGCGCTGCGTGTGGATCGACTACGCCGCGGGCAAGTCGGTACCGGTTCCGGATATGCTGCGCGCGACCATCGAGAGCGCGGCGCTGGTCAAGGCGGCTTAATATCCCGGCGCCTCCTCAGCGCCTTCTCAGCGCCTTCTCAATGCCCGAGCAAGCGCTGCAACAGCTCGGTTGCATTCCCCGTATCGTATTTGCGCATCAGCCGCGCGCGGTAGACATCGACCGTGCGCGGGCTGATATCCAGCGCCCGTCCGATCTGCTTGCTGGTTTTGCCCGTCACCAGTTGCGCGGCGATTTCCCGTTCGCGCGGCGTTAACTCGACCGCCACGCGCCGTGTCGCGCTCAAATCCTCGAAAGTCCACACACCGGCTGCGTGCGGGTCCATGCGTTGCTGCGCGCGGCCCGTCACGTGGCACCAGAACAATTCCCCGTTGGCCCGCTTCATGATGCGGTCGTCCGCGTAACTGCCTTGCGCGGTCATGATCGGCGGAATCCGCGCGCCGATCCGCTCGAATTCGTCCGTCGACGGATACAGCACCTGGAACGACTGGCCGAGCAGCGCCTCGCGCGTGCAGCCGAATATCGACGCCAGCTCGTCGTTGCAGTCTTCGATGATCCGTTCGCGTGACAGCACGAGTCCGATCGGGGCGAGGTGAAACGCGGTTTGGTAATCCAGTGCGGGCATGGGCTGGCGGCAAGTACTTATGTATTTTTGCGTATTGTGCCGCATGGCGCGCCCAGCGTACTCTTTCGGGCACATGACAACGCGGCGAAACCGTTCGTGGCGGGCATTGGCGCAAGTGATCAGGCAATCCTGACAGTCTGAGCGCAAAGCCGGCCACGGATGACTAGAATGACGTGTCGGGCTTGCGCCCGCTAAGCGTCATATCGAAGTCGCAATGATCCGGTTTCGGATTTCCATAAAGGAAGGGACAAACGATGAACAAGGTCTATCCAGGCGCGGCTGAAGCGCTGAAAGACATCGTCAAGGACGGGCAGACGTTTGCCGTCGGTGGTTTCGGGCTGTGCGGCATTCCGGAAGCGCTGATCGGCGCGCTGCGCGATTCGAAGGTGCAGGGCATCACCTGCATCAGCAACAATGCGGGTGTCGACGGTTTCGGCCTCGGTTTGCTGCTCGAAACGCGCCAGGTCAAGAAGATGATTTCTTCGTACGTGGGCGAGAACAAGGAGTTCGAACGCCAATATCTCGCCGGCGAACTCGAGCTCGAATTCACGCCGCAAGGCACGCTCGCCGAGAAGCTGCGCGCCGGTGGCTCGGGCATTCCGGCCTTCTTCACGAACACCGGCTACGGCACGCTGATCGCCGAAGGCAAGGAAACCCGCCAGTTCGGCGAAAACCATTACGTGCTCGAACATTCACTGACGGCCGACGTCGCTTTGGTCAAGGCATGGAAAGCCGATAAATCGGGCAACCTGATCTATCGCCGCACCGCGCGTAACTTCAACCCGATGTGCGCGATGGCCGGCAAGATTACCGTCGCGGAAGTCGAGGAAATCGTTGAAGTAGGCGAACTCGATCCGGACGCGATCCACACGCCGGGCATTTTCGTGCAGCGCATTGTACTCAATGCGCATCCGGAAAAACGCATCGAACAACGCGTCGTCCGCGCGAAAGGAGACTGATCATGGCATGGACTCGTGACGAAATGGCCGCACGCGCGGCGAAGGAATTGCAGGACGGCTTCTACGTGAACCTCGGCATCGGCTTGCCAACGCTGGTGGCGAACCACGTGCCGGCTGGCGTCGAAGTGTGGCTGCAGTCGGAAAACGGCCTGCTCGGCATTGGCCCGTCGCCGACCGAAGAAGAAGTGGATGCCGACCTGATCAACGCCGGCAAGCAGACGGTGACCACGCTGCCGGGTTCGTCGATTTTCTCGTCGGCGGATTCGTTCGCGATGATTCGCGGCGGCCACATCAATCTGGCGATTCTGGGCGCGATGCAGATCAGCAAGAAGGGCGATCTGGCCAACTGGATGATTCCGGGCAAGATGATCAAGGGCATGGGCGGCGCGATGGATCTGGTCGCAGGCGTCAAGCGCGTGGTCGTGCTGATGGAGCATGTCGCGAAGGGCGACCAGCACAAGATCCTCGAAGAATGCACGTTGCCGCTGACGGGCGTGGGCGTGGTCGATCAGATCATCACCGATCTCGGCGTGATCGAAGTGACGGAAGACGGTCTGAAGGTGACTGAGCTGGCGCCGGGCGTCAGCGTCGAGGAGATCCAGACGAAGACGGGCGCGCCGCTGGATGTGAGCGCGGTGAGCTGAATGGTGGTGTGAGCCGCCCGCATCGGTCTTTGTGACGGTAGTTGGTGGCATCGCAAGTTGCCTTGTGGGTCGTGGGCGGCTTACGAAGCGAATTGAAGCGAGGTTGTAAGTGGGCGAGGCGCGAGTCTCGCCCGTTTTGTTTTGGTGCTGTCCTTTCGTGCCGTTTTGCGCTGCCCGCATCGGGACGCCTGCGCTGCGGCTTTGACCCTGGGGCATCTTGGTCACTCTTAGGCCGTTTGGCCGATCCTTGCCGTGCGGCAAAGCGGTTTACAATCGTTTGAAGATTCGACGTTCATTTCCCGCCGCTTGGTCTGCGTCGAGCCCATGGCGCTTTTGCAAGGAACCCAGATGACCGAGACGTCCGCTTCCACCGCCGAGCGGCCCGCGCCGCGCCAACGTTATGTGCAGTGCGCGAGCGCCGGTGGCCTGCACCGGATCGCCTACACCGAGTGGGGCGACCCCGCTAATCCACGTGTGCTGCTGTGCGTGCACGGCTTGACGCGATCGGGGCGCGATTTCGACCGCCTCGCGGCGGAATTCGCCGGCACTTACCGCGTGGTGTGTCCGGATGTGGCGGGGCGGGGCTTGTCTTCGTGGCTCGCGAACCCCAACTTCTATAGCATCCCGCAGTACGTCGCCGACATGGTTACGCTGATCGCGCGCCTGAACGTCGAAACGGTCGACTGGTTCGGTACCTCGATGGGCGGTCTGATCGGGCTCGCGCTGGCCGGCCTGCCGGGAACGCCGATTCGTAAAATGCTGCTGAACGACGTCGGGCCGCATCTGGAGCCGGTGGCCGTAGAGCGCATCGGCGATTACCTCGGCAAGCCCGTGCGTTTCGAAACGCTGCAGCAGGGCATCGATTACGCAGCGTTGCTTGCGCAAACTTTCGGTCCGCTCACACCAGAGGAATGGCGCGAGATCAATACGCCGCTTTTGCACGAGCAGGACGGCGCGTGGTTGTTCCGCTACGACCCGCGAATCGCACAGCCGTTTACCGCGACAACCGAAGAAGCGGCCAAACTCGGCGAGGCCGCGTTGTGGCATTCGCTGGCTGCGTTTCAGGGGCCGGTGCTGGTGGTGCGAGGCGAGCAATCGGATCTGCTCTCGCGTGAGACCGTCGCCAAGATGGTCGAGACAGGGCGCGCTGTATCCAGCGCGGAAATCTCGGGCGTCGGGCATGCGCCGGCGTTTCTGTCGGCTGATCAGATCGACCTCGCGAGGCAGTTCTTTATCGGGCCGGCCGCTGACGCGTCATAATGTAGGGTTCCGCGCGGCGTCCTTTATTGGGAGCAATGCGCGGGAGCAATGCGGAACGCATCTGCGATCAATTTTCAACCAACCTCAGGATTCTTCATGGCAGTCATTCGTCACCACGTCGGCAAGCGCCTCTCGGAAACTGCTGTGTACAACGGCACCGTGTACCTCGCCGGCCAGATCGCCGAAGACGCGGATCAGGACATCACGGGTCAGACGCGCGAAGTGCTCGGCCACATCGACCGTCTGCTGGAAGAAGTGAACAGCGACAAGTCGCACTTGCTGTCCGTGCAGATCTACATCTCGGACATGGTGCACTTCGCCGGCATGAACGCAGTGTGGGACGAGTGGGTCGCACAAGGCGCCACGCCGCCGCGCGCTACCGTCGAAGCGAAGCTCGCTAACCCGAAGTGCCTCGTCGAAATCGTCGTGGTCGCGGCGCAGCGCGATTGAGCCTGGCTGACCTGGTTTACGCCTGGTCTCGCAGTTGTTGTTGACATTCCGTTGATCCGTCTGGCCCGGTGGGCCGTCGCACCATGACTACCGAAATCGTTACGAGCACGCCAACCCCCATCCCTTCCTTCGACGAAGCGATGGCGTTCGTGCGCGAACATGCGGGCGAAGTGCGGCTCTCATCGGGCGAGTTGCTGGCGGATCATGCGGCGGGTACGGCGTCGATCATGCGCACGCTCAATGTCGATCCGCCGGCTGTGCTGGCAGCGGCCTTGTTTGCCCTGACGCCGCATCTGCAAGACCCGGAACGCGTGATCGCCGATAACTTCGGCGAAGAAGTCGCGCAACTGGTGGGCGACGTGCGCAAGTTGCTGCGCCTGGGGACGGTGAGCTTGCGCGCCGCGCAGAATGCGATGCCCGAAGCCGGGCGCGATGCGCAGGCCGCGCGCCGCGCGCAGGTCGAGGCGCTGCGCAAGATGCTGCTCGCGTTCGCGCAGGACATTCGCGTCGTGCTGATACGGCTCGCGTCGCGCTTGCAATCGCTGCGTTATTACGCGGCGGCGAAAATCACGCCTTCGCCCGACGTCGCGCGTGAAACGCTCGATATTTACGCGCCGCTCGCCAACCGGCTCGGCATCTGGCAACTGAAATGGGAGCTCGAGGATCTCGCGCTCCGCTTCGAAGAGCCGGTCACGTACAAGCGCATCGCCAAGCTGCTCGACGAGAAGCGCGTCGAGCGCGAGAGCTATGTTGCGCAGGCAATCGAGCGGCTGCAGCAGGAACTGGCTGCGGCGAATGTTCAGGCTGAAGTCAGCGGCCGGCCAAAACACATTTACAGCATCTGGCGCAAGATGCACGGCAAGGAGCTGGACTTCGCCGAACTGTACGATGTGCGCGCGTTTCGCGTCATCGTGCAGGACATCAAGGATTGCTACACCGTGCTCGGCATCGTGCACAACCTGTGGCAGCCGGTGCCGAAAGAGTTCGACGACTACATCTCGCGCCCGAAGCCTAACGGCTATAAATCGCTGCACACGGTCGTGATCGGCGACGACGGTCGCGCGTTCGAAGTACAGATCCGCACGCAGGAAATGCATCAGTTCGCCGAGTATGGCGTGGCGGCGCACTGGCGTTATAAGGAAGCGGGCACGCGTGGCTACGGCGGCCAGTTCAGCGCCAATGAGAAGTACGACGAGAAGATCGCGTGGTTGCGTCAACTGCTCGCGTGGAAAGACGACGTCTCCGAAGGCGAGCACGGCGAGAAGCGCGCCGCGCAGCCGTGGGAGCAATTGCGCCAGGCTACGCTCGACGACGACCACATCTACGTGCTCACGCCGCAAGCACGCGTGATTCCGCTGCCGCACGGCGCCACACCGGTGGACTTCGCGTATCACCTGCATAGCGAGCTGGGGCATCGCTGCCGTGGTGCGCGTGTCGACGGCGCGATGGTGCCGCTCAACACGGCGTTGCAGAACGGCCAGACGGTCGAGATCGTCGCGGTGAAAGAGGGCGGTCCGTCGCGTGACTGGCTCAACCCGCAACTCGGGTATCTGCAGAGCCATCGGGCGCGGCAGAAAGTGCGCGCGTGGTTCAACGCGGTCGAAGTGCAGGAGCACATCTCGAGCGGCCGTGCGATGGTCGAAAAGACCCTGCAGCGCGAGGGCAAGACGTCGGTCAATCTCGATCAGCTCGCCGCCAAGCTCGGCTTCAAGACCACCGACGATCTGTTCTCGGTGGTCGGTAAGGAAGAATTTAGTCTGCGGCTCGTCGAGCAGGCGCTGCACGATGCGCCGCCGCCCGAGCCGGTAGTCGAAGCGCCGGAACAGTTCGAGAAGCGCAGTAGCGGCGCGAGCGTCGCCCGCGGGGCTTCCACGGGTGTACTCGTGGTCGGCGTCGACGCGTTGCTTACGCAACTCGCGCGCTGTTGCCGTCCCGCACCGCCCGACGACATCAGCGGCTTCGTCACGCGCGGCAAGGGTATGTCGATCCACCGCAGCGATTGTCCGACCTTCGTGCGCATGGCCGATCGCGCACCCGAGCGTGTGTTGCAAACCGCGTGGTCGGCGGATGTCATGAGCGGCCGCGGGCAGTCGGTCTATCCCGTCGACCTCAGCATCGAGGCCACAGATCGGCAGGGTTTGCTGCGCGATATCTCCGAAGTTTTCGCGCGCGAGAAGATGAATGTGATCGGCGTGAAAACGCAGTCGCGTCGCAATGCGGCGTTCATGCAATTTACTGTCGAAGTATCGAGCGCCGCGCAAATTCAGCGCGCGTGTACGTTGCTCGGTGAAGTAATCGGCGTGGTGCGCGCTTCACGCAAGAGTTGATGCGCGCACGCGGCGGACGGTGCCTGTGGGTGCCTGCAGGTGCCCGGCAGGCATCGGTTCGATGTGCCCGCGCGCATGAGTAGAAATTTAAAGTCGGTGCATAAAAGTACTTGCCAAGCGGTGTGGGGCTCCATATAATCTCGTTTCTTCAGGCTCGTAGCTCAGCTGGTTAGAGCACCACCTTGACATGGTGGGGGTCGTTGGTTCGAGTCCAATCGAGCCTACCAACGAAAGAGAAATTCCGGTTTTACCGGGGTTTCGCAAACTGCAGTAAGCGCTTCGGCGCAAAAGGCAAATACGGTTATGGCACCGCGAACGTTGACCGAAACTACTTCGGAGCGACGCTAGTCGAGGACCACTTTCGCCACTGTAGTTAGCAGGAAATGTGAATGCGGCCCCTCGAAAGTGGGGCCGCATTTTTTTTGGTTTTTTGACCTGGTTGTATGTGCCGCCGCCGGTCGGCACCACGGAGAACGCAATGGTTTCGATACGTCTGCCTGACGGTTCTGTTCGACAGTACGAGCATCCGGTGACCGTCGCCGAAGTGGCCGCATCGATCGGCCCCGGCCTCGCGAAAGCTGCGCTCGGCGGCAAGATCGACGGTGAACTCGTCGATACGTCCGCGCTGATCGATCACGACGTGGCGCTTGCCATCGTCACCGAGAAAGACGCCGACGGCCTCGACATCATTCGTCACTCCACGGCGCACTTGCTCGCGTACGCGGTGAAGGATCTGTTCCCGGAAGCGCAGGTTACGATCGGTCCCGTCATCGACAACGGGTTCTATTACGACTTCGCGTATAGCCGTCCCTTCACGCCGGAAGATCTCGAGAAGATCGAAAAGCGCATGCAGGAACTCGCGAAGAAAGACGAGCCGGTCTCGCGCCGTGTGGTCTCGCGCGACGAAGCCGTGGACTACTTCAAGAGCATCGGCGAAAAGTACAAGGCCGAGATCATCGAATCGATTCCGGCCACCGACGAAATCAAGCTGTACTCGCACGGTGGCTTCACGGATCTGTGCCGCGGCCCGCACGTGCCGTCCACCGGCAAGCTGAAGGTTTTCAAGCTGATGAAGCTTGCGGGCGCTTACTGGCGCGGCGACTCGAAGAACGAGCAACTGCAGCGCATCTATGGCACGGCCTGGGCGAAGAAAGAAGACCAGGACGCGTATCTGCACATGCTTGAGGAGGCGGAAAAGCGCGATCACCGCAAGCTCGGCAAGCAACTCGACCTGTTCCACATGCAGGACGAGTCGCCGGGCATGGTGTTCTGGCATCCGCGTGGCTGGACGCTGTGGCAGCAGGTCGAGCAGTACATGCGCCGCCGCGTGAACGACGCCGGCTACCTCGAAATCAAGACGCCGATGATCATGGACCGCTCGCTCTGGGAAGCGTCGGGCCACTGGCAGAACTATCGTGAAAACATGTTCACGACGGAATCGGAAAAGCGCGACTACGCGATCAAGCCGATGAACTGCCCGGGTCACGTGCAGGTGTTCAACCACGGTCTGCGCTCGTATCGCGATCTGCCGCTGCGTTACGCGGAATTCGGCTCGTGTCACCGCAACGAATCGTCGGGCGCGCTGCATGGTCTGATGCGCGTGCGTGGCTTCGTGCAGGACGACGCGCACATTTTCTGTACCGAAGACCAGTTCATCAGCGAATCGATCGCGTTCAACACGCTGGCGATGAGCGTCTACAAGGACTTCGGCTTCGACAATGTCGAGATCAAGCTGTCGCTGCGCCCGGATGCTCGCGCCGGCACGGATGAGACATGGGATCGCGCGGAGCAGGGCCTGCGTGAGGCGCTGACGGCGTGCGGCGTGACGTGGGAAGAGTTGGCGGGCGAGGGCGCGTTCTACGGCCCGAAGGTGGAGTACCACATCAAGGACGCGCTCGGCCGCTCGTGGCAGTGCGGCACGTTGCAGCTCGATATGGTGCTGCCGGAGCGTCTGGGCGCCGAATACGTCGCCGAAGACAATAGCCGCCGCCGCCCGATCATGCTGCACCGGGCAATCGTCGGATCAATGGAGCGTTTCCTCGGCATTCTGATCGAGCACCATGCTGGTGCAATGCCGTCGTGGCTCGCGCCGATGCAGGTTGTGGTGATGAATATCGCCGAAAGTCAGACCGAATATGCGCAGTCGCTAGCCCAATCGTTGCAAAAACAAGGGGTTAGAGTAGAGGCCGATTTGCGCAACGAGAAGATTAGCTATAAAATACGGGAGCACACGCTGGAAAAGGTGCCGTACCTGCTCGTGGTCGGCGACAAAGAGCGTGAAGCCCAAACGGTAGCCGTGCGTGCCCGTGGTGGTGTCGATCTGGGTGTGATGCCTCTCGATACCTTCATTGAGCGTCTGCGCCAGGATGTGCAGTCGTTCAACTGAGCCACTTGGCAGCCCGGCTCGTTTTTTTAATTTTTAGAGGAAACGTAACATCGCTACTGATAAGTCTGCGCACCGCATCAACGGTGAAATTACAGCACCCGAGGTGCGTCTGGTCGGAGTCGAGAACGAACCGCTCGGCATCGTGAAACTCGCTGATGCGTTCCGCATGTCGGAACAGCAGGATGTGGATCTGGTTGAAATCGCTCCGCAAGCGGTTCCTCCGGTCTGCCGTTTGATGGACTACGGCAAGTTCAAGTACTCGGAAGCGAAGAAGCAACACGAGGCCAAGCTCAAGCAGAAGATCGTCCAGGTCAAGGAAGTCAAATTCCGCCCGGGCACCGATGACGGCGACTACAACGTCAAGCTGCGCAACCTCATCCGCTTCCTCGACGACGGCGACAAGACGAAAATCACGTTGCGTTTCCGTGGCCGCGAAATGGCTCACCAGGAAATCGGTATGCGCATGCTCGAGCGCCTGCGCACGGACCTCGACGAAGTCGGTCAGGTCGAGCAGATGCCGAAAATGGAAGGGCGCCAGATGATCATGGTGCTCGCGCCGAAGAAAAAGAAGTAAGCCGCTGGAGCAGCGGCGCACCGTGTGGTGCGCGCTCCGGTTGTGAAAGATTGAAACGATGCTGTGCCGGGTGTCCGGTGCGGGATCGGCAGGTTTCGGAACGGCGCATGTGCAAATGTGCGCCGCTTCCTGAAAAGCGGCTGCCGGCAGTAACGGCGGTCTGCATACCAAGTGGAATGGGTTTCGAAGGGCGGGTAATGGCCATCTGGCCGACCGCACACCCATATCCATCTAATAATGGAGTTGTCATGCCGAAGATGAAGACCAAGAAGAGTGCTGCAAAGCGCTTCGTGGTGCGTCCGGGCGGTACCGTCAAGCGCGGTCAAGCCTTCAAGCGCCACATTCTTACCAAGAAGACCACCAAGAACAAACGCCATTTGCGCGGTTCGACGTCAGTTCATGAAGCAGATATGAACTCCGTGCGCGCAATGCTGCCGTTCGCTTAACCCTTAACCGACACTCATAGGAGCAAGATATGCCTCGAGTAAAACGTGGGGTTACCGCACGGGCCCGTCACAAGAAGATCATCAAGCTGGCCAAGGGTTACCGCGGCCGTCGCAATAACGTCTATCGCATCGCCAAGCAGGCGGTCATGCGCGCAGGCCAATACGCCTACCGCGATCGCCGCAACAAGAAGCGTGTGTTCCGTGCATTGTGGATCACGCGTATCAACGCGGCGGTGCGTCAGCACGACATGACGTACAGCGTGTTCATCAACGGCCTGAAGAAGGCTTCGATCGAACTCGACCGCAAGGTGCTGGCCGACATGGCTGTGTTCGACAAGGCTGCTTTTGCTGCGATCGTTCAGCAGGTGAAAGCCGCCGTTGCAGCCTGATTGCGCTTTGGGCAATTAAACTGCGTGGTTCGTTGCAGCGAACATCCGGTAGTCTCGGTGACGCTGCAGCAAAAACGGGGCTCCTCACCGAGCCCCGTTTTTGTTGGTCGAACCAGTTTTGCATCGATTGAACACTGACGTTGAAATGATGGGATCAATGGATCTGGACCAGATTGTCGCCGACGCGCAAAAAGCCTTCGCAGAAGCCTCCGACGTCACCACCCTCGAGAACGAGAAAGCGCGCTTTCTCGGCAAATCGGGTGCGTTGACCGAGCTATTGAAGGGCCTTGGCAAACTCGATCCCGAAACGCGCAAGACCGAAGGCGCACGGATCAACCTCGTCAAGCAACAAGTGGAGGCCGCGTTGACGGCCCGCCGTCAGGCGCTCGCCGACGCGTTGCTGAACCAGCGCCTCGCCGCTGAAGCCATTGACGTCACGTTGCCCGGCCGCGGCACCGGCGCAGGTAGTCTGCACCCGGTGATGCGCACATGGGAGCGCGTCGAACAGATTTTCCGTACGATTGGATTCGATGTGGCCGACGGCCCCGAGATCGAAACCGACTGGTACAACTTTACCTCGCTGAACAGCCCGGAAAACCACCCGGCGCGTTCGATGCAGGACACCTTCTACGTCGACGGCAAAGATGCCGACGGCCGTCAACTGCTGCTGCGCACGCACACCAGCCCGATGCAGGTGCGCTACGCGCGCACCAACACGCCGCCGATCAAGGTGATCGTGCCGGGCCGCACGTATCGTGTGGACAGCGATGCAACGCATTCGCCGATGTTCAACCAGGTCGAAGGCCTGTGGATCGACGAGAACATCAGCTTCGCGGACCTGAAGGGCGTCTACTCCGATTTCCTCAAGAAATTCTTCGAGCGCGACGATATTCAGGTGCGCTTCCGTCCGTCGTACTTCCCGTTCACCGAACCGTCGGCTGAGATCGACATGCTGTTCGAAACGGGCAAGAACGCCGGCAAGTGGCTCGAAATTTCGGGTTCCGGCCAGGTTCACCCCACGGTGATCCGCAACATGGGCCTCGACCCCGAGCGCTACATCGGTTTTGCTTTCGGCAGCGGCCTTGAGCGGCTCACAATGTTGCGTTACGGCGTGCAAGACCTGCGTCTGTTCTTCGAAAACGACCTGCGTTTCCTGCGTCAATTCGCGTGAACCGGCGCGTACGAACGCGACAAGCATAGAGCGCGGCACTGCACGCAGTGCCGCAGCAGCGTCCCCGGCAGAGTCCAGTGAATCAATGGGCCGCCTGCCGGACGTGGACCTAACCTGATCAGAACGTACACAGAACCATGCAATTCCCGGAATCCTGGCTGAGAACCTTTGTCGATCCGCAACTGACGACCGATGAGCTGTCGCACGCGTTGACGATGGCGGGTCTCGAAGTCGAAGACCTGCGGCCGGCCGCGCCGCCGACCTCGAAGATCGTCGTCGGCCAGGTGCTGGAAGTCGTCAAGCACCCGGACGCGGACAAGCTCAACGTGTGTCAGGTCGACGCCGGCACGGGCGCGACGCTGAACATCGTGTGCGGTGCGCCGAATGTCGCGCCGGGCATCAAGGTGCCGGTCGCGCTGGTCGGCGCGCAACTGCCGCCGGCCGAAGAGGGTGGCACGCCGTTCGCGATCAAGCTCTCGAAGCTGCGCGGCGTGGAAAGCCAGGGCATGCTGTGCTCGGCACGCGAACTGAAGCTCTCGGAAGATCATAGCGGTCTGATGATCCTGCCGGAAGCTACGCCGATCGGCCAGGACATCCGCGAAACGCTCAATCTCGACGACACGGTTTTCGAAATCAAGCTGACGCCGAATAAGGCGGACTGCCTGTCGGTGTTCGGCGTGGCGCGCGAAACGTCGGCCATCACCGGCGCGCCGCTGCGTCCGCTCGAGATCAAGCCAGTCGAAGTCAAGTTGAACGAAACGTTGCCCGTCAAAATTTCGGCACCCGATCTGTGCGGCCGCTTCTCGGGTCGCGTGATTCGCGGCGTGAATGCGCGCGCGAAGTCGCCGCAATGGATGGTGCAGCGTCTCGAGCGTTCGGGTCAGCGCAGCATTTCCGCGCTCGTCGATATCTCGAACTATGTGATGCTCGAACTCGGCCGTCCGTCGCACGTGTTCGATCTGGACAAGATCCACGGCAGCATGGACGTGCGTTGGGGCCGCAAGGGCGAAACGCTCAAGCTGCTGAATGGCAACACCGTTGAACTCGATGAAACCGTCGGCGTGATCGCAGACGAACAGCACATCGAAAGCCTCGCCGGCATCATGGGCGGCGACAGCACGGCCGTCACGCTCGACACCACCAACATCTATCTCGAAGCCGCGTTCTGGTGGCCGGATAGCATTCGTGGCCGCTCGCGCAAGTACAACTTCTCGACCGATGCAGGCCATCGTTTCGAACGTGGCGTCGATTACGCGACCACCGTCGAACACATCGAACGCATCACGCAATTGATCCTCGATATCTGCGGCGGCGAAGCCGGCCCGGTCGACGATCAGATCGTCAACGTGCCGAAGCGTGAGCCGGTGAAGATGCGGGTCTCGCGTGCGAACCGCATCATCGGCATCAAGATCGACGCGGACGAAATTGCGCAGATCTTCACGCGCCTCGGCCTCACGTTCGAACGCGACGGCGATACGTTCTCAGTGATCCCGCCGTCGTACCGCTTCGATATCGAAATCGAAGAAGACCTGATCGAAGAAGTCGCGCGCATCTACGGCTTCGAAAAGATCCCCGCACGTCCGCCGGTCGCGACCAGCGAAATGCTGCCGACCAACGAAACGCAGCGCTCGATTCACGTGATCCGTCACGCGCTCGCCGCGCGCGATTACGCGGAGACGGTCAACTTCAGTTTTGTGGATGCCGAGTGGGAGTCGGACTTCGCCGGCAACGACAAGCCTGTTCGTCTGTTGAATCCGATTGCGAGCCAGTTGTCGGTCATGCGCACCACGCTGTTCGGCAGCCTGATCAACGTTCTGCGCACGAACCTGAACCGCCGCGCGGCCGATCGCGTGCGCGTGTTCGAAGCCGGCCGCGTGTTCCTGCACGATCCGTCGATCAAGGCAGGCGAATTGACCGTCGAAGGTTTTGCCCAGCCGAAGATGTTCGGTGGCCTCGCCTACGGTCCCGCGCTCGAAGAGCAGTGGGGCGCGCAAACGCGCACGGTCGACTACTTCGACGTGAAGGGCGATCTTGAAGCCGTGCTCGCGCCGGCCGTGGCGAGCTTCGTGAAAGCGGAGCATCCGGCATTGCATCCGGGCCGCAGCGCGCGTATTGAACTGAATGGCCGCGCAGTGGGCTGGATTGGTGAATTGCATCCGCGCTGGATGCAGAAATATGATTTGCCGCATGCGCCGATTCTGTTTGAAATCGAAGCGGAAGCATTAATGCAGCGCGTATTGCCGACTCCAGCGGATGTGTCTAAATTCCCGCCGGTGCGTCGCGATATCGCGGTGGTCGTCGATCAGAAAATCGAGGTGCAGGCGCTGCTGGACGAGCTCCAGAAGGCTCAGTCCGAAGAGGCTTGCAAGACTGTTCAGAAGGTTGTGCTTTTCGACGAATTCCGTCCAAAATCAAACACTTCCGGTGGTTTGGCTGCTCACGAGAAAAGCCTTGCGTTCCGTGTGACCTTGCAAGATACTGGCGGGACCCTTCAGGATGAAACGGTCGATCTGGCCATTCAAACTCTGGTGGAACGTCTGGCTCGAGTATATGGCGCACGGTTGCGTGGATAACCCGCATTTAACATTTGCACGGCATTTTTCGCAACCTCCGTTTCTGCTTGGCGCGCCATTTGATAGATATGAATGAAATGAACTCGAGTGATTTCGAAGCCCTTCTTACGGCGCAACGCAGCGCCATGATTCGCGAAATTCCGACATCACCCGCGGCCGTTTCCAGCGAAACGCCGACGCTTACCAAGGCTGAACTTGCCGAGTTGCTGTTCGACAATGTCGGGCTCAACAAGCGGGAAGCGAAAGACATGGTCGAAGCATTCTTCGAGGTGATCCGCGATGCGCTGGAGAGTGGCGATAGCGTGAAGCTGTCGGGGTTCGGCAACTTCCAGTTGCGCGACAAACCCCAGCGTCCCGGCAGAAACCCGAAGACCGGCGAGGCGATTCCGATCGCCGCGCGCCGCGTTGTGACGTTCCATGCGAGTCAAAAGCTGAAAGCGTTGGTCGAGAACGGCGCTGAGGCGAGCTTCGCGCGCTGATCGACTGGCGCGTCCCTGCGCAACCCACCACGACGGCTAACTGACGATGACAGCGACGATCGAAAAAGTCGTCTTGCCTCCGATTCCGGCGAAGCGCTACTTCACGATTGGTGAGGTCAGCGAACTATGCGGCGTGAAACCGCATGTGCTGCGCTATTGGGAACAGGAGTTCACGCAGTTGAGGCCGGTCAAGCGGCGCGGCAATCGCCGGTACTACCAGCATCATGAGGTGCTGTTGATCCGGCGGATTCGCGAGTTGCTGTACGAGCAGGGCTTCACGATCAACGGGGCACGCAATCGGCTCGATTCGCATGGCGGTGGCGCGCAGGGTGCGCCGGCTGATCTGGTCGAGGAGGGCGAGGGCGCGGCGGTGCCGGCCGCAGCAACGGCTGCGGTAGATGTGGAGCAGTTGCGCAAGGAATTGCTGCATGTGATCGACTTGTTGGGTCACTAGTTTTCTTTGTTAGCGCAGAGCGGTTCTAATCGATTGAAGTGTCTGTTATAATTTTTAGCTGTTCGGGGCGTAGCGCAGCCTGGTAGCGTACCTGCATGGGGTGCAGGTGGTCGGAGGTTCAAATCCTCTCGCCCCGACCAAAGAAATCAAGGCCTTATGGATGCACGTCCATAAGGCCTTTTTCTATTCTGACGTTCGCTACCGTCTGGTTACCGGATCGTCATGAACTCGAGACTGGCATTGCGCAACATCGAAAAGGATTGGAAGGTGCCGCCTATCGCCTATCGCCTATCGCCTGGCGGCAAGCCGTCAACCAGTTCGACGAGCGGTTCACCCGCGCCACAAGCTGAGATTTTTTATAACGACCTCAGCACACAGAAATCCTGACACATCCAGTCACTGCAACAGCGCGGGTAGTTTTTCAGCCTGCCCGTGAATGCCGCCGACGATGTCATAGTTCATCGTTTCCCGTGCGCGTTCTTTTTATCGCGGTCACCCCACCCAATTGCGCATAGCAAATCCGAAACGCGGCGTCCATGTCGTAAATACCCGCCCCGCAATTGATTTGTATCAGCCCGGGCCAGATCAGAAAATCAGCGATCGCGGCACTGCGCCTTGTTCTCATCTTTGCAACGTTTTCGGCGCTCGCTTCTATCTCGCGGATAAACACAGCGATCACGCGCCCACTGCATCAAAAGCACTGTGTAGAGCGTTCCAGGCGACCGGTCTGGTGCCACCGGTTTCACTCAGGCGCGTTACAAGATTGAAACGATTTGTGACGGTATAGAGCATTTAAACAGTCACGGCACCTCGGCATTCAAATGCACGCCTTGGTTAGTTCAAGGATGGCTCGCTTTTTGCGTTGACACACTACAGACCATCAAGACACTGCATCAAGCGAATTCAATACAGCTGCACAAGCAGCAAAAAGACAATATACGAACGGGGGAAAACGATGGAATTCTTACTTGGCTTTGGAGTGGGGGGATCCTTTGGCGCGTGCCTTGGTCTGCTGGTCGCAGTAATGCTTCGAGCAAGCAAGGACGACGCCTTGGAGACACGGTTCACTGAGCCGGACGGAGCAGCGCTGCGCAAAGCCTGCAGAGTCGCCGAATGACAGTCGAGTTCTCTTCGGAGAACAGGCACGAGGCCGGTCATTCTGAAACGACAACATCTGCTTGGACTGTCACATGGCGGTGACCGCGCGGATGTGATGGAGGACGCTCGGAGGTCGGGCGGGAGTCGTTGGCAAACGGACGAGGGCAGCGCCGCTGGCAAACCATCACAGCGGCGCTGATTCGAAGAAAGCCTGCAAACCAGCTCTCACCCTCTGCCGAGCGCGATAAACCGCTCGAGATGATGATCCTCATCCCCCAACTGATGGTCGATCATCACAAGCCGCTTCGCATAGTGAGCCATCGGCAACTCCCACGTCATGCCGATACCGCCATGCAACTGAATACATTCCTCGGCGACCATCGTCCCTATCCTGCCGATGCTGTATTTTGCCGCTGACACCGCGCGTTCCCGCACGGTGCGCTCAGCGCCAAGCGCGGCCGCGGCATTGATCACCGCCGATCGCGCCTGCTCGATCTCGAGCAGCAGATCCGCCATCCGATGTTGCAACGCCTGGAAGCTGCCGATTGGTACGCCGAACTGCTTGCGCGTGCGCAGGTATTCGAGCGTGTAGTCTTTCGCGACATCCATCGCGCCGACCGCTTCGGAACACAACGCAAGCACGCCACAACTGATCGCGTACTCGAGCGTCGCGAAGCCTTCTCCGGCCGCGCCGAGCACCGCATCGTTTGCGAGCGTGACGTTGTCGAACGTGACCTCGGCCGCGCGGCCGCCGTCGATCTTGCGATAGCCATGCACGCTGACACCCGAGGCGTCGCGCGGGACGAGAAAGAGCGTGATGCCGGCTTCGGCGTCGTCGGCACCTGCGGTACGTGCGGAGACCAGGAAAAGGGAAGCGTTTTCGCCGTGTTGAACCACCGCCTTCGCGCCGTTCAACTGCCATGCGTCGCCAGCACGCTGGGCACGTGTTGTGACGCGCGACAGCTCGTAGTGGCCGTCCGGCTCGCCATGCGCGAGCGCAACGATTCGGGATCCGTCGATCAATTCGCCAAGCGCGGCCTTTTGCGTTTCATTGCCGCCACGCGCGATCGCCTGGCCGACGATCAGCGTATCGAGAAACGGCTCGACCACGAGGCCGCGACCCAGGCTCTCGAATACGACGGCGATATCGAAGCCGCCGCCGCCAAACCCACCCTGCGCCTCATCGAACAACGCGCCGATAATGCCGAGTTCCGCGAAACGATTCCACAGGTCGGCGCTGAAACCTTCGGGCGAGCCTGCAATTCGGTCACGCGTTTCGAAGGCGTATTGCTCGGTGACAAAACGGTTGAGCGTATCCGCCAGCATGCGGCGGTCTTCGGTGTGCTGGAAATTCATGAAGTGCGCCCCTTACAGTCCCAGGATCATTTTGGAAATGATGTTCTTCTGGATTTCGTTGGAGCCGCCGAAGATCGACAGCTTGCGGTTGTTGAAGTAGAGCGAGGCAGCGCTTGCGGCTTCGTCCGGACCGACTGGCGTACCCTCGAAGCCATCGTGCAAGGCTTCCTCGACGAACGGCTGCGCATACGGTCCCATCGCACGGCGCGTGAGCGAAGAGATCTCCTGGCGGATCTCAGTGCCGCGAATCTTCAGCATCGAACTCTCGGCGCCCGGCACGCCGCCGCCGGCCACCGCCGCGATCACTCGCAGATTGGTGGTCTTCATGTTCTCCAGATCGATCTCGACTCGCGCCATGCGTGCCGCAAACGACGGATCTTCCGCAAGCGGCCGGCCGTTGCGCTGCTGCTTCGCGGCGATCTTGCGCAGCCGGTTAAATGCGGCGACTGAGAAGCCGACGCCCGCGATATTGGTGCGCTCATACGTGAGCAGGTATTTGGCGTAGGTCCAGCCCTTGTTCTCTTCGCCCACGAGGTTCTCAACCGGTACACGCACATCCGTGAAGAAGACTTCGTTGACTTCGTGCTCGCCATCGAGCGTGATGATCGGCCGCACTTCGACGCCTGGCGTATTCATGTCGATCAGCAGGAAGCTGATGCCTTCCTGCTTGCGCACGTCGGTGGCAGAGCGCACGAGGCAGAAGATCATGTTCGCGTAGTGGCCGAGCGTGGTCCACGTCTTCTGGCCGTTGACGATGTAGTGCTCACCTTGCGCATCGCTGCCGCGTACCGCGGTGGTCTTGACCGACGCGAGGTCCGAGCCCGCGCCCGGTTCCGAATAGCCCTGGCACCACCAGTCCGAGCCATCGAGAATGCGCGGCAACCAGTGGTGCTTTTGCGCTTCGTTGCCGTATTTGATCAACACTGGGCCGAGCATGTTGACGCCGAAGGGCACGACGCGCGGTGCGCCCGCCAATGCGCATTCATTCTCGAAGATAAATTTCTGCACGGCGTTCCAGCCCGGGCCGCCGTACTCCTCCGGCCAATGATTGGCGAGCCAGCCTTGTGCGTTGAGAATCGCGTGCCACTCAGCCATGTCGTCGCGCGTAAGCCTGCGGCCGCCGTGTACTTTGTCGGCGAGACGTTGTGGGAGTTTGTCGCGCAAAAAACGCTGCACGTCAGTGCGAAAAGCCTCTTCTTCAGGCGTGAAGTTCAGATCCATAGCGGGTTCTTCCCTAGATATTTACCGGACCGGCGGGTGAGCGCGTAGGCAGGCGGGCCCGTACCGGTCGAGAATGCTCCAAATAACGTGCCGTCTCAAGCTGACTGGTTGAGGCTCGCGAAATCGGCGCCGCGCTCGACCAGTTCGACCAGCAGCGGCGACGCTCGCCAGAACAGCGGGTCTTCTTTGGCGAATTCGCGGATGTCTGCGAGAACCGTGGCGAGGCACACCGTATCGGCGTATTTCATCGGACCGCCGCGATAGCGCGGAAAGCCGTAGCCATAGAGGAAGGTCACGTCGACATCGAGTGGCCGCAGCGCGATGCCTTCGTGCACGACATTGGCGCCTTCGTTGATCATCGCGGCCATGTAGCGGCGCACGATTTCTTCGTCGGTGAACGTGCGCGGCGTGATGCCGGCGCGCTCGCGTTCGGCGTCGATGATGGCCTCGACTTCAGGGTCGGGTGCGCCGCTGCGCGAACCTTCGGGGTACAGATAAAACCCACGACCGGTTTTCTGGCCGAACCAGCCGCGTTCGCAAAGACGGTCGGCGATCTGCACGTAGCGCGCGTTGGGGTTGCGTGTGGCCGCGCGCCGCTTTCGCGCAGCCCAACCGATGTCGCCGCCTGCCAGATCGACCACCTGGAACGGGCCCATCGGGAAGCCGAATGCACGCACTGCCGCGTCAATCTGATACGGCGACGCACCGTCTTCCATCATGGCGTCGGCCGCGTTGCGATACACCGCCAGCACGCGATTGCCGATGAAGCCGTCGCACACGCCAGCACGCACCGGCGTCTTGCGCAGCTTCTTCGCAAGTTCGAACGCCGTCGCGACCACGTCGGCGCTGACCTGCTTCGGCACCACCACTTCCAGCAGTTTCATGATGTTGGCGGGGGAGAAGAAGTGCAGGCCGATCACATCCGCAGGACGGGAAATACTGGCCGCAATCGCATCGATGTCGAGATACGACGTGTTGGTGGCGAGCACCGCGCCCGCTTTGCAGACACGATCGAGTTCGGCGAACACGGCTTTTTTCACCGACAGGTCTTCAAATACCGCTTCGATCACCAGATCGGCGTCGGCGAGTGCATCGTATGAAGTGCTGCCTTGCCAGCGTGTCATCACGTCGGTTTTCTTTTCCGCGCTCATGCGGCCTTTGGCGATCATCCCGTCGTAGACCTTTTCGATGTGCGCGCGGCCGCGCGCGAGCGACGCGTCGTCGCGTTCGATCATCGTCACCGGCAGGCCGGCATCGAGCACGGCGACGGCAATGCCCGCGCCCATCGTACCGCCGCCCACCACGCCGATCTTATTCAGCGTGCGTGGTTTCGCATCGCGTGTTTCCGGGGCCTTGAGCACTTCGCGTTCGGCAAAGAACGCGTGAATCAGGCCGGCACGCTGCGGGCTGTCGATGCATTCCAGGAACAGTTTGCGTTCGAGCCGCAGGCCATCTTCGAAAGGCTGTTCGATGGCGGCTTCCACGGCATCGACGATTTTTAGCGGGGAGAACAGGCCGCGCGATTTCTTCGCCGTTTCCGCGCGCGCCGCGGCGACGGCGGCGAGGCTTGCTGCGCGGTCGCTTAGCGCAGCGGCATCGCGCGTGCGGCGCACTGGCGCATGAGCGGCCAGCAGTTCCTGTGCGTAGGCGAGTCCTTCAGCGAGGATGTCGTCGCTGCTGCCGAGCCGGTCGATGAGGCCAAGCGCGAGTGCTTCTTTCGCGCCGGCGTGGCGGCCGCTCAGGATCAGGTCGAGCGCGGCCTGCGCGCCGATCAGGCGCGGCGTACGCTGTGTGCCGCCTGCGCCCGGCAGCAGGCCGAGTTGCACTTCGGGCAAACCGAGCTTCGCGCCGTTCACGGCGAGACGGTAGTGCGCCGCGAGCGCCACCTCCAGGCCACCGCCGAGCGCGGCGCCGTGAATGGCGGCCACCACCGGCTTCGCACACGCTTCGATACGGTTGCATACATCCGGCAGCGACGGCGGCACCGGCGGCTTGCCGAACTCGCGGATGTCCGCGCCCGCGATGAAGTTGCGTCCGGCGCCGACGATCAGCACGGCTTCGACGGCCTTGTCGGCATCCGCGGCTTCGATGGCGGCGAGCAGGCCGCGCCGCACGTCGGCGGATAAGGCGTTGACCGGTGCGTGGTCGATGGTCACCAGCAGGACTTTGCCGCGCAATTCGCGCGTCACAACGTCGGCGGAAGGGTTGAGGGTCATCGTGTCGTCTCCTGATTGATATCGGGGCAGATCTGGCATACCGGGCCTGGCGAATTCTCCGATTGTGGGTTGGTCAAGGTTTATTGACAATTACATAGGCGGTTGACAGACTGTCAAAGATACTTTGACAAAGGCTATGCCATGGACGTCAATTCGCTGACCTTGCTGGTCGATATCCTTGATGCGGGCAACCTGAGCGAGGCCGCGCGCCGGCTGAAGATGAGCCGCGCGAATGTGAGTTACCACCTGAACCAGTTGGAGCGCTCGATCGGGCTGCAACTGGTCAGGCGCACCACGCGCCGGGTCGAAGCGACTGAAATCGGTCTGCAGTTATACGAGCATGGCCGCACCATTCAGAATGCGCTGCTGGCCGCGCGCGAATCGGTCACCACGCTCGGGCAGAGCTTGCAGGGGCGGGTGCGGTTGAGTGTGCCGAGCGGTTATGGGCAACTGGTGATGTCGGATTGGCTGATCGCGTTCAAGCGTCTGTATCCGGGCATCGTGCTGGACGTGATGTTCGAGAATCGGGTCGAGGATCTGATGCGCGACGAGGTCGACATCGCGGTTCGGGTGATGTCGGAGCCGCCGCAGAATCTCGTCGCACGTGACATGGGGTCGGTGCGATATGTTGCGTGTGCGTCGCCGGATTTTGCCGAAAGCCGCGGCATGCCGGTGCGTCTCGATGATTTGCGCACTGCGCCGTTGATTACGGCGGCGGTGGTCGGCAGGCAGTTGCGGGTGGCGGCTTATTTGCGCGACGAACGCCACGAAGTGCTGCTGGAGCCGACGATTATTTCCGAGAACTTCCTGTTCTTGCGCCAGGCGGTGCTGGCCGGTCTGGGCGTCGGCCTGGTGCCCGACTACGTGGTGCAGGACGACCTGCGCCGCGGGGACGTGGTGACGGCGCTCGATGAATGGCGTCTAAGCATCTTCGGTACGAACATGTACTTGCTCTATATGCCGAATCGGCATCACACGCGGGCGGCGGCGAGTTTTATCGAGTTCATCCTGGAGCAGGCGCACGGAAGCGGCAGAGGGGTGGCCGCTTGAGTCGCAATGAAGCACCGGTGCCTCACTCGCGGGTATGCTTAACAAAACGGCGAGATAGCCGTGCATCTGGCAGCACATCAAACTTCAGGGGAGACGGAGATGAAATGGGCAATCGCATGTCTAGCT
Organism: Paraburkholderia sp. SECH4; assembly: GCF_030511745.1. NCBI lineage: Bacteria > Pseudomonadati > Pseudomonadota > Betaproteobacteria > Burkholderiales > Burkholderiaceae > Paraburkholderia > Paraburkholderia sp. SECH4. The sequence goes on from NZ_JALOCP010000015.1 coordinate 45,743, forward strand.
CTGCTTGCAATCGCCATTGTCATTGTGTTGGTCTCGCGTCTCCCGAGTGAGGATGCCATTCGTCTGGCAGGCTACGCGGCCACTGCGGCCTTCGCCGCATTGGTCAGCTTCCTGATCCGCTTGCGAGCAAATCGCGCCCAGCGAAACAAACGCGTCGGCTGAACACGCACGCCGGGTATTCGTCCGACCCGCGTGATCGCCCTGCAGCGCCCGGCTCACCGCACGCGTGCTAAGCCGATCGAACACTCGCTTGCAGTTCGTCGCCGAGAAAGTCGATGAACGTCCTGAGTTTCGCCGACAGCCGATGCCGCTCCAGATAGATCGCGTGAATGTCCGCGTTCGGCAGCGCCCAGTCCGTGAGCAACGGCACCAGCTCGCCACGTTGCAAGTGGCGGGAAATCTCCCATGCGGAGCGCACGGCAATACCGCGCCCATCGAGCGCCCACTTCAGCACGGCGCTGCCGTCGTTGCTGCTCAACGGACCATCCACCTTCACCGTCTCCGACTTCTTGCCGCGCGCAAAATGCCAGGTGCCGTACGCCGATTCGTTTTCGCGTAAGACGAGGCACGCATGGTGCGTCAAATCGTGTGGCATGGCCGGTGCGCCATGCCGTTTCACGTAGCCCGGTGCGGCACACACCAGCCGCTGGTTTTTCAGCAGCAAACGCGCATTGATACGTGCATCCGGCACCTCGCCAAAGCGAATGCCCAAGTCGAAGCCTTCTTCCTGCAAGCTGACCGGCCGGTCAGTGAGATGCAACTGAATTTTCATCGATGGAAAACGCTCGCTGAACCGTGAAATGGCCGGCGCGACGTGCGCGCGGCCGAAACCGAACGACGCGTTCACGCGCAAAAGCCCAGTCGGCTCGGCGCGGCTGCTGGTGACCAGTTGCTCCAGTTCAGCGAGGTCGTCGAGGATACGCGAGCCGTTCGCCAGATAGATCTCGCCCTCGGCGGTGAGGCTCAGGCGGCGGGTGGTCCGGTTGACGAGACGCACGCCCAAGCGCTTTTCGAGTTGCGCGAGACGCTTGCTGATCGACGGCGGCGTCACGCCGAGCTCACGCGCTGCGGCCGCCAGATTGCGGTGGCGCGCCACCAGCGCGAACAGATTCAGGTCGGAAAAACCATCCATCGATTCGTTCCCAAAAGTTAATTCCGGATTGCACTAATAGAAACCATATCTCTGCAGGCATCAATTAGACTGCATTCAGATACGGGAGGCAACGATGTTTAGAGGTTTCACCGACGCGTCGATCCACGTCGACGGCATCCAGATCCACGCAATCCGTGGCGGCAACGGCCCGGCCTTACTGCTGCTGCACGGCCATCCGCAGACCCATGCGATCTGGCATAAGGTTGCGCCCACGCTGGCGCAGTACTTCACGGTCATTGCTGCGGATCTGCGCGGCTACGGCGACAGCGGCAAACCGCAAGGCGAGCCCGACCACAGCAACTATTCGAAACGCCGCATGGCCGCGGATCAGGTTTCGTTGATGCGCGCCCAGGGCTTCACACAATTTGCCGTGGTCGGCCACGACCGGGGTGGACGCGTTGCGGCTCGCATGGCGCTCGATCATCCGCAAGCCGTGACGAAGCTGGTCACGCTGGACGTCGCACCGACACTCGCCATGTACGAGCAAACGTCGTTCGAGTTTGCGCGCGCTTACTGGCACTGGTTTTTTCTCGTGCGTCCCGCGCCGTTTCCCGAAACGCTGATTCGCGCCGATCCCGATCTCTATCTGAAGCAGACCATAGGCGCACGCAGCGCCGGGCTGGCACCGTTCATCGATGCCGCCTATGCCGAGTATTTGCGCTGTCTGTCGGACCCTGCCACCGCGCACGGCATCTGCGAGGACTACCGCGCGAGCATCACGATCGACCTCGATCACGATCGCGCGTCGCTCGCTGAAGGGCAGAAGATCGAATGCGATTTCCTCGCGTTGTGGGGCGCGCAGGGCGTCATCGAGCAATGTTTCGAGCCGCTCGCCGAATGGCGTCAGTGGTCGGCGCACGTGAGCGGCGAGGCTTTGCCGTGCGGCCACTATATTCCCGAGGAAGCGCCCGAGTTGTTACTCGAACGCGTCCTGCCGTTCTTGCAGTCCTAGTCGCCGGTCGGCCCATCATGTCAAAACGAACCCTTTACCAGAAGCTCGTCGATTCGCACGTCGTCACGCGTATCGACGAACAAAACGTGCTGCTGTATGTCGATCTGCATCTGATGAACGAATACACCAGTCCACAGGCGTTCAGCGTGCTCGCGGCGAAAGCGCGGCCCGTGCGTCGTCCGCGGCAGCAGTTGGCGGTGGTCAGCCACATCATTCCAACGCATGCGGAGTCGCCGCGCGTGATTCGCGATGCCGCTTCCCTGTTGCAGGCGAATAATCTCGCACGCAACTGCGAGCAGGCCGGTATCGAACTGCATGCGGCGAATGATCCCCTGCAAGGCATCGAACATATCGTCGCGCCAGAACGCGGTTTGATTCGCCCAGGCATGGTCGTGCTATGCGGCGATAGTCACACGACTACGTACGGTGCGCTCGGTGCATTGGGCTTCGGCATCGGCACCTCGGAGGTCGAGCACGTGCTTGCCACGCAAACACTGGTCTATCGCGTCGCGCAAACCATGCGTATCACGATCGACGGGACGTTGCCCTACGGCACATCGTCGAAGGATGTGATTCTGTGGATCATCAGCCGCATCGGCGCACAGGGCGCGCGTGGTTATGCGGTGGAGTTCGCAGGATCGACGATCGCGTCGCTGTCCGCGGAAGCGCGCATGACCTTATGCAACATGACCGTGGAAGCCGGCGCGCGAGCGGCATTGATCGCACCCGACGCGACCACGTTCGACTATGTCCGCGCGCATGCAACATCACTGGACGATGCCGCATGGGCTGCTGCCATGAACGACTGGCGCGAACTGAAATCGGACGCCGGTGCGAGTTTCGATGCCGAACATCATTTCGAGGCACACGATATCGCGCCGTTCGTCACATGGGGCACGAGCCCCGATCAGGCGATCGCAGTCGATCAGCGCATTCCCAGTGCGGCTGCGCAAAAAACACCGGAGGCTGCCGCCGCACTGCGTCGCGCGCTCGACTATATCGGGCTCGATGCGGACCAGCCGATTGCGGGCACGCCGATCGATCGCGTGTTCATCGGCTCGTGCACCAATGGACGTATCGAAGATCTGCGCGTGGTCGCTGCGATTGTGCGAGGGCGCCACGTCGCGCAAGGGGTGCGCGCGATGGTCGTGCCGGGCTCGGGCAGTGTGCGCCGCCAGGCCGAGGCCGAGGGCATTGCGGCGCTGCTGCGCGATGCCGGTTTCGAATGGCGTGAGCCGGGCTGTTCGATGTGTCTCGCGATGAACGACGACTTTCTCGCGGTAGGCGAGCGCTGCGCATCCACGACCAACCGCAACTTCGAAGGACGTCAGGGGCGCGGCAGCCGCACCCATCTGATGAGCCCGGCGATGGCCGCTGCCGCTGCACTCACCGGGCGCATCACCGACGTCCGCACGCTGGAGACGCAATCATGCTGACGAGACTCACCGAAATCGACGGAAATGCCGCGCCATTGCCGATCGAAAACCTCGACACCGATCAGATCATGCCGAAGCAGTTTCTTCGCATCATCGACAAGACCGGACTGAGCGAGGGCTTGCTGTATGACTTGCGTTTCGATGCAGAAGGCGAGCCGCGCCCGGATTGCGTGTTGAATCAGACGGCGTATCGCGGCGCACGCATCCTGATTGGGGGATCGAATTTCGGCTGCGGCTCGAGTCGTGAACATGCTGTGTGGGGGCTGCAGCAATTCGGTTTCGAAGCCGTGATCGCGCCGAGTTTCGCAGAGATTTTCTATTCGAACGCGATGAATAACCGCTTGCTGCTGGTGCAGCTGGATCGCGAAGCAGTCGACGTTCTAATGCAAGACGCGGCGACACATCCGGCTGCACGATTGCATATCGACATCGAGCAGCAGACGGTGACGACGGTCACCGGCCGCACGTTTACGTTCCCGCTCGGCGCGCGTCACAAACAGATGGTGATTGAAGGCATGGACACCATCGATCTCACGCTCGCTTCACTGGGCGCTATTGAAGCGTTCGAGCAGGCCCATTTCGAACGGCATCCCTGGGCCGCCGTGCTGTAAATCCCCTGGCGGCACTTGCGCCGCCATTCAACCGAAACGCGTGTGACCGATTCCCCGGCAGAAGGGAAGGGACGCGTTTTGCCTTTTAAAAACGGAGGAGACATGAAGCGCAAACCGCTTTATAAGGTGCTGTACGTGCAGGTGATCGTGGCGATCGTTGTCGGTGTGATCGTGGGCCATTTCCTGCCGGCGGATGCGGTGGCGATGAAACCGCTCGGCGACGCCTTCATCAAACTCGTGCGAATGATCATCAGCCCGGTGATCTTCTGCACTGTCGTGACCGGCATCGCCAGCATGCACGACATGCGCAAGGTCGGCCGCGTGGGTGGCAAAGCACTGCTGTATTTCGAAGTGGTGTCGACGCTCGCGCTCGCCATCGGTTTGCTGGCCGCGCACGTGCTGAAACCCGGGGTGGGCTTTAACGTCGATCCCACTACACTCGACGCAGGCGCAATATCCAGTTACGCCGCACAAGCCGCGCACGGCGAGGGGCTGGCGGGTTTCTTCATGCACATCATCCCGGAGACGTTCGTCGGCGCGTTCACGCAGGGCGATATTCTGCCGGTGCTTTTGATCGCCATGTTGTTCGGTACGGCGCTCGCGGTGATGGGTGAACCCGCGAAACCCGTCATCGGTTTGATCGAACTGCTGTCGAAAACTTTCTTCCGAATTGTGCGCATGATTACGAGCCTCGCGCCAATCGGCGCGTTTGGCGCCATCGCATTCACGATCGGCAAATATGGCATCGTCTCCTTGCTGCCGATGATGAAACTGATCGGTACGTTCTATCTGACCGCATTCCTGTTCGTCTCGTGCGGACTCGGCCTGATTGCACGGGCATGCGGTTTCAGCCTGTGGCGTTTCGTCGTGTACATCAAGGACGAACTGCTGATCGTGCTCGGCACGTCGACATCTGAAGCAGCGTTGCCGCAGCTGATGGAGAAGCTCGAACGGCTCGGGTGCTCACGCGGGATCGTCGGGCTGGTCGTGCCGACGGGCTACTCGTTCAACCTCGACGGCACCAATATCTACATGACGCTCGCGGTGCTATTTCTCGCCCAGGCCACGAATACCCATTTGACGATTGCTCAGGAGATCACGTTGCTGGCGGTGACGATGCTGACGTCGAAAGGTTCGACCGGCGTTACAGGGGCCGGCTTTATCACGCTGGCCGCGAGTCTTTCGGTCGTGCCGACCGTGCCGGTGACGGCGATGGTGCTGATTCTCGGCATCGACCGTTTCATGTCGGAGTGCCGCGCGCTGACCAATACGATGGGCAACGGTGTGGCATCGATCGTGATTGCGGCGTGGGAGAAGGAGCTAGATCGCGACAAGCTGAAGGTGGCGTTGGCGAGACCTGTTGTCACGTCCGGCACGGTTGCGGCAGAGGAGGGCGAGACCGTCGTGGGTCGCCTGCCCGAACGTGAAACGCAACGCTCGATGTGACTGCGCCGCCGTGATCGCCTCATGTCCATGCAACAACCCGCGGCGTGAACTCAGGCCAAGCTTCGCGAATGCGCGCTTGGCGTAAGTTTCAACCGTCGATTCCTTGACACCCATCGCCTCTGCGATCGACAGCGTCGTCATCCCCTTGACGAAGGCCGAGCCACACGTAGTGCGGAGTGGGAGCTGATGAGTCCTTTGTCACTAACGCTGAATGTGCGAGAGCACGGATTCCAGATGCACCACTACCCGTAGCAGACCACGGGACCGGCTTAGCATTAGCGGTTTGAGCCGCTTTCTCTTGCTTACTTCTCTTTGCGGCGGCAAAGAGAAGTAAGTGCCGCCCCGCACAGGGGCAACGCTAATAGACCACTAACAAAACAAGGAAAGGCCAACGCCCCAAGAACACAGACAAAAAGCGCCGCGCAGGCAAACAGAAGAAGAAAAGACCTACACCACAGCACCCGCAACCGCGGCCGACCTCACATGCTACGATGCTCCGTCCATCGCACAAAACATCGGAGACATAGATGCATCCAGAGAGCGCCGCCCGTTTCGACGAACAGTTCGCGCCTCGCATCGCCGAGGCAATCGCCGCATGTTTCGCTACCACCGTGCATACTGAAGTGCTCCCATACGGCGGCCACGGCCACCCCACCCGCGTGCGAATCCACGCAACACCGATCGAAGACCTGCGCCACTACGCACATCCGTTGAATCTGTTTCTAACCTGGGACAGCGACGAGATCGAACGACTAATGGGTGCGGAAGGGCCAGCGCGCTTCGCCGGCTATCTGGCCGCGTTACCACGCAAGCTCGAAGCCTGGCGCCACGTCCGCGAACTGGATTTCGTCTCGCACACCCAGGCCGAGCCGACGGTATTGCTCGGCGGCCTCGACTTCGAGTCTTAACTAAGAAGCCGCCGCACCGATCAAACCGCCGCACCGATCCGAAAGAAACTCACACTTTGCACCAACCCTGAAGCCTTACTCTGCACCGCATCGGCCGCAGCCGCCGCCTGCTCCACCAAAGCCGCATTGCTCTGCGTCGCCTGATCCATCTGCGTGACCGCATCGTTTACTTCCGCAATACCTGCCGCCTGATCGACACTGGCCGTCGCGATCGCCTCGACGATACGCGTCACGCTGCCCGCGCTTTGCACCACGCCGTCCATCGTATTGCTTGCGTGATTGATCAACTGCGTACCGGCGTCGATCGTAGCTACCGACTCACGAATCAGCGCCTTGATCTCGCGCGCAGCATCGGCCGAGCGTTGCGCGAGGCTGCGCACTTCGCTCGCGACGACGGCGAAGCCGCGCCCCTGCGTGCCGGCACGCGCCGCTTCAACCGCGGCGTTGAGCGCCAGAATATTGGTCTGCGCGGCGATCGCTTCAACCACCGCGATGATATCGACGATCCGCTTGGACGCCGCGTCGATCTGGCCCATGGTGCGCACGGCATCGGTCATCACAACACCGCCGTCGCGCGCCGCTTGCGCCGCGGTCCGCGCGAGCGTGGTGGCCTCGCGTGCGTTACTGGCGTTGCGCTGAACCGAGTCGGTGAAATGCTGCATCGACGCGGCGGTTTCTTCGAGCGAGGCGGCCTGTTGTTCCGTGCGCGCCGACAGGTCGAGGTTGCCGGCGGCGATCTCCTGGGTCGCTGAGGAAATCGTGTGCGCGCCTTCACGAATCTCGCTGACGATGTGCCGCAGGCGTTGATTCATTTCGTTGAGCGCGACCAGCAACTGACCGGTTTCGTCGCGGCTCACGACGGTGACATCCGCGCGCAGATCGCCTGCCGCAACCGCTTGCGCGACACCCACTGCCTGCCTGACCGGCAACGTAATGCTGCGGCTCAGGAACCAGACCGCGAACGCGCCTACGCCGAGCGAGCCGATCACGACCGACAGCAGCAGCACGCAGGCGAGCGTGTATGCGTGTTCCGCGGCTTCGCCCGTGCGCACGTTGGAGTCTTGCGCCTGCTGCATCACCATAGCGACGATTTCGTCGATAGCGGCGGTCGGCGCCCGGTCGATGCCTTTGACCAGACCGTCGACGATGTGCGCCGTATTCGGATCGGCCGCGTCGTAATGCTTGAGCGCGTCGAGATAACGGTCCTGCAACGAGGCGTGCGTGGCGAGCGCCTTGTCGACCCCGTCGACGTTGGCGCCCAATGCACTCAGTTGATCCTTCAGTCGTAGCAAGGCCGCGTGCGTCGTGCCGCTTTCCTTGCTGAAGGCGTCACGGTACTTGGCGAACGCAGCCGGGTCCGCTCCGCGCAGCAACAGGTCCTTCCATTCCTGCACCTGCTTCTTGAATTCGACCTGCGCGACGCGCGCAGTGTCCGCGGCTTGCGCGTATTGGCCGAGCGTTTGCGCGGACTGGATTTGCAGCGCATGCGTATTCGACAACGCATGCCACCCTTCCAGACCCACTACCATTGTCGCGGCGAGCAGCACCGCGCCGAGCAGCGCCAACTTGACGGCGATCTTCAGATTTCTATAGAGCGTCACGAGGATTTCCTTTGGCAGACCTTAGTCCAGCTTGAATTGCGTCACGGCACTGGCAAGACTCACGGCCTGGCTTTGCAACGCGGCAGCGGCGGCAGTGGATTCCTCCACCAGCGCGGCGTTCTGCTGAACCATTTCATCGAGTTGGCTGACTGCGCGGTTCACTTCCTGAATCCCGCGCGTTTGTTCGTTGGCCGCCTGGGTGATTTCGGAAATGATGGTGGTCACGTTGGCGACGTTGCTGACGATTTCCGTCATCGTCTCGCCGGCCTGGTGAACCTGGCCCGACCCCGAGGTCACGCTCGCCACGGTTGCTTCGATCAGCGCCTTGATTTCCTTCGCGGCCTGCGCGCTGCGTTGCGCGAGGCTGCGCACTTCGCCCGCGACCACCGCGAAACCGCGGCCCTGTTCGCCGGCGCGCGCGGCTTCCACCGCTGCGTTCAACGCGAGAATGTTGGTCTGGAATGCAATGCCGTCGATCACGCCGATGATGTCCGAGATCTTCACCGAGGCATGTTCGATCTCGCCCATCGTCGTAATCACTTCGGAGATCACTACGCCACCACGCGAAGCGACCTGCGATGCGGACACGGCCGTATCGTCGGCCTTCTTTGCGGCGCTCGCCGATTGCGTGACCGTCGAGGTGATTTCTTCCATCGACGCCGCCGTCTGTTGCAGGCTGGCCGCTGCGGATTCGGTGCGGCCCGACAGATCGACATTGCCCGCGGCGATTTCATTAGCGGCCACGCGCACCGATTCGCTGGCATCGCGAATCTGGCGCATCACGTGGCTGAGTTTGTCGATGAAGGTGTTGAACGAGCGCGCGATCTGCGCGACTTCGTCGTTGCCGACGGCTGGCAGACGTTGTGTCAGATCGCCTTCGCCCGAGCCGATCGCGTCCATTGCATCGCGTACTTTCGAGAGGCGCTGGAACGACACGGCGGTGACCGCGGCCACGATGGCGGCGGCGATCGCGGCGATCACGATCAAGGCAATCACCGAGGCCGTCAACAGCGATCGCATACCCGCCGTCGCTTCCGATTTGTCTAGCGCGACGACCGCGTACCAGTCGGTGCCGGGAATGGCCTCGGCGCGCAGCAGCTTCGTGCTGCCGTTCACGTCGACTTCGACGGGGTGCTCGGCGCTGAAGAGCGCGGTCAGCTTGTCGCTGGTAAGAGCGGGTGCGAGGTCCGATACCGGCTTCAAGGTCAGCTTCGCATCCGGGTGCGCGACGATATGGCCGCTTGCGTCGATCAACATGCCGAAGCTCGCGGGCGTCGGATGAATCGCCTTGACGTTGGCAATCACGCTGTCCATCGCGACGTCACCGGACACCACGCCTTTCACCACGCCGTCGCGCACCACGGGCGCGGCGAACGCGACCACCAGCTTGCCCGTGCCCACATCCACATACGGCGGCGTCACCACCGGCTTGCCCGCTGCGGCGGCCTGCTTGTACCAGGGGCGGCCGGTCGGATCGTAGTCGGGCGGAATACCGGTCGGGTCCGAAAACTTCGCGGTCTTGTCCGCGTAGCCGACGTACACGTTGGTGAACTTGCCGGCTGCGGCGATCTGCTTCAACGCGGCGGACGGATCGGGTTGCAGCACCGCGTCCTGCAGCGAGTTGATCATCTGACTATTGGAGGCGATCCAATCTTCGATCCCGTCTGCATGACCGCTTTCGACAGCGTTCAAACTGCTTTCGATCGCATCGGCGTTGTACGAGTTGGCGACGACATAGTTGAGAACCGCGTTAGCAGCGAGCGCAACCACAACGATGGCGACGCACAGGGCGACGATGCGCGCGCGAATGGAGGAGAACATGTTGGGAGTCTTTCGGAGTAAGCAGTGAGCCGTAGTCGGTGAGGCGGGGGCCTCATACGCGGTATACGGCGCCGGCAGTGGGGACTTGAGCGGGTAATGCTTTCAGTTTCTGACGGCGGCCGGCAACGCCGCTTGTGGCGGCGCGCCGCGATGCTACACACTTTTTCGCGCGATGCGGGGTTTTCAATGGATGCCGAAACAGCGCCCTGGCAGTGAGTTGCAGGGCGCTGTATTCGTATGACGATAACGGTGGGTATGACGCTATGCGAGGCTATATGCCGATGCGCGCAAATGGTCTTACATCACCGGAGAATGCAGATGATGCGGATGGTCGAGTGTCTCACCCACGATGCGCAGTGCCTCTTCGCATTCGTCGCGCGTCTTTGAACCGCCGAGGCACACACGCATTGCGTTCGGCGGATTGCCATCGGTGGAAAACGCCGCCCCCGCAACGGCGGCGATGCCCTGGTTGCGCAGTTGCAATGCGAGTTCGGAAGCACTCCAGCCGCTTTCGGCCGGTACCGGCAACCACAAATGAAAGCCATCCGCGTGCGCTTCGTAAGGCCACGCATCGAGCATGCGCGATGCAATCGCCTGGCGTGCGCGCGATTCGTTGCGGATCGCGTTGAGCATATCGAGCGCGGTGCCGTCGACGATCCATTGCGTTGCGAGCGTGACCGTGAACGGACTCGCCATCACCGTTGTCGCGCGCAACGCACCGGCGAGGCGCTGCGTTTGCCTGGCAGTCGGCGCGTGCAGATGCGCCACTCGCAAACCGGCACCGAGACTCTTCGATAAACCCGTCACGTAGTAGGTCAGTTCGGGAGCGAAGCTCGCGAGCGCATCGGGCGCACTCTGCGGCAGCATCGCATACGCATCGTCTTCGATGATCGGAACGCTGTAGCGCAAGGCGACATCGGCGAGCGCCTCGCGCCGTTTGTGCGTGAGCGTGAGCGTGCTCGGATTCTGCAGAGTCGGATTGCAATAGAACGCGCTGGGCTTGTCGGTTTTACAGAGCGCTTCGAAGGCGTGCGCGAGCGGACCTTCGTCGTCACGCGGCAGGGCTTGCAGACGTACGCCGAGTTGCGCGGCAATTGCCTTGATGCCGGGGTAAGCAAGCGTGTCGAGACAGATCGTGCCGCCAGGCCGCGCCAACTGCGAGACGAGCGCCACCAGCGCGCTATGAATGCCGGGGCAAACCAGCACGTTCTGCGCGTCGCAATGCGGCACGCGACGCTTCAGCCATTCGGCGCCCGCGTCCTTGTCGGCGGCCGAGCCGCCGAAATCCTGATAGCGCAGCAACTGATACGGATCGCTGCCGCTCATCAGGCGCGCGGCCGAATCGCGCAAACGGGCCGCGTAATCGGGCGGCTCGGGTGGCGTATTCATCGACATCTCGATGCTGCTGCCGCCGGCGAGCGGCAAGGTAGCGGTTCGGCCACGCACGAAGGTGCCGCTGCCCGCGCGCGAATCGAGCAGGCCGCGCTTGCGAGCCTCCGCATACGCGCGCGCCACCGTCGTGTAGTTCAGCGCGAGTTCTTCGGCCAGATCGCGCAGTCCCGGCAAGCGGTCGCGTGGACGCAGGCGGCCGGTGGCGAGATCTTCTTCGATCAGATCGGGAATCGCGAGGTAGGCCGGCTTGCGAGTGTCGGCGAGGCGTTTGATCCAGTGATGTGTCGGGCTGCTCATCGATAGCCTTCGGCTGGGGGTGATGATCATTGATCGCATTCGGATGCGATCAATGATCGGATTGATCGCCCGTGGTGAATGGGTGCACCACGCCGACTCGTCCCGGCAGACAAATCGCACCTGGCTGGTGCGATATCCCGGGGTCGGGGGTGATTGCCCGCGACGCCCCGGCTATATGCAAGCTTCACGCCAAAAAATTTTTCGAGTCGCATGTCGAATCGAGGCGGAATTGATTGCTGATTGATCGCATTTGTGTGAGCGATCAATGGCACGGCCGTTGCATTGAGAGAAGCGCGCACGGATGGAACGCGCCATCTTTTACTTAGCAAACCTGATCGGAGAGTGTTATGCCAGCCGTCAACAAACCGCTGCATCAGAAAGGCGATTACCTTGTCGACTACGAAGAGAAAGTCTTCGAAGACGTGAAGGCCGAACCAGGCGAGAAGGCACTCGTCACGTTTCATACGGTCGCGTTCGAGGGGTCGATCGGCTTCGTCAATCTGTTGCAAGCCACGCGTTTGCAACGCAAGGGCTTCGAGACGTCGGTGCTGCTTTACGGGCCGGGTGTCACGCTTGGTCTGCAACGCGGCTTCCCAACGCTTGGCGACGAAGCGTTCCCCGGCCACCTGAACTTCAACAAGCAACTGATGAAGTTCATGGAAGAGGGCGGCAAGGTGTACGCCTGCCGCTTCGCGCTGCAAGCCTTGTACGGGCACGGCGAAGCTTCGTTGATCGAAGGTATCCGCCCGATTAGTCCGCTCGACGTGCTGGATATCCAGTTACTTCATCGCAAGGACAACGCGCTGATCATCCACACGTGGACGGTTTGACGAGAGGCGAGTGACCACTATGTCCGACAAACGCATCGTGCGTGCCGCCGCGGTCCAGATCGCACCGGACTTCGAACGCAGCGGCGGCACCCTCGAGAAGGTATGCGAGGCCATCGAGAAAGCGGCACGCGAAGGCGTGCAACTGATCGTGTTCCCTGAAACCTTCGTGCCGTACTACCCGTACTTTTCTTTCGTGCGTCCGCCGGTTGCTTCCGGCGCCGATCACATGAAGCTCTACGAGGAAGCCGTGATCGTGCCGGGCCCGGTGACGCAAGCGGTGGCCGAGCGGGCGCGTTTGCATCGGATGGTGGTGGTGCTTGGCGTCAATGAGCGCGATCACGGCAGCCTCTACAACACGCAGCTGATCTTCGACGTGGACGGCCAACTGGTGCTCAAGCGTCGCAAGATCACGCCGACGTTTCATGAACGGATGATCTGGGGCCAGGGCGACGCGGCCGGCCTGAAAGTCGCGCAAACGGCGGTGGCGCGCGTCGGCGCGCTCGCGTGCTGGGAGCATTACAACCCGCTCGCGCGCTATGCCTTGATGACGCAGCACGAAGAGATTCACTGCAGCCAGTTTCCCGGCTCGCTGGTGGGGCCGATCTTCGCCGATCAGATCGAAGTGACGATCCGGCATCACGCATTGGAGTCGGGCTGCTTCGTGGTCAATGCAACGGGCTGGCTGACCGAAGCGCAGATTGCATCGGTCACGTCCGATACGAATTTGCAGAAGGCGCTGCGCGGCGGCTGCAACACCGCAATCGTGTCGCCGGAAGGACAGCATCTGGCGCAGCCACTGCGCGAGGGCGAAGGCATGGTGGTTGCCGATCTCGACATGGCGCTGATCACCAAGCGCAAACGCATGATGGATTCAGTCGGCCACTACGCGCGGCCGGAATTGCTGAGTCTTGCGATCAACCGGCGGCCGGCGGAAACCGTCGCGCCGATGCCGGCGTGGTCCGGTGCTTCGAGCACGGGTTTCAATTCAAACGAGGGATGGCGCGATGAATTCCAGCGAGACACTGTCGGCAGCGAGCCGGCAATTGATGACTGAATTGCAGTCGGCCGGTTTGCGGCTCGTGTCTCCGGATGCGGGCGCGGCGAGCCGGCGCGGCGGCGCGGGACCCTCGGACCACAAGGCAGTGACGGTGGACGGCGTGACGATCATGGTGCCGGTGCATACGAGCACCGCCTGGCACTCGCCGTTCGTCGCAGAGACGCCGGATGCGAACGGCTCGAGCGCCTTGCTGCGCGGTACGATCCCGATTGCCAATATCAGCTTTCCCAAAGCACCGCGCTTTTACGGCATGCAGACGCTCGACGGCGTGCCTTACTCGCACATTGCCGCGCTGCATAGTGCGGACGTGCTGGCCACGACGGTGCTGCAAACCTGCATTCGCTACGAGAGCCGCCGCAAGAGTTGCAAGTTCTGCGCGATTGGGCAATCGCTCGCTGCAGGCCGCACGATTGCGCGCAAGACGCCGGAGCAATTGGCCGAAGTGGCACGGGCAGCCGTATTGCTCGACGGCGTTAAGCATATGGTGCTGACCACCGGCACGCCGCCCACGTCCGATCGCGGCGCGCAGATCCTGTGCGAAAGCGCGTTCGCTATCAAAGCGGCGGTCGATCTGCCGATCCAGGCGCAATGCGAGCCACCCGACGACGATCGCTGGTTCGCACGCATGAAAGCGAGCGGCATCGATACGCTCGGCATGCATCTCGAAGTGGTGACGCCCGCATTGCGCGAACGCATCATGCCGGGCAAGGCGAGCGTGCCGCTGGCGCGCTACATGGAGGCGTTCAAGGCGGCAGTTGCGGTGTTCGGACGCGGTCAGGTGAGTACGTACATACTCGCCGGTCTTGGTGATAGCGCGGAGGCGATTCTGGCCATGTCGCGCGAGTTGATCGAACTCGGTGTCTATCCGTTCGTTGTGCCCTTCGTGCCGATCAGCGGCACGCCGCTCGAAGATCATCCGGCGCCCACGCCTGAATTCATGAAGTCGGTTCTGCAACCGCTCGGCGCAATGCTGAACGTTGCCGCGATGCGTTCAAGCGATATCAAGGCCGGATGCGGAAAATGCGGTGCGTGTTCGTCGTTGTCGTCGTACGAGGAGTGATCATGTTCGGTGAAGCGATTGCAGGCGAGGCGCTGGAAGGTGACATGAGTTTCGCGCCCTATGCGCCGAGCGAATTCCGCATCAAGTGGACGACGCTCGATTGGGAAGCCGATGAAGCGTACAAGTTGCGGCGCGCGGTGTTCTGCATCGAGCAGGGCATTTTTGTCGGCGACGATCGGGACGATATCGACACGCACGCGCAGCAACTGGTGGCAGTGAGCTGTGTCGCCGGCATGCCGGAGCAGGTGGTCGGCACGGTGCGCATTCATCGCGATGAAGGCAGCGTGTGGTTCGGTTCACGTCTTGCTGTGCATGCAGCGTTTCGCCGCCACGGAAAAATTGGCGCGACGTTGATTCGTCTCGCGGTGAGCAGTGCCCATGCGCTCGGCTGCGAGACTTTTCTCGCCCACGTGCAGAGCCAGAACGTGCCGCTCTTTCGCGCGATGCATTGGGATGTGCTTGCAGAGGAAATGTTGTTGGGCCGGCCGCATCATCTGATGCAGGCGCAACTGGACTGGTATCCGCCGTGTGTGGCGCCGTATAGCGGCTTCGTGACTCATACGCAACCACACAGTGCGGCTTCCGCACGGAGCGCGGCATGAGGAGCGTGGCCGATCTCGTCGCCAGCCTGCGCGAAAGTCGCGGGTTTCGGCACAAGACGGATATCGTCGACGTAGTCGGCTCACTCGCCCGGCGTCTGCCAGGTGGCACGCAGGATCTCGCGCAGGCTGTCGCACTTGGCGACGATTGCGCGGCCATTGCCGATGGCGATGGCTACCTGCTCTTCGCCATCGAAGGCATGGTCAGCGATTTCGTGAGCGCAATGCCGTGGTTTGCCGGCTACAGCAGCGTGATGGTCAACGTCAGCGATATCTATGCGATGGGTGGGCGGCCGCTGGCGGTGGTCGATGCGCTATGGAGTCGAGGCATCGACGCCGCCGAGGAGGTGCTTGCCGGCATGGCCGCGGCCTCCGTTGCTTATGGCGTGTCGATAGTCGGCGGTCATACGAATACGCGCAGCGATGCTGCGCAACTGGCGGTGTCGATTGTGGGGCGCGCGAAAGCGCTGCTGTCGAGTTTCAATGCGAAGCCCGGCGACCGTTTGATGATGGCCGTCGATTTGCGCGGGCACTTCGAGGAACCGTATCCGTTCTGGAATGCGTCGGTGGGCGCGCCGCCTGAACGTTTGAGAGCGGATCTCGAACTGCTTCCGCGGCTAGCGGAAAGTGGCTTATGCGATGCGGCGAAGGACATCAGTATGGCCGGCACACTCGGCACTGCGCTGATGTTGCTCGAGTGCTCGCGGATGGGAGCACGGATCGATCTTGAGCGTATTCCGAAGCCAGCGAACGTCCCCTTGGAGCGTTGGGTTACCGCATTTCCGAGCTTCGGCTATTTGCTGTCGGTTCGGGAGGAGCAGGTGGACGCAGTGCAGGCGCAGTTCGATTCGCGCTCGCTCGCTTGCGCCGTGATTGGTACTGTCGATGCGTCGTCTGAAGTGGTTTTGCATCACCACGATGAGGCAGCGGTGTTGTGGGATTTCAATCGCGAGCCGTTCATGATCGCGAAGGACGGTTCGCGATGAATTCGTTGCGAATCGCGTTGCTGACGCATTCGGTCAATCCGCGTGGCGGGGTCGTGCATACGCTTGAACTGGCGACCGCGTTGACCGCGCTCGGTCATGACGTGACCGTCTTTGCGCCCGCTGCGCCGGGCGAGACGCTGTTCCGTCTGCCGCCGTGCCGCGTGGTCTATGCGCCGATCACGCTATCTCAGGCCGGCACGGTAGCCATGGTGGAGGCGCGTATTCATGCATTCAAGCAGACCTTGATGGAGCATGACGCGTGGTCGTTCGATGTGCTGCACGCGCAGGACAGTATCAGTGGCAACGCACTTGCCGAGCTGAGAGCGCAAGGGCTCATTCGCGGTTTCATGCGCACTGTTCATCACCTGGATCATTTCGACGATCCACGTCTCGCTGCATGGCAACGGCGGGCGTACGAGGATGCGGAGCAAGTGTTGTGTGTCAGCGATACATGGACGCGCGAGATGCGTTCGACTCTCGGTATTGCGGCGCTGACGGTGCCGAACGGTGTCGACATCGCGCGCTTCACGCCTGACGAAGATGCGCACGATACGCAGATCAGGCGGCGCTTGGGCATTGATGACGGCCCGATCGTACTTTCAGTGGGCGGTATCGAAGCGCGCAAGAACACACTCGCACTGCTCGAAGCCTTCGCGTTGGTACTACGCACGTTGCCGGGCGCGCAACTTGTGATTGCCGGTGGTGCGAGCCTGCTCGACCACGACGCCTACGCCCGCGGCGTGCTTAAGCGAGCGGCGGAGTTGGGGCTGTCGATTGGTCCACACGAAAGCGTGGTCGTAACCGGGCCACTCGAAGACGCCGCCATGCCCGCGCTCTTTCGCAGCGCGGACGTGTTGTCGATGGTGTCGTTGCGCGAGGGCTTCGGCCTGGTGGTGCTGGAGGCGCTTGCTAGTGGCACGCCGGTGGTTGCCTCTGCAATCGCACCGTTCACAGAATATCTCGACGACAGCACCTGTTACTGGGCAAATCCGGCCGATGTTGAGTCGATAGCGGCGGCGTTGCTACGTGCTCTCAGCGGTAGCGGTAGTCGTATTGATTTCGACCAGGCCGTACCCGCGTTACTCGCACGCTTTAGCTGGGCGGCAAGCGCACGGCGTCACGTCGACGTGTACCGCCAGTTGCTCGCAAAGCGCGCGCTAACTATTCATTGATCGATTGAGGATTTGCGATGCCTGTCATGCACTTTCGGATTCAGTGGCCCGATGGCGATGAAGCGAACTGTTATTCGCCGTCGCTTGTCATTGGTGATTTCTTCAAACTTGGCGAGGCTTATGCGTTGGACGATTTCGTCGAACGTTCGCGGCAGGCGTTAGGTATCGCTTCGGAGCGCGTGCGCGAGAAGTACGGCTTTGCCTGCTCGGCAGCGATGGATCAGCTTGCACAGATCGAACGCGATGCGGAGCGTTTTCGCGATCGGCCCGAGGCGATCGTCAAGGTTATCGAATTCAGCTAGGCGTTTATTTTTTGCAGAGGACGCATCATGTCGAATCCAACCCATCATGGGCGCGCTGACCGGCATCACAGCGTGCTCGTCATCGGCGGCGGGCAGGCGGGCCTGTCGGTTAGCTATTACCTCAAGCAGGCCGGCATCGACCATCTGGTTGTGGAAAGGAACACGGTGACGCATACGTGGCGCCAGCAACGCTGGGACGCGTTTTGTCTCGTGACGCCGAACTGGCAGTGTGCGTTGCCCGGTTACCCCTACCTGGGCGACGACCCGCACGGGTTCATGAAGAAGGACGAGATCATCGACTATCTCGATGGTTTCATCGCGCACGTCGAGGCACCGGTGATCGAGCATGCGGAAGTCAAACGCGTGAAGCAGCGCGATGACGGCGTCTATACGATCGTGACCGCGCAAGGCGATTTCACCGCGGATCAGGTCGTGGTCGCCTCGGGTGGGTATCACACGCCGATCGTGCCGCGGCTCGCCGAGCGCTTGCCCGCAAGCATCGTGCAGTTGCAATCGTCAGCGTATCGGAACCCGCAGGCTTTGCCCGAGGGCGCGGTCATGGTGGTCGGCACGGGGCAATCCGGCGCGCAGATCGCGGAGGACCTGCATCTGGCGGGGCGCAAGGTGGTGCTCGCAGTCGGTGAGGCGCCGCGCTGCGCGCGCTTTTATCGGGGGCGTGACGTGGTCGATTGGCTCGCCGACATGCAGTACTACGACATGCCGGTCGAAAAGCATCCGTTGCGCGAAGGCGTACGCGACAACACCAATCACTATGTGACCGGCCGCGACGGCGGGCGCGACATCGATCTGCGCAAGTTCGCCGCCGAAGGCATGGAGTTGTACGGCAGGCTCGACGATCTGCGCGACGGGCAATTCCATTTCGCACCGACGCTCGCTGCCAATCTCGACGCCGCGGACGAGACGTATAACCGGATCAACGCGAGCATCGACGGTTTCATTGAAAAACATGGCATCGACGCGCCGGTAGGTGAAGTCTACGAACCCGTCTGGAGACCAGCCGAAGAACGCACGATGCTCGATCTCCACACTAGCGGCATTTCGGCAATTATCTGGTGCATCGGTTTTACGCCTGACTTTAGCTGGCTCGACGCGCCGGTGTTCAACGGTCGCGGTTATCCGGCGCATACCCGCGGAATTACACCGATCGACGGTTTGTATTTCGTCGGTTTGCCGTGGCTGCATACTTGGGGATCGGGGCGCTTCTCTGGTGTCGCACGCGATGCGGAGTTCGTCGTGCAGGCGATTCGCGAGAAAACACGCGAGCGTGAGTCGGTGAGGGCGACTGTGGCGGCTTAAGATTTCGGCTTACACATCACGACGTGAATGCATGAAAAAACGGCCACTGCTTTTTATCGCAGCGGCCGCTTCTTTTCGTACGGACTGAATTGAAACCGAACTGAAACTTAGCTCCCCAGTGCCGGATCGCTCATGCTGCTCCGGCCCGTTTCCACGTGTCCGGCGAAGCGCCGCGCGAACGACGGGTCTGTGTCGACAGTAATCGCGAGGTCGTACCAGCCGTGCGCGTTGCGCAGATCGAGGTACAACTGTTCAGTATCACCGCCGCGCACCGAATGCTTGACCACGTTGTTTGCGTCATAGGCATTGACGATGGTGAACTGGCAGCGTGCGCTACCTACATTTTCCAGTCGCAATTGCAGGTTGCCGTTGGCGACGTCGTAGCCTTCGGCGACTTCCGGCCGTGCAATATCGGAGCCGTGCCACCAGCTTCTCGCGACCGGCTTGCCCGCGAAGCGGCGCAGGAAACCGTTCGGGCCGTAGACCGTGTAATCGTACGTACCGTCGATATTCAACGGCAACTGATCCTGCAGCCGCTTGCCGGCTTCGACCGTATAGGTCAGCGGTGCGGCGAGACCATTGGCGGCATAGACGAGAAACACGGCGCCCGTGCGGCCTGAATTGACGAAACGCATCGTCAGCTTGTTCTCCGCGCCTTCACCGTGCACGCGCACGAACAGTTCGTACGGCAGTGCGCGCGCCGGACGCACGCCGGGTTCCTGCTTCGGTACGGCCTGCACGAGCGGCGGCAGCGGCACATAGTCCGGATGGCGATTCTGATCGGGCGGCACATAGCCGCTCGTGCTCGGCAGCGTCGGGAACGCGTCGTTCGGGGTGCTGAAGTTGAATGCCGACATCAGATCGCCGCACACCGCGCGACGCCACGGCGTGATGTTCGATTCGCCCAGATTGTGCTGCTGGCCGAAGCGCTTTTCGATAAAGCGGATCACCGACGTGTGGTCGAACAGTTCCGAGCACACGTAGCCGCCTTTCGACCACGGCGAGACCACCAGCATCGGCACACGCGGTCCGAGCCCGTACGGACCCGCCGGCGTATTGCCGCTGCCCGCATAGTTTTCATTGCTGGTGTCGACGGTCGACAAACCGTTTGCGCTCGATGCTGGCGCGAACGGCGGCGCCATGTGATCGAAGAAGCCGTCGTTTTCGTCGTAATTGATCAGCAGGACAGTCTTGCTCCACACTTCGGGATTCGACGTGAGAATCTGCAAGACCTGATCGATGTACCATGCACCGTAGTTCGACGGCCAGTTCGGGTGCTCGGAATACGCTTCCGGGGCGACGATCCACGAGACTTGCGGCAGGGCGTTGTTCTGCACGTCGCGCTTGAGGATGTCGAAGTAGCCGTCGCCGTTGGCGGCGTTCGTGCCCGTGCGGGCGTTGTCGTACAGCGGGTTGCCCGGCTGCGCGTTGCGGTACTGATTGAAGTAGAGCAGCGAGTTGTCGCCGTAGTTGCCGATGTACGCGTTCTGCGTCCAGCCCCACGAGCCGCTTGCGTTGAGTCCCGTACCGATGTCCTGATAGATCTTCCACGTGATGCCGGCGTTCTGCAGCACTTCCGGATACGTGGACCAGCCGTAGCCAAGTTCGGAGTTGTCGATCACCGGGCCGCCGCCGCTGCCGTCATTGCCGACCCAGCCGCTCCACATGTAGTAACGATTCGGGTCGGTCGGGCCCATCAGCGAGCAGTGATACGCGTCGCAGATCGTGAAGGCGTCGGCGAGTTGATAGTGAAACGGAATGTCGTCGCGCGTGAGGTAGGCCATCGTCGTGGTGCCCTTGGACGGCACCCATTGATCGTAGCGGCCGCCGTTCCATGCTGCGTGCGTGCTGGTCCAGTCGTGCGCGAGGTCTTGCAGGAATTGCAGACCGAGGTTCGGCGCGGTAGGGCGGAACGGCAACACATAGCCCACGTCCGCGGCAAGCGGTTGGTACCACACCGGCTTGCCATTGGGCAGGTTGATTGCGCGCGTGTCGCCGAAACCGCGGACGCCCTTGAGCGTGCCGAAGTAATGATCGAACGAGCGGTTTTCCTGCATCAGCACGACGATATGCTCGACGTCGCGGATCGTTCCGGTCTTGTTGTTGGCGGGAATGGCGAGGGCGTTGCGAATGCCCAGCGGCAGCATGCTCAACGCGGTGGCGGAACCGGCGGCGTGCGCGGCGGAGCGCAGAAAATCACGGCGATTTTTTGAAGTCATGGTTTTGGCTTTCGATCTTCATAAGAGGAACGAGCCATGAGGCGCGAGCGTGAGCCACGCGCCGCATGGGGCGCGGAACTCAATCTACGGTGTGGATGACGGGTGTGGCGAGCGGCGTCGAAGCGGCAGCGGACAGCGCCGCGTCGGCGCTTGATGCGGGCAGTGCTGGGGTTTGAATCGTGACTGCGGGTAACGCTGGTGAAGCGGAAGAAGGATTCGCTGACAGGACCTGTGAAGCGCCGCCGTTATCGCCGGCGGCGTCGGTAGAACTCGTGGTGCTCGTGTCCGGTGCTTTATCGTCGTCGTTGCCGCAAGCGCCGAGCAGCATGCAGAGCGACACGGCGGCCAGTGCGCCCGCCAAACGTTTGCGATAGAAGGCAATGGACGGCTTCGACACAACAGACATGGCAATGTCTCCGGCACGGGGAAGATGCGCTAGGGCATCCACGTGCCCAGGTCAGCGATGCGCAAGAATAGTCGCTTACCTGTGTAACTTTTGTGAAGATGTGGAAATTTGGGTATTTGTTGAGAATTGGGCGGCCGTCAATCCTGGATCGCGACGATGGCTTCGATCTCGACGGTAATATTGCCCGGCAGCGAGCCCACGCCAACCGCCGAGCGCGAATGCCGACCGGCATCGCCGAATACATCGACGAACAGATCCGAGCAGCCGTTGATCACGCGCGGATGCTCGGTGAAATCCGGCGCCGCGTTGACCATGCCCAGCAGCTTGACGACCTGCTTCACGCGCCGCAAATCGCCCAGTTCGTTATGCAGCACGGCAAGCAGATTCAGGCCGACCATCTGCGCGTGCCGGTACGCTTCGTCCGCGCTGACGGTGGCGCCGACCTTGCCGGTCATCAGCGAGCCGGATTCGTCGAGCGGACCTTGGCCCGATAGAAACAGCAGATTGCCCTCGCGCGTGCAGTGCGTGAAATTGCCGATCGGCGTCGGCACTTGCGGTAGCTTGAGGCCGCGCGTGTGCAGCCGGTCGTAGCAGTTCATCGATGGGGAAGTGATGGTGAGCGGTCTTTAAGGAGTCAGCGTTGCGCGCGGGGGGATTTAAGGTTTCGGGTTTGGCGCGGCCTTACGCCGCCGGGTCCTGCTCGCGATGCCGCCAGCCGAGGCGCGCTTCGATACGGGCGGCCACCGCCTGCACAGCTTGTGCGAACCGTTCGGTGCCGAGCTCGGCTTTCGCCTCGGGCATCACGATCGAAATCGTGAAGACGCACGCGCCGGTGTTGTCGAGCACGGGCGCCGCGAGACACGCCACGGATGCATCCGATTCGCCGATCTGAATCGACAGTCGCGCCTCCAGCGCCTCGCGGGCAATCTGCGCGAGCACTTGCGGCCGGGTTTCCGCGCGACCGGTAGGCGAGCTTTGCGCATGCTGCGCAAAAAACGCGACCCGTTCGGCATCCGGCAGATGCCCGACGAGCAAGCGTCCGGACGCGGTCCAGTTGAGCGGCACGCGGCTGCCCACTCGCGAGGTCACACGGAAATGCCCTGGCCCTTCGGCCATTTGCTGTACGACCATCATGCCGTCTTCGAGTCCGCAGACCTGCACGGTCTCTTCGACTTCGGCGGAGAGACGCTGCATTTCTTCATGAGCGACCGCGAGATAGTCGAGCGAGCTGGCGTACGTTAAACCGTAGCCGTACAGACGCGAGCCGAGCCAGATCGTGCCGTCCATGCGCCGCGCCAACAGGTTCTTCTCGACCAGATCGTTAATGATCGAATACACCGTGGACAGCGGCGCGCCGACCATGCGTGCGACTTCGTACGCGGTGGCGGGACGGTTTGCCTGCTGGAGCGCGTCGAGAATCTGCACGGCGCGCTCGATCGCGCTGGTGCGCGTGCGTGGCGCGGCAGCTTCAGCCTGTGCTTCGGCGCCGGCTGAAGGCGCCGCGGGTACTGCTTCGGACGCGGAAGGTCGGGACGTGCGAGCCATCGTGCTCCTCTGACGCGAGATGTTTTTGTCCAGTTGACGCAGGGTGATTGTATGCTAGACTGATCCGCAATTACAACATATATTCCATAATTAAGAAATACCCGGTCGGAGGCGCTTCATGGACATTCGCTCTCGCTTTGGCTTACGCCCTGTTATCAATGCTTCAGGCACGATGACGAGTCTGGGTGCGTCCATTGTCAGCGCACCGGTAATCGACGCGGTGGCGCAGGTGTTGCCGCAATTCGTCGAGATCGACGATCTGCAACGCAGAGCCTCGGCGGCGATTGCCGAGGCGTGCGGCAGCGAAGCCGGGTATATCACCGCGTCGTGCTCGGCGGCGATTACGCTCTGCATCGCCGCCACCATGACGGGCGACGACCACGGCCTGATCGAACGGCTGCCCGACACGACCGCCCTGCAGCGCAACGAAGTCGTGATTCAAACCGGCCACCTTGTTAATTATGGCGCACCGGTGGACCAGGCGATCCGTCTGTCCGGCGCGCGCGTCGTGCCGGTGGGTGCGGCAACCGAAGCGCACGGCTACCAGTTGAATAGCGCCATCACCGAACGCACGGCTGCAGCGCTTTACGTGGTTTCACATCATACGGTGCAATTCGGCATGATCCCGCTCGAAGAATTTATTGCGGTCGCGCACGCGAAGGGCGTGCCCGTGATCGTCGACGCGGCTTCCGAATACGACCTGAAGCGTTTCATTGCGGCCGGCGCGGATCTCGCGCTCTACTCGGCGCACAAATTTCTCGGTGGGCTCACCGCCGGCATCGTCGCGGGTAAGAAAACGCTGGTACGTGCCGCGCATTTCCAGAACGGCGGCATTGGCCGCGGCATGAAAGTCGGCAAGGAAGGCATTGTGGGCGCGATTGCCGCGCTCGAACAATGGCAGCAGCGCGACCATGTCGCGGTTCGCGCTCGCGAACGCGGCTACCTCACGCTGTGGCGCGAGACCTTGAATCGTTGCGACGGCGTCTGGGCTGAGATCGACGCCGATCCGACCGGCAATCCGCTCGATCGTCTGAAACTGCATATCGATCCCAGGCAGGCCCGTATCACTGCGTGGGATCTCGCCGATGCGCTCGCGCGGCCACCCGAGGGCGAGGCGCCGGTGATCGTGCGCGATCATGAAGCGGAACTGCATTTCTTTTTCGTCGACCCGTGCAATCTGCACCCGGGCGAAGAGCAGACCGTACTGGCACGGCTTACTGCCGAACTCGAGCGCGCACGACAGTCGCCCGAACCCGTCGTTACGCCGTTTTACCAGCGCGACGCGCGCCGCATTGCCGCGCGCCGTAATTGGCCGGATTGATTCTTCCCCGGTTCATTTCGATTCACCGATGACCGTTGTTTGACCGTAGCGCCGGATTCCATTCCGGTGCCGCTTTGACCTGCCCGCTTAGTACTACTTATATCGCCGGAACATCACCGTGTAACCGGCGTTCGTTTTTCTTTCGACTTGAGGAAACCATGATGCACAAGCAGATTCTTCGTACGACCATCGCGTTCGCTGCCGCCGGACTCGCCGCGCAGGCCGCCCACGCGCAAAGCAGCGTGACGTTGTACGGCATTGTCGATGCCGGCTTTACCTTCACCAATAACCAGAAGGGTGAGAAGGCTTATCAGGCGACGCAGGGCAACGTGCAGGGTTCGCGCTGGGGCCTGATCGGTAGCGAAGATCTGGGCGGCGGCAACAAGGTCCTGTTCAAGCTCGAAAACGGCTTCAGCCTGGAGAGTGGCGCAGCCGGTCAGGGCGGCCGCATGTTCGGCCGTAGCGCATGGGTGGCGCTCTCCAACAGCAAAGCAGGTACGATCACGCTCGGCCGTCAGTACAACAGCGTGCAGGACTATCTCTCGAACATGCAGATAAATGGCGTCGGCGCGATGAGCCAGTACGGCAACGCGATCTACGACAACGACGATATCAACAACACGTATCGCACCGACAACGCGGTCAAATACACCACGCCGACGTATGCCGGGTTCACCGCAAACGCAATGTACGCGTTCTCGAACACGGCGGGGCAGTTCGCCAACAACCGCGCATGGAGCGTCGGCGCCGACTACGTGAACGGTCCGCTGCACCTTGACGCGGCCTACTCGCTGGTCAATCAGCCGGCTACCAACACCACGGGCGCGGCGCCGTCTGATAACTACTACAGCACCAGTTCGTCGATCATCAGCGGCGTGAAGCGCAACCAGGTGTGGGGCGCGGGCGGTTCGTACGTGTTCGGCCCGGCAACCTTCCTGCTGCTGTACACGAACTCGCAATTCCAGTTGCTCAGCGGCGGCAGCCTGCACTTTGCCAACTATGAAGCCAGCGTGAAGTATCAAGTCACGCCGGCCGCGCTGCTCGCGCTCGGTTACATCTACACGACACAGAACACGAGCCGGACCACGGCCACTAACGCCCATTACAACCAGTTAAGCGTGGGCGGCGAGTACTTCCTGTCGAAGACCACTGATCTCTACCTGAACGGTATCTACCAACGTGCGTCCGGTTCGCACGCATGGGTCGAAGGTATTTCGAATCCGTCGAGCAACAACGGCCAGTTCGTGACCGTCGCCGGCATCCGCCACAAGTTCTAAGTCCGCCGCCCGCGCCGCTGCGCATGCAACATTCCGCTCAACGGAGGCTGCGGCGCGGTTCTTTCTTTTCAGGAGCACCTATGGCGACCGTTCAAGGAAGTCTGTTACTCGTCTATGCATTGATTGCCATCATCGCGCTGGTCGTGCTGATCGCGCGCTTCAAGATGAACCCGTTCATTACGTTGATGATGGTGTCGGTGGCGTTGGCACTCGCCGTCGGCATGCCGGCGACGTCGATTCTCAAGTCGTTCGAAACGGGCGTGGGCGGCACGCTCGGCCACATTGCCATCGTGGTCGGGCTCGGTACGATGCTCGGCAAGATGATGGCCGAATCGGGCGGCGCCGAACGTATCGCGCGTACGCTGATCGACCTGTTCGGGCCGAAGAACGTGCATTGGGCGATGATGTGCATCGCGTTCCTCGTCGGCCTGCCGGTGTTTTTTGAAGTCGGTTTCGTGCTGCTGATTCCAATCGCATTCAACGTCGCCCAGCGGACCGGTACGTCGATGATTCGCGTCGGCATTCCGATGGTGGCGGGTTTGTCCGTCGTGCACGGTCTGATTCCGCCGCACCCGGCTGCGTTGCTCGCGGTCACGGCGTACAACGCGGATATCGGTCACACGATTTTCTACGCGCTGATCGTCGGCATTCCGACCGCGGCCGTGGCTGGCCCACTGTTCTCGAAGCTGATCGCACGTTTTGTCGTGCTCGACGGCTTTAACCCGATGGCGCAGCAGTTCATCGAACAGGACGCGAAGCGCTCGCATCAGGAACTGCCGGGCTTCGGCATCACGTTGTTGACGGTGCTACTGCCGGTGTTGTTGATGCTGGTCGGTAGTTGGGCGGATTTGATCGTGCCGGCCAAATCGTCGATGAACAACGCGCTGCGCCTGATCGGCCATCCGGACATGGCTTTGTTGCTGGCCGTGTTGTTGAGCTTCTACACGTTCGGCAAGTCACGTGGCTTTAATCGCGAGCAGATTCTCAAGTTCACCAACGAGTGTCTGGCGCCGACTGCGAGTATCACGCTGGTGGTGGGAGCGGGCGCGGGCTTCGGGCGCATTCTGATCGATAGCGGCGCGTCGAAGGCGATCGTCGATGTGGCGACCGGCGCGCACGTGCCGCTGCTGATTCTCGCGTGGCTGGTGGCGGCGTTGATTCGTGTGGCGACCGGTTCGGCAACGGTCGCGATGGCGACGGCGGCCGGCATCATTGCACCGATCGCGGCAGCGGCGGTGGGCACGGCGGGCGGCGTGCGGCCCGAGTTGCTGGTGCTCGCCACCGGCGCGGGGTCGCTGATTCTGTCGCACGTGAACGACGGCGGGTTCTGGCTGGTGAAGGAGTACTTCGGTATGACTGTGCCGCAAACCTTCAAGACGTGGACCGTTTGCGAAACGATTATTTCGGTGACGGCGCTGGTGTTGACGTTGGGGCTTTCGACCGTGATTTGAGCGGGGAGGCTTTGTCGCGGCGTGTCATTCATTAGACGCGCCGCGATTTCACATTGCGCTCCCATTCGCGCGACTATCGCCGCGATCTCCCGACTATAGAAGGTGCCGCAACAACCTCGGGCCGTAAGCGGGAAAGAGTTGCCTTGATGGTGTTCAACGCTGCCGCGAGATAAACGCCGCAATCGCCTCGTTCAACGCATCCGGTGCATCGCGATGCGGCGAGTGTCCGCAAGCATCGAGCTTCACCAGTTGCGCATGCGGCACGCGCTCGCCAATCGTATCGATCTGGGCCATGGTGCCGTAGTTGTCGTCGTGGCCTTGCACCGCGAGCAAAGGTTGCTTGATGGCAGCCAGTTCATCGACGATGCGCCATTCCCTGAATGCCGGATTCAACCAGATGTCGTTCCAGCCGTAGAACGCGGAATCGACGTCGGCGTGATAGCGGCTTAGCTTGCTGCGCAGATCGGTGGTTTCGTAGAGCTGCTTGGTTTGCGCAATGCTCTCCACAGAGATGTCTTCGACGAATACATGTGGTGCGATCGCTACCGCACCGGCCAATTCATCCGGATGCTGCGCCGCGTAGAGCAGCGCGATCGACCCGCCGTCGCTATGCCCGATCACCCACATGCGCCTGCGTTCCTGCGTGCCGATATCGAGCGCATCGAGCAAAGCGGGCAGGATATCGCGCGCTTGTGCGGTCATGAAGTCGACCGGCCATTTGACGTCGTGCGCACGCGGTGTGGATAGTCCATAACCGGGTCGCGAATAAACGAGCCCACGCATGCCGAGCCGCTCGCACAAGTTTTGCGGCCAGTCGCGCCACATCGCGATGGAACCGAGCCCTTCATGCAGGAAGACGGCGATCGGTGCATTGGCCGCCGCTTCATTCACCCAACGATATTCGATGCGCAACGGCCCATGCGATGCCGTGGCGGGCAGTTCTGCGAATTCGCTAGCAAGGGTTGCGGTTGCGGGCTTCTGCATGGATCACCTTATGACTGTTCGCGCAGTTTGAAGCGTTGAATCTTGCCGGTGGCGGTTTTAGGCAAATCGTCGACGAACAGGATATCGCGCGGATACTTGTGCGGCGCGAGCCGTTCCTTGACGAAAGCCTTCAACTCATGCGCGAGTATCTCAGACGGCGTGAATTCACGCTTCAACACTACGAATGCGCGGGTCTTCACGAGGCCGCCGTGATCCACGCCGACCACCGCGGCTTCCAGCACTGCGCCGTGCTGCACCAGGACCATTTCCACTTCGACGGGCGATACGTATTGACCGCTCACTTTCAGCATGTCGTCGCTGCGGCCCGCATACACGTAGCAGCCGTTCGCGAGACGGCGGTATTTATCGCCGCTGCGGATCCACTCGCCAAGGAACGTCGCGCGCGATTTCTCGCGATTGCTCCAGTACATGAGCGCCGCGCTCGGTCCTTTGATAAACAGATCGCCGACTTCGTCGTCGGGCACCGGATGTCCGGCTTCGTCGCGCAGTTCAACTTCGTATCCGGGCACGGGGCGCCCCGTGGTGCCGTACTCGACTTCACCCGGGCGGTTTGACAGGAAGATATGCAGCATCTCGGTCGAGCCGATGCCGTCGAGAATTTCGCAGCCGAAGTGCGCGGTGAAGCGCTCGCCAATTTCGCGCGGCAGCGCTTCGCCCGCCGACGTGCACACGCGCATCGCGACATCGGCGCGCGCGGGCAGGTTGGGTGAGACGAGCATGCTCGCGTAGAGCGTCGGTACGCCGTAGAAAATGGTCGGGCGATGCCGCACGAGGCGCGTGAAAATCGCGTCGGCGGTGGGACGTTCAGCCATCAATACGGCTGTAGCGCCGACCGAAAGCGGGAACGTCAGACCGTTGCCCAAACCATATGCAAAGAACAGCTTGGCCGCCGAGAAAACCACATCGCTTTCGACGATGCCAAGAATCGGCTTCGCGTACAACTCGGCGGTCCAGTACAGATTCGCGTGCGTATGGACGGTGCCTTTCGGTTTGCCCGTCGAGCCGGACGAATACAGCCAGAACGCGATATCGTCGCAACCGGTCGTGGGTGCCTTGATGGCCGGCGCGGCTGCATCGATCAGATCTTTAAGCAACGGCGCCGTCAAAGACTCGCCTTCAGGCGGCTGTGAAACGATCAACTGGCAACCGTCGTGTTCGGTGGTATCCATCGCCTGCGTGACATTCGGCAGCAATGCGCCGGATGCGATCACGGCGCGCGCATGGCTGTGCGTCAGCATGTACACATAGTCGGCCGTGGTGAGCAACGTGTTCGCGACGACCGGCACGGCGCCTGCATAGAGCGCACCGAGAAAGGCAATCGCCAGTTCGACGGTATCGAGCATCACCAGCAGCACGCGTTCTTCCGGATGCACGCCGAGTGTGCGCAATGCGCTCGCGAAGCGCCTGGCCCGTTCTTCGAGTTCGCCGTAGGTGGTGGTGCCGGTGTCGTCGATATAGGCGGTCTTGGCGGCGCGCGCTTCATTCAGTCCAAACAGGTAGGCCGCGAAATTGAATACCGCGGGCGGCGGTTCGACAGTCGGGGCGGGCCGACTCGCAGCCGTGTCCAGCAGGGCTTCCATATGTCTCCTCCATCGGGTGGGGGCGGTCCGGCGGTGCTCTTGATCCGCGCGATGCTTACTGTCTGATTGCTTGAAGCCTGTCTCGTCCCGCTATGCTGCGGGCAAATGGGTGGTTCGCGTCAGTGCGTCGATTGCAGCGCTCGATGCCTGAACGGCAGAGCGCCTGTGATAGAACCCCAGTGCGCGCAGCCCGCCGAGTTCTTCTCCGCCACCCGCGCGGCCCGGCCCGCCATGCAGCGACATCGGCATCACGTTGCCGTGGCCGGTTTGACTCTGCTGGACTGCAGGCGAGATCGCGTGGACACGTCCGTGCGAGTCGGCGAGTTCCAGTGCGAGCTTGGCGAGATGCGCGTCGTCGTTCGAATAGATCGAGGCGACGAGCGAGCCTTGGCCGCGTCGCGCGAGTGCGACGGCGTGCGCTTCGGGAAGGGCGCCGTTTGCTGCGGTGGCGACGCGATAGGGCGCCACGGTCGCCACTGGCCCGAATACTTCGACGTCGTGCAGCAGCGTCGCGCTATCGGGATCGTTGACCACGAACAGATGCGGCGCGACGCAGGCGGCAATCGTTGCGTCCGCATCGATAAGCGGCGCAGCCGAGCCGTCGTATGCGAGCACGGCTTCCTCGCGCAACGCCGCGACGCCGGCCAGAACGTTCTCGTATTGCTCGCGGCTGACGAGCGAACCCATCCGCACGGCGTCGTTGCGTGGATTGCCGACGGTAATTTTCGCGAGCTTTGCTTTGAGCGCTTCGAGTACCGCTTCGAGCGATGCTTCAGGCACGAAGGCGCGCCGGATCGCCGTGCATTTCTGACCGGACTTCACGGTCATTTCCCGCACCACTTCCTTGATGAACAGTTCAAAGGCCGGCGTATCGGGTGTTGCGTCGGCACAGAGAATTGCGCTATTGAGGCTGTCGGCTTCGACATTCAGACGCGCACCATGCTCGACGAAAGCCGGATGCGCGCGCAGTGTCGCGGCGGTTTCCGCTGAGCCGGTGAACGACACCACGTCGAATGCCTGAATCTGATCGAGCAGACCTGCGGAACTGCCGCAGATGACGGACAACGCGCCGGGCGGCAGAATGCCTGCGTCGACCACATCGGCAACCATGCGTTGCGTGAGCCATGCCGTCGCCGTGGCGGGTTTGATAATGACGGGCACGCCGGATAACAATGCGGGCGCTGCTTTCTCCCACAAACCCCACGATGGAAAATTGAACGCGTTGATGAAGAGCGCGACG
The DNA here is from genome assembly GCF_030511745.1 of Paraburkholderia sp. SECH4. Classification (NCBI taxonomy): domain Bacteria; kingdom Pseudomonadati; phylum Pseudomonadota; class Betaproteobacteria; order Burkholderiales; family Burkholderiaceae; genus Paraburkholderia; species Paraburkholderia sp. SECH4. Next base: position 76,727 of record NZ_JALOCP010000015.1, read on the forward strand.
CCGCGCGTTGGCGTGAGCACGTGCTGCACGCTGAACGATTGGTCCTTGCTCAACGAAGCGGTATTAGCGTCGCGCAGCGCATGTACATCACCGAGCGACGCACCGAGTTTCGCGTAGTACGACAGTGTGAAGATGCCACCGTCGATGTCGACCGCCGAATCATTGCGCGTGGTGCCCGAGTTCGCAGTCGCGATTGCATAGTAATCGTCGCGTTTGGACTGCAGCAGTTTGACGATCTCGGCCAGACGCGCAGCGCGCTGTGCATAGGTCAGTGCACGCAGGGCCGTGCCGCCTTCTTCCCGAGCGAAACCAAATGCATGGTTGAGATCCAGGCCCTGGCTCGACACGCGCACGAGCGCTTCGCCGGTGATCGGGTCGGTCAGCGTCACGCCTTCACCGTCGCCCGCGACCCACTGGCCCGCAACGTAGTTCTTCAATAGTTCGGTCATAGCGAGTCTCAGGCGGAAGGTGAGCTGGGAGTGAATTCGATCGCGCCTTGCGGCAGCAGATACAGCACCAACGCCTGCCCATTCTCAACGGTCGGTCGATGCGCGCTGCCGGGGCCGTACACGCACCAGCCGGCCGGATGACCGTCGAAGGTAGCGCCTTCGGTGAGCGGCATGATCAGATCGATTTCGCCGTTGGGATGCACATGATGCGGACCGGCAATATCCTTCATATCGACCACGTCGACGGAAAAGCCGTGGGTTTCCGGCAAGGCCTTGAAGATCCGGCCATAACGAATGCCGCCGCCTTCGCGGTTGCACAGCCAGCCTTCGGCCACGCCGGTGCGGCAGGCATCCGCCAGTTCGCGGAAGGTCGCGCCATCCGCGGGATACGTGTCGTTGAGCCACGTGGCCAGCGTGCCGTCGAGCGGGCGGCCGGCGAGTTGCTCGGTCACGCCCGCAATCAGGCGTTGAAAGTCATGTGGGGACATGCAAGCCTCCAGATCAGCGCGCGCGCACGCACCTTAATTCATACGTGCTGTTGCGCTGTCTCCGTGACGCTGCCGAAAAACCTCGACAGCGTTTGTTATTAGATCAATATTTGGCGAAAATTAACTGTTCACCAGAGCCCTGTCAAGCACTATAGTACATGTAACGTATTCAATAGGCAGTTAAACATGAATCAAAATTACTCTTCCGCGCCGCTGGACGATCCTGCCGATGAGGACGCGAGCCGCTCCGCTGGGGCCAACCGCGGAGCGGACAGCGGGGCCGAGCGTGGGACGGAGCGCGAGGAACGCGATCCTTTTCTAACGGCAATGGGTGATCGCGTGCGCTTGCTGCGTGCGCGCCGTGGCATGACGCGCAAGACGCTGGCGACTGAAACCGGCTTGTCGGAGCGTCATCTGGCGAATCTGGAATCGGGCGTGGGCAACGCATCGGTGCTGGTGTTGCGGCAGATCGCGGTGACGCTGAACTGCCCGCTGGCCGAAGTGATCGGCGACGAAACCACTGCTTCCGCCGAATGGCTGCTGATCCGCGAACTGCTGCAGGGGCGCGACCAGGCGGCGCTACAGCGCGCCCGCGTGGCGCTTGCCGAGATGTTCGCGCAGGCGCCGCGCGACCCGCATCGCAAGGACCGGATCGCGTTGATCGGCCTGCGTGGGGCTGGTAAGTCGACCTTCGGCCGGATGCTGGCGCAGGAGCGCAAGGTGCCGTTCGTCGAGCTGACGCGCGTGATCGAGCAACTCGCCGGTTGTCCGCCGTCGGAGATTCATTCGCTTTATGGTGCGAGCGCTTACCGGCGTTATGAACACCGCGCGCTGGAGGCGGTGATTCACGAGCACGAGCGCGCTGTGATCGCGTCGCCGGGCGGGCTGGTGTCGGAGTCGGGCACCTTCAACGCATTGCTGTCGCACTGCTTTACCGTATGGCTGCAGGCCACGCCGGAAGAGCATATGCGCCGCGTTGTCGCGCAGGGCGATCTGCGTCCGATGTCCGGCAACAAGGAGGCGATGGATGACCTGAAGCGCATCCTGGCGGGGCGTAGCGAACTATACGGCCGCGCCGACATGACCTTCGACACCAGCGAAAAAACTTTGGCAGACGCCTATTTGCAGTTGCGCGACCGGCTGGCTGCAAGGCTCGCGGCAGAATCGCCGGACGAAGTGCGGGTGAGCTGAAATGCAGTGCGAGCCTAGGGTTTACTAGCAAACATGCACTAAAGTGCTTTACTCGGGGATGACGATGCACTATTGTTCAAAAACAAGTTTTGCATCGTCCAGTCAGGAGACGCCCCATGTCCACAGCAGAAACCGCCATCGCGCCGGTCGACTACCGCACCGATCCTTCGCAGTACAAGCATTGGAAGCTGAGTTTCAACGGTCCTGTCGCGACCCTTGGCATCGATATCGCCGAGGACGGCGGGATCCGGGACGGCTACAAGCTAAAGCTGAATTCATACGACCTTGGCGTCGACATCGAACTGCACGACGCGATACAGCGCATCCGCTTCGAGCATCCCGAAGTCAAAACGGTGGTGCTAACGAGCCTGAAGGACCGCGTGTTCTGCTCGGGCGCAAACATCTTCATGCTGGGACTGTCCACGCATGCGTGGAAGGTCAACTTCTGCAAGTTCACCAACGAAACGCGTAACGGTCTCGAAGACTCGTCGCGTCATTCAGGTCTGAAGTTTCTCGCCGCCGTGAACGGTGCATGCGCCGGTGGCGGTTACGAACTCGCGCTCGCTTGCGACGAAATCTATCTGGTCGATGACCGCTCGTCGTCGGTTTCGCTGCCGGAAGTGCCGCTGCTGGGCGTGCTGCCGGGTACGGGTGGCCTGACGCGTGTTACCGATAAACGCAAGGTGCGTCACGATCGTGCAGACATCTTCTGCACGGTGGTCGAAGGCATCCGCGGTGAACGGGCGAAAGCATGGCGTCTCGTGGATGAAGTCGTGAAGCCGAATCAGTTCGATCAGACGATTCATGCGCGCGCGCTGGAACTTGCCGAACAAAGCGATCGTCCGTCGGACGCACAAGGCGTCATGCTCACGCGTATCGAACGCACCAACCGCGAAGACGGCCTGACTTATAAAACGCTCGACGTTACGATCGATCGTGCGAAGCGCATCGCCACCTTCACGGCGAAAGCCCCGCAAGCGGGACAACCCACGGAGATCGACGCGATCGTCGCCGCAGGCACGAGTTGGTGGCCGCTGCAGTTCGCCCGCGAACTCGACGACGCGATTCTGTCGATGCGTACCAACGAACTCGAGGTCGGCACCTGGGTCTTCAAGACCGAAGGCGACGCCCGTAACCTGCTCGCTACCGACGCCACGCTGATGCAGCACAAGGACCACTGGTTCGTGCGCGAGACCATCGGCCTCCTGCGCCGCACGCTGGCACGTATCGACGTGTCGTCGCGTTCGCTGTTCGCACTGATCGAACCGGGTTCGTGCTTTGCCGGCACCTTCGCGGAACTCGCGTTTGCTTGCGACCGCAGCTATATGGCCGCACTGCCGAGCAACGAAGACGAAGAGCCGGCGATCACGCTGTCGGAAGTCAATTTCGGTCTCTATCCGATGGTTACGCATCAATCACGTCTCGCTCGTCGCTTCTATGAAGAAGTCGAACCGCTCGACGCGGTGCGCTCGAAGATCGGCCAGGCGATCAAAGCTGTTGAAGCCGAGCGCCTTGGTCTCGTGACCGCATCGCCCGACGATATCGATTGGGCCGACGAAATCCGCATCGCGCTCGAAGAACGCGCGGCGATGTCGCCGGATGCATTGACCGGACTGGAAGCGAATCTGCGCTTCAACGGCCCGGAAACGATGGAGACGCGTATTTTCGGGCGTCTCACCGCATGGCAGAACTGGATCTTTAACCGGCCAAACGCAGTGGGCGAGAAGGGCGCGCTCAAGGTGTACGGCAAGGGCAGCAAGGCGCAATTCGACGTCTCGCGCGTTTGATTCTTTCGACGCGACGCAACGTAACTGAAAGCGACGCCACCTGCCTGATACGCGCCTCTCATCCGCAAGCTCTGTATTCCGACCAAGGAACCGACCATGTCTACGATCAACTACAGCGAAAAGATTCCGAACAACGTCAATCTCGCCGACGACCGTGCACTGCAACGCGCGCTCGAACAATGGCAGCCGAATTTTCTGTCGTGGTGGGGCGATATGGGCCCGGAAGGCTCGCACGGCTATGACGTGTATCTGCGCACGGCGGTGAGCGTCGACGCGGGCGGCTGGGCGCATTTCGATCACGTGAAAATGCCCGACTATCGCTGGGGCATTTTCCTCACCCCCGGCGAACAGGATCGCAAGATTCATTTCGGCGAGCACAAGGGTGAGGCCGCGTGGCAGGACGTGCCCGGCGAGCATCGCGCGAATCTGCGCCGCATCATCGTCACGCAAGGCGATACGGAGCCGGCTTCGGTCGAGCAACAACGGCATCTGGGTTTGACCGCGCCGTCGATGTACGACCTGCGCAACCTTTTTCAGGTGAATGTAGAAGAAGGGCGACACTTGTGGGCGATGGTGTACCTGCTGCATCGCTACTTCGGCCGCGACGGTCGCGAGGAAGCCGAAGCGCTACTCGGCCGCCGTTCGGGCGACGAAGACAATCCACGCATTCTCGGCGCTTTCAACGAGAAAACGCCGGACTGGCTCGCGTTTTACATGTTCACGTACTTCACCGACCGCGACGGTAAGTTCCAGTTGTCGGCGCTCGCCGAGTCGGGCTTTGATCCGCTTGCACGTACCACGAAGTTCATGCTGACCGAAGAAGCGCATCACATGTTCGTTGGCGAATCGGGTGTGTCACGCGTGATCCAGCGCACGGCGCAAGTGATGAACGAACTAGGCACGGACGACGTCGCGAAGATTCGCGCTGCTGGCGTGATCGATCTGCCGACCATCCAGCGGTACTTGAACTTCCATTACTCGGTGACGATCGACCTGTTCGGCGCTGATCATTCGTCTAATGCGGCCACGTTCTATAGCTCGGGCCTGAAGGGCCGCTATGAAGAGAACAAGCGCGACGACGACCATCAACTGAACGGCCAAAGCTACAAGCTGCTCGACGTGCAGGACGGCAAACTGGTCGAGCGTGAAGTGCCGATGCTCAACGCCATGAACGAAGTGCTGCGCGACGACTACATTAAAGATTCGGTGGCGGGTGTCGGCCGCTGGAACAAGGTACTCGAAAAGGCCGGCATCGATTTCCGCATGACAGTGCCGCATAAAGCGTTCAACCGGCAGATCGGCACGTTTGCAGGTACGCGTGTGTCGCCGGACGGCCGCGTGATCAGCGAAACCGAATGGGCCGCCAATGAAGCGAAGTGGCTCGCTTCACCGGAAGACCGCGCGTATGTCGCCTCGCTGATGGGCCGCGTCGTAGAGCCCGGCAAGTTCGCGAACTGGATTGCGCCGCCGGCAATGGGTGTGAACCGTCAGCCGGTCGATTTCGAATACGTGCGTTTTAACTGAACACGGCGATTGAAAACGTGCGACGTGCGGCGTCGTATTCGCACGAATATCTGGTGGAGGATGTCATGAACGGCCCAGTATCGATCGAAGTTCTCAGGCAGCATCTGATCGATCCGGAAATCTGCATTCGCTGCAATACCTGCGAAGAGACTTGCCCGGTCGATGCGATCACGCACGACGAGAACAACTATGTGGTCAAGGCGGATGTCTGCAACGGCTGCATGGCGTGCGTGCCACCGTGTCCGACTGGCTCGATCGATAACTGGCGCACCGTGCTGAAAGCCGATGCGTATTCCATCGACGAGCAGTTCAAGTGGGACGTGTTGCCCGAGCAGAACACGATGGCTGTGCCTGCTGCGGAAGATGAATCGGCCGCGGCGGGAGCGTCAGGCGATGAGCCGACGGATGCAAGCGGTATTGAAGTCGATACCGTGCGTGGGTCGGTCGTGCCGCCGTGGTCCGCTGCGAAACCGTACGTGAATCTTTATACGCACAAGGCGCCGACTACCGCGACGGTAGTCGGCAACTACCGGCTCACCGACGGTTCGACCGAGAGCGACATCCATCACATCGTGCTCGATTTCGGGTCGATGCCTTTCCCCGTGCTGGAGGGCCAGTCGATCGGCATCCTGCCGCCGGGCGCGACCGCCGATGGCCGCACGCATCACGCGCGGCAGTATTCGATTGCGAGCCCGCGCGATGGCGAACGGCCCGGCTACAACAATGTTTCTCTCACCGTGAAGCGCGTGTCCCAGCAGCACGGCGACGCGCTCGATGGGGTCTGCTCGAATTATCTGTGCGATCTGAAGAAGGGCGACGTGGTCAGCGTGATCGGCCCGTTCGGCGGTACCTTCCTGATGCCGAATCATCCGAACTCGCATTTGCTGATGATTTGCACGGGCACTGGTTCAGCGCCGATGCGTGCGATGACTGAGTATCGAAGACGGCGTCGTCTGAAAGGTGCGACTGGCAAGCTAATGTTGTTCTTCGGCGCGCGTACGAAAGAAGAGTTGCCGTACTTCGGGCCGCTGACGAATCTGCCCAAGGATTTCATCGATACGAATCTGGCGTTTTCGCGCACGCCGGGCCAGCCGAAGCGTTACGTGCAGGACGCGATGCGCGAGCGCGCGGTCGATGTCGCGCAGATGCTCAAAGACGACAACACGCATATCTACGTGTGCGGGTTGAAGGGGATGGAAGATGGCGTGCTGCAAGCGCTCAAGGAAATCGGCGAGCAGCACCAGCTCGATTGGGAAGCGCTATGGATGAAGCTGAAGCGGGAAGGGCGGCTGCATCTGGAGACGTATTAAATCGCTAAGCCTCAAGAGAGGCATCAAGCGAAAATGCGAAGGCCCGGCTGCTATTAAAAAACGCAGCCGGGCTTTTTTTATCTCGAGGGATCCGCGCCGTCTTCGTGCTGCGACGGCGACACCGCCCCACACGCACGAATCACCAACTGCACGACTTCCTCCGTCGTCACCTCAAACGCTTTCTGCGTCAGCGCGCGTTTGCCTTTAAGCGCGCGAATCTGCGCGTCGAAGTCGGCGTAATGCTGGGTAGTCGCCCAGATCATGTACATCAGCGTTTGCGCATCCACCGGCGCCAGCAGCCCGCGCGCGATCCAGTCGTCGATCACCTTCACCCGGCTGTCCAGCCACGGCTTCACGCGCCCCGTGAGAATGTCCTCCATATGCTCCGCGCCGTGAATGATCTCGCTTGCCCACACCTTCGAGCCTAACGGCCGGCGGCGCGACAACTCCATTTTCGCGCGTACGTATCCGCCAATCGCTTCGACCGGATCGTCGCTGCATTCGAACGTGTCCGCCGCGCGATGCCAGTCTTCGAACAGATCTTCCAGCACACGCCGGTACAACGCGAGTTTTGTCGGGAAGTAGTAATGCAGGTTAGCTTTCGGTAAGCCTGCACGCTCCGCGATCATCGCCGTGCTGGTTCCGTCGAGTCCTCGTTCGGCGAAAACCGCTTCGGCGCACGCCAACAAATGCGCTTCATTCGACTCGCGAATGTGCGCCTTGCGCCGCCGCAAAGGTGCGCGAGTTTCGTCCAGTGTCTCGTCGTTTTCCGTGATGTCGGCAGCCACGTTGTCGTCTCTCATGTTGGCCTGCATCGGCATGTGTGCCGCGTCGCGCTTCATTCTAGTCGTTTGAGCGCGGATGGACACGCGCATTCGAGGTCGTCGAAAAATGCGTGCTGCAGTGCAATGGCACGCTTCTCGCTATGTTTCCTACCGTACGAAAGGTGTTGATTTGGCGGGCTTAATCGTCTACAACCTGTCCAACTGGACAGGATTGAGAGAGCGGGAGATGCCCCAGGGTTTGCCCTCTGTAAAAGAGGCGATCAAAGGCATCGAGTGTGCACCGCCGCCGTGCGGACACGCCCCAAAACCCGCCGCCGATGCACCAGTTTCATGTCGATTCACCGAAAGGAGCGAGACGAATGAACGCGGTATCCGAAGCGCTGAAGCACGCAGAACCCGCTACGTCGATCAAGGTCGACGGCAAGCGGCTGTGGGACAGCCTGATGACGATGGCGAAGATCGGCGCGACGCCCAAAGGCGGCGTCTGCCGATTGGCGTTGACCGACCTCGACAAACAGGGGCGCGACCTGATCGTCAGTTGGGCGAAAGAAGCGGGTTGCACGGTCAGTGTCGATCAGATGGGCAATGTGTTCATGCGCCGCGCTGGGCGTAACCCCGATGCGTTGCCGGTCATGACCGGTTCGCATGCGGACTCGCAGCCGACCGGCGGCCGCTTCGACGGTATCTACGGTGTGCTCGGCGGACTCGAAGTGATCCGCAGTCTGAACGATCACGGCATCGAGACCGAGCATCCGGTTGAAGTGGTGATCTGGACCAACGAGGAGGGCTCGCGCTTTGCGCCCGCCATGGTTGCCTCAGGAGTGTTCGCCGGCGTCTTCACACTGGACTACGGCCTCTCGCGCAAGGACGTGGATGGGAAGACCATCGGCGAGGAGCTCAAACGTATCGGCTATGCGGGCGATCTTCCTTGCGGCGGTCGTCCCTTGCATGCTGCGTTCGAATTGCATATCGAGCAAGGGCCGATTCTCGAAGCCGAGCACAAAACCATCGGCGTGGTGACCGATGCGCAAGGTCAGCGCTGGTACGAAATCACGCTGACGGGACAGGAGGCTCACGCGGGTCCGACGCCGATGCCGCGCCGTCGCGATGCATTGCTCGGGGCCGCGCGCGTGGTCGATCTGGTCAATCGAATCGGGCTGGATAACGCGCCGTTCGGCTGCGCAACGGTCGGCATGATGCAGGTCTATCCGAACTCGCGCAATGTGATTCCGGGCCGCGTGTTCTTCACCGTCGATTTCCGTCATCCGGACGACGCGGTGCTCGCAAAGATGGATGTGGCGCTACGTGAGGGCGTGGAGAAAATCACCAGCACCATCGGTCTGGAAACCGAACTCGAGCAGATCTTTTACTACGCGCCGGTAGCTTTCGACGAAGCCTGCGTGAAGTCAGTACGCGCCGCGGCCGAACGCTTCGGCTATCCGCATCGCAACATGGTTTCAGGCGCGGGACACGACGCCTGTTATCTGTCGCAAGTCGCGCCGACTTCGATGGTGTTCGTGCCGTGCGTCGACGGGATCAGTCACAACGAGATCGAGGACGCGACCTTCGAATGGATCGAAGCGGGCGCCAACGTTTTGCTGCACGCCATGCTCGGACGAGCGTGCGAGCCGGTTTCATAACGCTTTAGCGGTAGCGGTTGTAGTTGCGGGTTTTAGTTGATTCCCTAGCCTCACCGTAGTGCCCATAAAACATGCCGCCCCGGCTCCGCTTCAGCGCAGCCGGCGGGACCGGCTACGTCCTCACATCGAAGAAGGAACGTGTATGGCCATCAAGCAAACCGGCGATATTGCGGCTCAACGCCTATCGGCCGCTCAACTCTCGTGCGAGTTCTCCGATATCGCACCGTTGCTCGACGCGAGTGCCGCGGCCGCAGCAGCGAGCCGCTGTCACTACTGTTACGACGCGCCGTGTGTGAACGCGTGTCCGACACAGATCGACATTCCCAGTTTCATTCGCAAGATCAGCAACGGCAATCTGAAGGGCGCGGCCGTCGACATTCTGTCTGCGAATCCGCTGGGCGGTATGTGCTCGCGCGTTTGCCCGACCGAGATTCTTTGCGAGGGTGCTTGCGTGCGCAACCATCAGGATGCGAAGCCGGTGGCGATCGGCGCGCTGCAACGTCATGCGACCGATTGGGCGATGGCGCGCGGCGAAGTGCTGTTCAAACGTGCGGCTGAAACGGGTCGGCACGTCGCGGTGGTCGGTGCGGGACCGGCTGGACTGGCGTGTGCGCATCGGCTTGCATTGGCCGGCCATAACGTGACCATCTACGACGCGCACGAGAAAGCGGGTGGTCTGAACGAATACGGCATCGCTGCCTATAAAACCGTCGATGATTTTGCGCAACGCGAAGTGGCGTGGCTGTGCTCGATCGGCGGCATCGAGATCAAGCACGGCGTGGCGCTTGGACGTGACGTGGAGCTCGACGCGCTGCGCAAGCAGCATGATGCGGTCTTCCTCGCGATCGGTCTCACGGGCGTGCGCGCATTGGCGATGGACGGTGAGGACCTGAGTGGCGTGATGAACGCAGTGGATTTCATCGAACAGGTGCGCACGGCGAGTGACTTCGGCACGGTGCCGGTGGGCCGGCGAGTCGTCGTGATCGGCGGCGGCAATACGGCAGTGGATGCAGCCGTGCAAAGCCACAAGCTTGGCGCGACGTCGGTGACGATGGTGTATCGGCGCGGCGTCGAGTCGATGAGCGCGACGTGGGCCGAGCGCGATTTCGCGCAGACCAACGGCGTCACGCTCGTCACGCATGCAAAGCCGATGCGTTTGATCGGAGACGGCGGCGTGGTGACCGGTGTCGAATTCGAGCGCGCGTTAGGCGATGGCAGTCAGGAGCGCTTCGTGGTCGAGGCCGACATGGTGTTAAAGGCAATCGGGCAGACGCTGGTGCCGGTCGGCATCGAGCGCGAACTGTTGACACTGGACGGCAGCCGTATCGCAGTCGATGCCAACGGACAAACCTCGTTGCCCGGCGTATGGGCGGGTGGCGATTGCGCGGCGACTGGCGGGGTCGATCTGACGGTACAAGCGGTGCAGGACGGCAAGGTCGTCGCCGCCGCGATTGACGCCCAGTTCGCCCGCACAGCAGTCAAAGCCGCGTGAGACTGCACAGAGCCGCTTAAGCCACGCATCACACCAAGATAAAACAGAAGTCCCCAAGGAGCCGAACATGGCCGATCTGCGCTGTACGATTGCCGGCATTACGTCGCCGAATCCCTTCTGGCTCGCTTCCGCGCCGCCGACCGACAAAGCCTATAACGTGAACCGCGCGTTCGAAGCGGGCTGGGGCGGGGTCGTGTGGAAGACACTGGGCCTCGACCCGCATGTAGTGAACGTCAGCTCACGCTATGGCGCGGTGCAATGGAACGGCCAGCGCATCGCGGGCCTGAACAATATCGAACTGATCACTGACCGTCCGCTCGACGTCAACCTTAAGGAAATCGCCCAGGTCAAACGCGACTGGCCGGATCGCGCGATGATCGTCTCGCTGATGGTGCCGTGCAACGAGCGCGACTGGAAGTGGATTTTGCCGCTTGTCGAAGACACCGGCGCCGACGCGGTGGAATTGAATTTCGGCTGCCCGCACGGCATGAGCGAGCGCGGCATGGGTGCGGCGGTCGGTCAGGTGCCCGAGTACATCGAGATGGTCACGCGCTGGGTCAAGGAGGGCTCGAAGTTGCCGTGCCTCGTCAAGCTCACGCCGAATATCAGCGACATCCGCCTCGGTTCGCGCGCGGCCTATAAAGGCGGCGCGGACGGCGTGTCGCTGATCAACACGATCAACTCGATCGTCGCGGTGGATCTCGACGCGATGTCGCCGCTGCCGATGGTCGACGGCAAAGGCACGCACGGCGGCTATTGCGGTCCGGCGGTCAAGCCGATCGCGCTGAACATGGTGGCCGAAATTGCACGCGACGTGGAAACGCCGAATCTGCCGATCTCCGGCATCGGCGGTATTTCGACGTGGCGCGATGCGGCCGAATTCATGGTGCTCGGCGCAGGCAGCGTGCAGGTCTGCACGGCGGCGATGCACTATGGATTCCGTATCGTCTCCGATCTTGCGGATGGTCTTTCAAACTGGATGGACGAAAAAGGCTACGCGACGCTCGACGACATTCGCGGCCGCGCTGTGCCGAACGTCACCGACTGGAAGTACCTGAACCTCAAATACGACATCAAGGCGCGCATCGATCAGGACAAATGCATCCAGTGCGGCCTCTGCCATATCGCCTGCGAAGACACCGCACACCAGGCGATCATGAAAGAAAAAGATGGCGTCCGGCATTTTGAAGTGATGGACTCCGAATGTGTCGGCTGCAATCTGTGCATGCATGTGTGCCCGGTCGAGCAGTGCATCACGATGGAGCGCGTGGACAGCGGCGAGTATGCGAACTGGACCACGCATCCGAACAACCCTGCACGGGTGGATGCTGGTGAAAGCGACAAGTCAGACGCCGTTGAAACCGCCGAGCATGCCCATGCCCACGCAGCAAAAGCAGCTTGAAACCTGAGCTACCAGTAGGAAAAGAAACGAAGCGAAGCGCTTGTACTGAACCTGTAATTTTCCCTCAAGGCCTGACGCGCCATCAGAAGCCGCGCAGGCCTCAACGATCAGTGGAGATCTTTCGATGAAGCAGACAGCGCAACCCGTCGATCCGCAGTTTGCGGCCGGCGCGCAGGGCAGCAGTCTTTACAACGACGACCTTGCGCCGACCGGCGTCGCACAGCGCACGTGGCGGTGGTATCACTTCGCCGCGCTGTGGGTGGGGATGGTGATGAACATCGCGTCGTACATGCTCGCGGCCGGTTTGACGGAAGAAGGCATGTCGCCGTGGCAGGCGGTGGCAACCGTACTGCTCGGCAATCTGATCGTGCTGGTGCCGATGCTGCTGATCGGGCATGCGGGCGCGAAGCACGGCATTCCGTATGCGGTGCTGGTGCGTTCCTCCTTCGGCACGCAGGGTGCGAAATTGCCGGCGATGCTGCGGGCGATCGTCGCGTGTGGCTGGTACGGCATTCAGACATGGCTGGGCGGCAGCGCGATCTACACGTTGCTGAACATTCTGACTGGCAACGCGCTGCACGGCGCGGCCTTGCCTTTCCTTGACATCTCGCTCACGCAGCTCGCGTGTTTCCTGGTGTTCTGGGCGCTGCAGATCTATTTCATCGTGCACGGCACCGATTCGATTCGCTGGCTCGAAAGCTGGTCCGCACCGATCAAGATCGTGATGTGTGTCGCGCTGGTGTGGTGGGCCACCTCGAAGGCAGGCGGTCTCGGCTCAATGTTGTCGGCGCCGTCGCAATTCGTGCCGGGCGGCAAGAAAGAAGGGATGTTCTGGGCGACTTTCTGGCCCGGCCTCACGGCGATGGTGGGTTTCTGGGCGACCCTCGCGCTGAACATCCCCGACTTCACACGCTTTGCTAAAACGCAGCGCGACCAGATCATCGGCCAGTCGATCGGTTTGCCGGTGCCGATGGCCTTGCTCTCGGTGATCTCCGTGGTGGTGACGTCGGCGACCGTGGTGATCTACGGCAAGGCGATCTGGGACCCGATCGACCTGACGAGCCGCATGACCGGCATCGGCGTCGGCCTTGCACTGATCATCCTGACGCTGGATACGATGTGCTGCAATCTGGCGGCTAATCTTGTTGGGCCGGCTTATGATTTTTCGAGCCTGTGGCCGAAGGGCATTTCGTATCGCGTCGGTGGCATGATTACCGCGACCATCGCCATTGTGATGATGCCGTGGAAGATTCTTGCCACCACGCAGGGCTATATCTTCACGTGGCTGGTTGGATACTCGGCTTTGCTCGGTCCGGTAGCGGGCATTCTGATGGTCGACTACTTCCTCATTCGCGGCACACGGCTGGACCCGCGCGAACTGTTCGACGAGCATGGCGAGTACAGCTACACCGGCGGCTGGAATATCGGCGCGGTGGTGGCGCTCGTGATCGGCGTGCTGCCGAATTTGCCGGGTTTCCTGCACACCGCGTTTCCGGCGTCATTCCCGAATGTGCCGGCGATTTTCAACACGCTCTATACGTATGCCTGGTTTGTCGGACTCGCGTTGGCGTCGATCGTATACAGCGCGTGGATGAAGCTGAGCAAAGGACCGAGTGCGCGCGTGGCGAGTGCCTGAGTGTCCATAAGCCACGCACGAGGCAAATGAAGTACGTAGCACCAAAACCAGCAGTTCATAAGGAGGCGGCACCATGACGACCCTGATTCGCGGCGGCACGATTATCGACGCGGAGAACACGTATCGTGCGGACGTGTTGTGTGCGGACCCGCAGGACGGCGGCACGATCCTGCAGATCGGAACGGACCTGGAGGCGCCGGCCGGCGCCACGATCGTCGATGCGGGCGGGCAGTATGTGATGCCCGGCGGTATCGATCCGCATACGCATATGGAATTGCCGTTCATGGGCACCACGGCCAGCGACGATTTCTATACAGGCACGGCCGCGGGTTTATCCGGCGGCACGACCAGCATCATCGACTTCGTGATTCCGAGCCCGAAGCAATCGCTGATGGAGGCCTTCAAGGAATGGCGCGGCTGGGCCGAAAAAGCGTCGGCGGATTATGGCTTTCACGTTGCGGTGACGTGGTGGGACGATTCGGTCTATCGCGACATGGGTACGCTGGTACACGAACACGGCGTGTCGAGTTTCAAGCACTTCATGGCCTACAAGAACGCGATCATGGCCGACGACGAAGTGCTGGTGAACAGCTTCTCGCGCTCGCTCGAACTCGGCGCGTTGCCCACCGTGCATGCGGAAAACGGTGAGCTGGTGTTTCAGTTGCAGCGTCAGTTGCTTGCCAAGGGCTTCACGGGACCGGAGGCGCATCCGTTGTCGCGACCGCCTGAAGTGGAGGGCGAGGCCGCCAATCGGGCGATTCGCATTGCGCAAGTGCTCGGCGTGCCGGTGTATATCGTCCACGTGTCCGCGAAGGATGCGGTCGACGCGATTGCGCGTGCCCGCAGCGAAGGCCTTCGGGTATTCGGTGAAGTCTTGCCGGGTCATCTGGTGATCGACGAAGCGGTGTATCGCGATCCCGACTGGACCCGCGCGGCGGCGCACGTGATGAGCCCACCGTTCCGTTCCGCGGAGCATCGCGAAGCATTGTGGCGGGGTTTGCAAGCGGGCCAATTGCACACCACCGCGACCGACCACTGCGTGTTCTGCGCGTCGCAGAAGGCGATGGGCCGTGAGGACTTTACGAAGATCCCGAACGGCTGCGGCGGCGTGGAAGATCGTATGGCGGTGCTCTGGCATCACGGCGTGAATTCGGGGCGTCTCACGCCGAACGAATTCGTGCGTATTACCTCAACCAACGCCGCGCAGATTTTCAACCTGTATCCGCGTAAAGGTGCGGTCCAGGTGGGCGCGGATGCCGACCTGGTCGTGTGGGATCCGCAGGCAAGCAAGACGATTTCGGTGAAGACGCATCACCAGAAGGTCGACTTCAACGTGTTCGAAGGCATGACGGTGCAGGGCGTGGCGATGCACACGCTCACGCGCGGCGCGCTGGCATGGACCGATGGTGAACTGCGGGCAGTGCGTGGCGCAGGGCGTTATCTGAAGCGCCCGCCGAATCCGGCTTACTTCGACGCGATCCGGGTGGCCAATAAGCGGAAGGAGCCGCATCCAGTGGAGCGGTAAGCCGTTTGCAATCTGACGGGCGGCCTCGCAATGCCGCCCGTACCGACTATTTTTCAACGCCGCGCGTTCGCCGCGGCGATACCCCTCCCGCGTTTTCCCCGATGGCGCCCGGCACGTGTTCCGTGGTGCGATGCATGCCGCGTCTGCCATATCTGCTGTAAAGTCGAATTCGACGTTGTATGAGCCACCTTGGCTGTCCGCTTAGCACGCAAGCGCATATTGATCGGAAACCTGATCCTTTGTAAAAACGCAAACCGTTTGCTACAGTCCGCCCACTCTGCCGGGTCTGACCGCTGACGGAATGCCGCACACAAAACCATGCAACTGACGTAGCAAACTTTACGGAGCCACCAGATGAAGTCGATTCGTTCCATTCTGCTGATCGCGCTGCTGCAAGCGGTGACCCTGAGCCCGGCCTTCGCTGCTGACGAGCTCGCGCAGATCAAGTCCGCGGGCGTGTTCAAGATCGGCACCGAAGGCACCTACGCACCGTTCACGTACCACGATGAATCCGGCAAGCTGACCGGCTTCGACGTCGAGATCGGCACCGAGATTGCAAAGCGCCTGGGCGTCAAGCCGCAATTCGTCGAAGGGAAATGGGACGGCCTGATCGCCGGTCTCGATGTGAACCGCTACGACTCGGTGATCAACGAAGTCGCTGTCACCGACGCACGCAAAGCGAAATACGATTTCTCGGACCCGTACATCACCTCGCACGCGGCGCTGATCGTGCGTTCGGACAACACTACGATCAAGACGTTTGACGACCTGAAGGGCAAGAAGTCGGCGAATACGCTGACCAGCAACTTCGGTAAGATCGCGGCTGCACACGGCGCCGAGGTGATTCCCGTGCAGGGCTTCAACGAATCGGTCGACCTGCTGACCTCGGGCCGCGTCGATGCGACCGTCAACGATTCGCTGTCGTTCCTCGACTTCAAGAAGCACAAGCCGGATGCGAAGGTGAAGATCGCCGCGCTCGATACGTCGGCTGATAGCAGCGACAAGTCCGCGGTGCTGATCCGCAAGGGCAGCCCGGAATTGCAGGCGGCCATCAACAAGGCGCTCGCCGACATCAAGAAAGACGGCACTTACGCGAAGATTTCGCAGAAGTACTTCGGCAAAGACGTCTCCCAATAAGCGTCATCTGCGAGTCTGAATCATGCCGGCATGGTTGCATCTGATGGCGCAGTCGCTGTGGCCCCTGCTGTATGCGGGGCTCGTCTTTACCGTGCCGCTCACGCTCGCGTCGTTCGCGATTGGAATCGTGCTCGCGTTTATCGTCGCGCTGGTCCGGCTATTCGGGCCGCGGTGGGCGATCGCGTGCGTACGCTTCTACGTATGGCTGTTTCGCGGCTCGCCGTTACTGGTGCAGCTGTTCGTGATTTTCTACGGACTACCGAACGTGGGCATTGTGCTCGATCCGTTGACGGCGGCGATCATCGGCTTTTCGCTGAATGTCGGCGCATATAACTCGGAAGTGATACGTGGCGTGATCGAGTCGATCCCGAAGGGCCAGTGGGAGGCGGCGTACTCGATGGGTATGACGCGTGAGCAGGCGCTGCGTCGCGCGATCTTGCCGCAGGCGGCGCGCGTCGCGCTGCCGCCGCTGTCGAACTCGTTCATTGCGTTGGTGAAGGACACATCGCTTGCCGCGGTGCTGACGGTACCTGAGGTATTTCAGGCGGCGCAGCGAATCGCGTCCGTGACCTATGAACCGTTGATTCTCTACACGGAGGCGGCGCTGGTTTATCTGGTGTTCAGTTCGGTATTGTCGTCGGCGCAAGTCCGGCTCGAGCGCAAGTTCGGCCGTCACGCACTTTTCCATGCGGGCAACTGATGATTCGACTGGAAAAAATCGACAAGTACTTCGGCGAGAATCGGGTGTTGAACTCGGTGGATCTGCAACTCGCCTCGGGCAACGTCACCGCGCTGATTGGCCCATCCGGCAGCGGCAAGAGTACGCTGCTTCGCTGCGTGAACCTGCTGGAAATCCCGGAAGCTGGATCACTTCAAGTTGGCGACCAGCGCCTCGAATTCAGCCGCGACCACAAGCCGCCGCGTGAGGAGGTGCTGACGATCCGCCGCCGCACCGGCATGGTATTCCAGAACTTCCAGTTGTTTCCGCACTTGACGGTACGACAGAACGTCATGGAGGGCCTGCTGACCGTCCTGAAGTGGGACAAGGAAAAAGCGCGCGTACGTGCGGACGAATTGCTGGAGAAAGTCGGCATCGCACAAAAAGCGGACGCATGGCCCTCGACACTGTCCGGCGGCCAGCAGCAACGCGTGGCAATAGCGCGGGCGCTAGCCCCGTCGCCGGAGGTATTGTTGTGCGACGAACCCACCTCGGCCCTCGATCCCGGACTGGCCGCGGAGGTAGTAGACGTACTCAAGCAACTCGCGACAGAAGGCATGACGATGTTGATGGCAACGCACGATTTGCGTCTAGCCGCGACGATCGCGCGAGACGTGGTATTTCTGAACAACGGCGTAGTGATCGAGGCGGGCCCATCACGGGACATTTTCATGAATCCGAGCCAACCGGAAACAGAGCGCTTCGTATCGACGCTGACGCACAGCTTGCCGGACGCATGGACAGAGCGGGGCTGACCGGAGAGAGGGAAGGGCGGGAACAAAAACCCGTGCATCGATCTCCAGCGGCGTAGCAAAAAAGAGGGGCGCCGAAGCGCCCCTCAAGAAAAATGTACAACAGTCCCAAACCTAGCCCACTGGTTTTCTAGCAGACTCTTCCGACGAGCACACAGTGCGAGTCGGGAAGTATGACTCCCTTGTCACTAGCGTATGCAGGGGCACAAACACAGATTCCAGATGCACCACTACCCGTTGCAAACCACGGTGCCCACTTAGTCAGTAGCGGTTTGAGCCGCTTTCTTTTGCCTACTTTTCTTTGCGGCATGCAAAGAAAAGTAGGTTGTAGTGGTCAAGTAATCTTGGACACCGACAAAGGAAATTGTTAAAAAAATGAAGCCTCGTGCCGCACCGGCGGCACTCCGTTCGTTGCCGAATGGATCCGCCGGCAGTTATAAAAGTCGTCGATATAGGCCTTGATGTCGCGTTCGGCTTCTGCGTGATCGAGGTACCCCTTTGGGTTCAGCCATTCACTTTTCAGGCTTCTAAAGAAGCGCTCCACGACCGCGTTGTCCCAGCAGTTCCCCTTTCTGCTCATGCTCTGAACCATGTCGTTGGCCTTCAGTTCGCCCACAAAGTACGCGCTGGTGTACTGACAACCCTGATCGGAATGGAACATCAGTCCAGGTGGCGGGCGCCGTCTGGCGCGAGCCTGCTCCATGGCCCGGATCACCAGTTCCGTGTCGGCCTGCAACGCAAATGCCCAGCCGACGATGCAGCGCGAATGCAGATCCATCACGATGGCCAGATAGGACCAGCCCTGACGGGTGCTCACGTACGTAATGTCACCTGCCCATACCTGATTGGGTCTGTCCGGCTCAAAGTTGCGATCCAGCAGGTTGGGTGCGACCAGCGCCTCTCCATTGGCCTTGCTGTAGCGATGCGTACGCGGTCGGCTTACCTTCAGCTGCGCTTCGCTCATCAGCGAACGGGCCCGGTGACGGCCCACCGCATGGCCGCGCTGCCGCAACGCCTGCGACATCCGGCGGCTGCCATAGCTGCCGCGTGTTTCCCGATGAATCTCCCGTGCGGCCATCAGCAGCGCTGCCGGCGAACGGCGCGCTGCTGGCCGCCTGGCACGTGCGTAATAGCTGCTACGTGAAACGCCTGTCACTTCGCACATCACGCTCACCGGCCAGGCCTTCTTCAGTGACCGGATCACTTCGGGAAGCGATCCATTTCCTTGACGAAGAAGGCCGTAGACTTCCTGAGAAACTCCTCCCCGTCAGGTCGGTTTCGCTTGCAGTACAAAGCCCAACGATTCGGCCCGTCGGGTGAGATTGTTCAGGACCCGCTGGCGATAGCGCTCTTCGTAGTACGCGGCGCCGGGATCCACATATTGCATGCCATAGCGCAGTGTGTTGTAGAACAACACCGCGATCTTGCGCGCGGTGGCGGTGACGGCCTTGGCGTTGCCGATCCGCGCCGACAGCCGTCGGTAAAAGCCGCCCAGCGCGGTGTCCGTCTTGCCGATTGCGACAGCGGCAAGACGCAGCGCGGCAGCGGCCTTGCTGGAGGAGCGGCGTGTCTTTGAGGAGAGGATCTTGCCGCCGGAGATCTTGTTGCCCGGAGCCAGACACAGCCAGGATGTGAAGTGCTTGGCCGTTGGCCAGCGCGACATGTCATTGCCGCATTCGGCCACGAGTTTGAGCGCCACATAGGGCCCCAGGCCGTGAAGCTGCGTCAGATCGACGCCAAGCATGGCGTAAAGCGCAGCACGCACATCAAAGGAGAAGCCGTTGGGTTGCCTGGTCCGGTACCGCGCCGCGGGCAATGGCGCGGCGGGCGGTTCGGCACCGGTTTGCAGTTGCCGAAGCGTGAGTTCTATACGCTCATCGCATTGCGCGACCTGGGTCTGGTAATAATCGTATAGCGAAAGCGCCTGGGTCAGCTCGAACACGTGCTCGGCTTTATAGTTGCCGATCAGCGCGTCGCGGATGGTCTCAACCGATGCCTTGCAACGCACATCGCGATGTCGGGCGAGTTCTACGGCATTGCGTTCGCCGGCCACAATGGCGCGGATGATCTTCATGCCGGTTGCACCCGTGACGTCCTTCACGACGTGATGCAGTTGCAGGTTCATCTGCATTAGCGCTTTCTGCATGTGCTGGATATGTGCCGCGGCGTATTCGAGCAGGCGTTCCCGTTGCCGCAGATAGGAGCGCAGGGTGGCCACGTCGTGCCGCGGCCGGAAACTCGCGCGCAGCAGCCCGTAGGCGTGAAGCTTTTGCAGCCACTGCGCATCGCTCACATCCGTCTTGCGACCCGGCACGTTCTTCGCGTCGCGCGCATTGACCAGTACCACCTCAAAGCCGTGTGCCTCCAGGATCTCGAACGCGGGGATCCAGTAGACGCCGGTTGACTCCATGGCTATCGTCGTGATTCCCACTTGTTCGAGCCAGTCGGCGAGATCGTGCAGCTCTTTGGTGAAACTGCGGAATGAACGCACCGGTTGCGGGTCACGCTCCGGTCCCACTGCCACCACATGAAACTGTGCGCCGATGTCGATCGCCGCAGCATGGGGATGCACCACCGTTATCTGCGCCGCACTGCCGGCGCGCCGAGACTTCGTTGCCGTCATGTCAAACCTCCGCCATCAGAATGGGCAGAGGGCGGGACAGCGGAATCGATCACCTTCCTGAACGGGATCGCCTGGTGGCGTCACCAATGCTGGGTCCGCGTCAGTCCCTGGGCCACGTTTTTTAACGGGATGAATCACCAAAAGTCTGACGGCCGCTCCCTCTGGGAGCAGTCAGTGTAGCGGTGCCAGGGAGTTTCTGCCCTTCGGGCAGGGGCGCGTCCCTTGGGATGTTTTTTAGAATATCCCGCTCTCTCTCGAGATCGGCCACTCGCGCTTCCAGTTCGCGGATGCGACGCGCGTCCGCCTCGATCTCCAGCGTCGTGCGCGGCGGCTTTGCCTGCTCGGCACGCCACTGCGCTACCCAGCGACGCAGTGCGGTATCGCCCACGCCCATTGCCTCACAGGCCTGGGCAAACGAATAGCCCCTGCTGACCACCAGTTGTACCGCTTCCGCCTTGAATTCTTCAGGAATGTTCCGTCTGCTCATTGCTCACCTCAGTTGGAGAATTATCCCCTTTAGAGGTGTCCACAGTCATTGAACCACTACAGGTGCCGCCCCGCACAGGGGCAACGCTAATAGACCACTAACAATTCAAGGAAAGGCACCAAAGGCCAGACCAGGGAAAAAAACCTCAAACCGCCACACGCTCCGCGTCATTAGCGAGCGCGACCTCAAAAAACCGCTCCTGCGCAGCGGAACTAGCGCGTTCATAGGCCCGATTAACCCCACTAATAACAGCCCGAATAGAAGCAGTCACCAGATTGGCATCAATCCCAACCCCAAACGCGCTCCCAGCCACATCAGCCCCAGCCATTTCAGCGACAGCAACAGCCCGCGCATCAGCGCCTTGAGTCAGAGCCCGCTCCTCATAGTGCTGAATCCGCACCGGCACCCCAATAGCATGCATCAACGCATCAAGCGGCCCATTCCCTTCACCGCTCAACACGCGCCGCGAGCCATTAATATCGACAGTGAGCTTGATATGCTCCCGATCGCCACGCTCCGACAGACTATGCCCAACATAATGAATCGGCTCAGCACTATGCACATACTCCTGCTGGAACAATTCCCAGATCTGCGAGGGCGTCACTTCCTGCCCGCTATCATCCGTATAGCGCTGCACGGCCGAGCTGAAATCAACCTGCAAGCGCCGCGGCAACACAACCCCATAACCCTGCTCGAGCAAATAAGCGATTCCACCCTTGCCTGACTGGCTATTCACCCGAATCACCGAGTCATAGGTGCGCCCAAGATCGCTAGGATCGATCGGCATATAAGGCACTTCCCAGACCGCGTCCGGTTTCTGCACGGCAAAACCCTTCTTGATCGCATCCTGATGGGAGCCGGAGAACGCGGTGAACACCAGATCGCCGACATACGGATGGCGCGGATGCACCGGCAACTGCGTGCATTCCTCAGCAGTCCGCGCGACTTCATTGATATTCGAAAAATCGAGCTCAGGATCGACACCCTGCGTGTACAGATTCAACGCGAGCGTCACGAGATCGACATTGCCGGTACGTTCGCCATTGCCGAACAAACACCCTTCGACACGATCCGCTCCCGCCATCACCGCCAGTTCCGCGGCAGCCACGGCCGTGCCCCGATCGTTATGCGGATGCACGGAAACGATCAACGAATCGCGACGCGCGAGATTGCGATGCATCCATTCGATCTGGTCCGCGTAGACGTTCGGCGTAGCCATTTCGACGGTAGCGGGCAGGTTGACGATCGCCTTATGCTCGGGCGTCGGTTGCCAGATGTCGAACACGGCGTCGCATACTTCCTTGGCGAATTCGAGCTCGGTGCCGCTGAACACTTCCGGGCTGTATTGCAACGTGAAGTGCGTTTCCGGCGTGGCGTCGGCGAGACGCTTCATCGTGCGCGCGGCATTTTGCGCGAGTTCTTTCACGCCGCTCTTTTCGAGGCCGAACACGATGCGGCGGAATTCCGGCGCGGTGGCGTTGTACAGGTGGACGATAGCGCGCGGCGCGCCACGCAAGGATTCGAAAGTGCGTTCGATCAGGTCGTCGCGAGCTTGCGTCAACACTTCGATGGTGACGTCGTCGGGGATATGGCCGCCCTCGATCAACTCACGCACGAAATTGAAGTCGGTCTGCGAGGCAGACGGGAATGCGACTTCAATTTCCTTGAAGCCGATCTGCACCAGCGTCTTGAACATGCGCATCTTGCGTTGCGCGTTCATCGGCTCGAACAGCGCCTGGTTGCCGTCGCGCAGATCGGTACTCATCCAGATCGGCGCACGCGTGATGACGCGCGACGGCCACTGTCGGTCGGTCAAATTGATGGGCTTGAACGAGTGGTACTTGGCAGCAGGGTTCTTCAACATTTTCATCATCCTTGGGATCGATCAACCTGGGTTGTCGACCGGACGACGAAAAGACAAAGCATGGCCGCCGGTCGGAAACCGGGGCTGGGTCAGTTACTGGGGAATTGAGCGGTGCTTCGGGTGTATCAGATGGAAGCGCGCAGCAGCAGACCTAGCCCGGTAGAGCGGGCTAGTAGTAGCGATAGGATGGTCTGGGCGCGGTACATGGTGCGCAATAGGAACATATTATTGGGATCGCGTCAAGCGCAGTGCGGTGAGGCGCACGCCGGCCGGAAGCGCCTATCCCGACCGGCGCGCGCTGAAAGCCAGGCCGGTCATGCGTGTCACCTGGGTTTCACGAAGCGCAAGGTCATGCGATCCGATTCGCCGATCGCGGCGTACTTCGCCCGGTCGACGTCGTGGCCTTCATACGTGGGCGGCAGCGACCACACACCGTGTGGGTAGTTTTTCGTGTCGCGCGGGTTGCTGTTCACCTCGCTTTGGGCCGCCAATTCGAAACCTGCCGCTCGCGCATGTTCGATGACATAGGCTTCGGTGACATAGCCGCTGTCGATGGTCTGTTGCAGTGAAGTGCCCGGCGCCGCGCGATGTTCCTCGACCCCGAGGATGCCGCCCGGCTTGAGTGCCGTGTAAAAGGCGCGCAGATTGGCGTCGATCTGGCCGTCCTTGATCCAGTTGTGGATATTGCGGAAGGTCAGCACCTGGTCAACGCTGCCGTCGGCCGGAAAGCCGCTGAATTGACCTGCTCGCAGCGTACCGACCACGACATTGCCGTAAATAGCCGGTGTGGCCGACAGCTTGCGCGCGAATGACGCCCGGCCAGCCTGCTCTTCTGCCAACGACGCAGCGTCCGGGCTGTCGTATTGCGCCTCGTACAGCTTGCCGTGGTCGTGCAGATAGGGCGCGAGTATCTCCGTGTACCAGCCGCCGCCGGGCGCGATCTCCAGGACGGTTTGCGACGACGCCACGCCGAAGAACTGCAGCGTTTCCTTCGGATGACGGTAGACGTCGCGTGCACGATTCTTGTCGCTACGCTGCGGCCCCGAAATGGCGGCGTCGAGCGAGGCGGAATCAGTCGCGGAGAAAGAGGTCGATGCCGTCGGAGCAGCGCAGGCGGCCATGAGCAGCGCCGCGCTCAGTGCCACGAGCGCGGAACGCAGCGCGCGGGCTTGGGGAGTGGGGTGGGTGTTCATGGCAGCCATTATCGGGCGCGATCCGCCTGAAAAGAAATCGCCAATCGGCATAACGATATGCGCTTGCGGTATTTGCTGTGATCCCGTGTCCCCATGGCTTCGATCAGCGCACGGGGCGCGCCAGTTCGGCATTTTGCGGTGGGCGGGCAGATTTTGCCGAATCCGAAAGACGAGGTAGCGCGTATAAATGATGTGATCAGCGTCTGGGGCGCCTGGACTGGAATCGCGGACATGATCGCCTTTCATTTCACTTTGCACTTTGCCGGAGGTCGGTATGAAACGAACATCGGGGACGTCGAGGGTAGCGGGGGTTCTGCTGTGCGCGGTCGCTTGCGGCGTCGCCGCGCAGGCTGGCGCACAGGGCCTGAGCGTTCAGGACGACATCAACGCGCCGCAAAACAGTACGCGCGTGATGCCGAACGCGGCGCGCGGCAGCGAATATCCGACGCACGGCAACCAGCAGGCGGGCGAGTTGAATCTGAATCCGACCGATCCGCGCGCGCAACTGGTCAATGGGTTGCCGAACAACACCCAGTCAGGTGGCTACGGTTCGCCGCTCGCCGGCGTGCGCACCTACGTGCAGCCGCAAATGCCGTCGAACTGAGCGTTCGCGCGGGCGACAGTCGGTCGTGCTGCATCGCGCGCTGGTAGCAGCGCATCCCTGCACGGACCGTAGTGTTTCTGTTTTGGACTCAGGCTCAGGCCCAGGCCCAGGCTTTCAGGCCGAGGCGTGGCCACCCCACCGCCCGGCGACTGGATCGCCGGCTGCAGGTCCGCCTCACATACCGAACACGATCCGCAAGGTATCGTTCTGCACGATCACCGAGACGCCAATTACCAGCAGGATCAGTGGCAGCAACGCGGTACCGTAGCGCCGGATCGGCGCGCCCAGCAACGGATGCGCCACCAGCCACACGGCGCCTGCGCACCAGAGACCGATCATGGCGACGAACACCAACGAGATGAACATGCCCTCACTATGCGAATGACTCGCGTACAAAGGCACGTAGACCGCGAGATTGTCTGAGCCGTTGGCGACCGCGACGCACGCGACTGTCCACCATGACGAGCCTGCGCCGGCCGTAGCCGGCGCGGCGGCTGGTGAACGCGTGCACGCCTTGGCCCGCGCCTCTTGCACCTGATCCGCGTTGCCTGGGCGCAAGCGCGCCCATGCTTTGCTCAGCCCCACGCCTATCGGCAAGATACCGAGCAGACCGACATAGCCGGCAGGTAATCGCGTCAACAGGGCGGCGAGCAGAATCGAGCCTGCGATCAAGGTCAGCGAACCGGCAAACTGCCCGGCGATCACGCGCCGACGCTGGCCGCCCGTTTCCGCAAGGAAGGCGAGCAGCACGAAAAGGTTGTCGATATTGGTGGCGGCGTAAGCCGCGACGGCGATTAGGGCAAGGCTGAACATGCGGGAAAGCCGGTCAATGCGCAGTGGGAAAACGGATCCGCGCGCATGAAGCGGGTACGGATGAAGAGGCTGCGGCGCGCCGCAGGCATGGCGGCCGGTCAACACGATGCCGATACGAAGCGTCGCGGTCAAGCTGTCTCGTTGTCTTGTGCGATGTGTGGTTTGGCACGTCCTTGCGCGGTGCCGCGTCACTGTCTGTGTGCTTATCCCTGTGCCGTCCCCGTGGGCGGCGGCGGTGCCGATCCCCCAGCCCGTAAGCTACAATTGCCGACGGCTTGCAAAACGGAACATCAATGAAGATTCGGATTCTCTCTATCGCCTGCGTCACGACCGCTGCCGCGCTGCTGGCGGCCTGCACGGCCGTCTACAAGAACTCGGATGCATGCGAGCAGTTGATGCGAAGCAAGCTGGCTGAAACATCGTCGCCGGATACGCTGAAGATCGCTCATACGGGCGCCGGTATCGACGGCTCGCGGGTGGTCGTCGAAGGGTCGATCGAGCATGTGATGACGGCTTCGGAGGTTGCGGCCGCCTCGGCCGCCTCGGCGGCTTCCGCCGCGAAACTGGCGAACGCGCCTCATCCGACTTCGGGCGTGCGCGCGGCGTCCGTGCCGCAGGGGGCTTCCTCGGCTTCGGCCGCTGCGGCTGCCTCCGGCGTGATGGCTGGAGCGGCTTCAGGTGCAATGGCCGCTTCGGCGAGCCTCGCTGCCTCGGGGGGCGACGCAGCTTCGCTCAAATCGACCAAGCCGAAGAAGATCAATACGGCCGCGGCCGCCGAGTGCACATTCCACGGCTCCGCGCTGAGCGTATTTAGCTGGTTGGCGCCGGCAAAGCTCGCCACGCCGGCCCCTGCTGCTGCGAGCGAAGTCGCCGAGTAAAGCCTTGCTCGAAACGGGCGCAGGCAGTTTTGGCCAGCGCCCGCTTGACCGCAAACCGCAAACCGCAAACCGCAAACCGCAAACCGCAAACCGCGAATCTTAACCCTCAAGCCGCCCCATTCGCGAGGCGGCTTTTGTCCTCGCGCATCAGTTTCAGCACGCTTTCGCCGAAGGCCTGCGGCCGCCCCTCGAAGCAGCGCTGCACCGCCTGCGTATCGATCAGGCGTTGGCGCAGCGCCGCGCGCTCGTCGTGCTGGTCGATCATGCGCACGGCCGCAGCGACATACGTCTCGACGCTGTCCGTGGTGGTCCACGAGGGCATGCCCACGCGCTCGAACAGCGCGCCGTCGATCCGCTCGAACACTTCCGGCCCGCGTTTGCATACACCTGGCAAGCCGAGCGTCAATGCATCGACGATACCGTTGGTGTTGCCGAACGGAAACGGACTGAGGAACAGGTCGGCCTGGTTGACGCGCGCCAGATACGCGGCGTAGTCGTGAAAGTCGTGCACGATGGCGCCCGGCACCGCGCGCGCGATGACGTCGCGCAGACGGTCGAACGGCAGACCCGACGGCACACCGGTCATGAAGTGAAACTCAACGGGCGTCGCAGCACGCGCGCCGATCTCGCGGCACGCGTCGAGAAAGCCGGGATTGAGTTTCATCGCGCTGGCGGTGATGACGATCTGCAGCGCCTCGCGCTGTGACGGAATCTGCGCGACGATGTCCGGCAACGCGACGGACGGGCGGTACGGTTGACCGTCTTTCGGCAACTTCATCAGGCGTTCGCTGAAGCAGGCCGGGTCGCCGACATAATCTTCCTCGACGCTGATGTAGTCGATCTTGTCTGAATGCGTGGTAGCGGGATGGCCGAGCGCCGCGATTTGCAACGGCGCGATGCGTAGATTGGACATGAACACCGTTAGCACGAACATGCCGACGCTCGGCATGTACAACACGTCCGGCTGCTCGGCCTCGGCGAAGTCGCGAATCGTTTTCAGGCACTCGCCGATGTAGTCGGGCTGTTCCAGTTCGATGAAGCGGTCGAAGACGTCCTGCCCCACGTCGTCGAGCGCGTAGCCGAAGCCGAAGCCCACCACCTCGAAATGTTCGCGTGCGGCTTCGAGCGTACGCGAGTGCGTGCGGTAGATCGAATGGGCGCCGCTGAACCATTCCAGCACCACCACCATCAGCGGCTTCTTGCCGCGCTGCGTTTTGCCTCTGGCACGCTTGGGTTTCGATGCGGACAAGTCAGTCAGGCCGAGTTGTTCCAGCTTGCGACGCACCAGCACGTTGATGTCCTGCTTGATCGCGTGCCGCCGCGGCGTATCGGCATAGCTGCAGAACATATAGGCGTTGTGCAGCACGGCCGATGGCAGATCGTCGAGATCGTCGATGAGCTGCAGCTTGCCGGGCAGCCACTCCAGCAGCGCCTCGCGTTTGAGATGCGCGCTTGGCGAGCCCTTGAAGACCGGTGCCAGCAAAGCGAGGGCGAGACAGGCCGCGATGGTTTTGTCGTACGCCCAGAGCGCGGCGAAGTCGAGTTCCAGTTCGGACTCGGTCGAATAGAGCACGCATAGCTTCTCGATGAAGCTGTCTCCCGGCAGAAACTGTGCGTCCGCCGCGCCGCGAGGATTCAGATGACGGATGACGTGGTCCGCATTGCCAAACGCCGTGGCCGAGAACAGCGTGCCGATCCATTCATGCAGCGTGAAAAACAATCTGAGGCACGCGGTGGGTGGCCGGAAATCCGGGTCGGCGAACAACGTAGACGCCGCGCTTGTCAGACGCGTGCAGAAACGCTGGCGTTGCTCATTGGGAGACAGGTCGATCATGCCCGAGGCTTTGAAGCTCGCGTTCAACTCGCCGCGCGTTTGTTGAAGGAGTGCGAGTGCCGCGATGAGCTGAAGCGAGGCTTGCGTATGCTGCCGCGTGTAGACGAGTTGCTCGAAATCGTCGAGCGAAAAGGTGACTTCCATCGTTTCACTATTATTAGATTATGCAGAGCTAACGATATCGAGATCACGCTAGCCGGAAACGACGATTATTGCAGTCAGGGCATATCAAATAAGCGGGGGATGAGAATTTGGGAATTTTCCGCGCGGAGAAATCCGAGCGGACTGTAGGATTTTTCTGTTTGAGGCGGGAGTTTGGCGCTCGATACGCCACGTATGCTCGGGCACTCAATCGAACCCGCCCAACGCGGCTGTCTGCGCAAGGCGGGCCCCGACATCGAGCACTCAGAACGCGTAATACGGACCTGGCCCGGCCGACGTCACGCTCGATGCAATCGCCGTGTAGACGCGTCGTCCGAAGAAGAAGGGCAGGCCCCAGCCGAAGCTGTTGCTGGCAATGCCGGCCAGGTTGTCGAAGGCGTTATTCGACGAGCCAAACAGTGCGCTCGAATTGCCGATCGAAAACGACACCGTGCTCGACACGCCATCCGTGCCGGAGATCGAGGCGCTCGCTGCTTGCGTGGAACTCGGGCAGTACCAATAACCGCATCGGGGCAATTGGCTATTGTTGAAGAACAGGCCGTTCGAGCCACTGTCGAGGTAGCTCTGCCCATAAGTCTGGCCGGCGCTGGTAGTGCGCACATAGCCCGTCTGCGTGTTGGTCCTGAAGACGGTTGCACCGCCCAGTGTGTTATTCGCCTGAGTGCCGATGCCGAATATCAAGGAGCCTGACACGCTGGGCGCGCCCGCGTCGGCGATTGCCGGCAGGTCGATCACCACGCCGTTGTTGTCGAGGGCGAAGCGGCTGACTGGATTGGTCACCTGCAGGGCGAGCGCTTGCGTGCCCGCGAGGCAGGCGCCGCTGGCGTCGCAGTTGTAATACCAGCGTGGCAGCGCCGAATTGACGCAGCCACTGCCGCAATCGGCCGAGAACAGGCCGACGCCGAGAATGCCGTTGGCGCGCAGGCTCGCGACGGTCAGCATCGCGGGTCCGGAGCCGGCACAGTCGGTGGGCACGTTGGGCAGGGTGGGGTCAGCGATCAACTGGATCGGAATCGAGGCGGCCAGTTGGCCGGCCATGTGTACGTCCGCGCTGCGGACCGCGCCCCACGCATAGCCGCCGGCGAATACCGCGCACTCGCCCGTGACGCCGCTGCCTGAGGCCACGGCAGCAAGCGGAAGGCCGGCCGGCAGCGCCGAGGCGAGAATCCGCAAGCCCTGCGAGCCAGTGTCGACCTGAATATTGTTGACAGTCGCGCAGTTGCTGGTGCCGGGCTGGCAGACGGTGACGCTAGTGGTCAGCATGTTGCGCGTCAGGCCAGGCGCAGCGCTAACGGTGATCGGCTGGACATTCGGCGTGCTCGACTGCGGCACGGAGTTCGTCACGCTGGCGCCAGCGGGTCCGGACGGCGCGCTCGCGGCGTTCGGGCTGCTGGCCGGGCTCGTCGAGCCCGCCTGGGTGGAAGCCGCCGGCGTACTGCTTCCACCGCCGCCACCGCAACCAGTGAGCACGGCGCAAGTCAGGAACAGGGCGCGGAGATGAGAAGAGGTCTTCATGGCGTGTTGACGGTAGTTTTTCTGGGCGGTTTATTGCTGGCCTGCCCGCGTCAGCGGAGGTCAGCGGAGGTCGTCGGAGGTGACGCCGGCGGGCAGCGCCGCCGGCAGCCACGCGCGTCCGACATAGCCGCGCATCGGACCACCCGATTCCACGATCACATCTGGCCTGACAACCCGCGAGGCGTGCAGATTGCCGTCTGGCGCCGACGCGGCAGCGCCCGCCCTGTAGGAGTCGGCGTACTTTCCCAGCAGCGCGCGCAGATCCGGCATGGTCGGGCCTTGCCATGTGTAAGCGATGATCTGGCCGGTATTCGTCGCGTACTCGTTGAGGGTCGTGTTGCCTGCGTCGGTCAGCGTGCGCAGGCGTAAGGCGCCGTTCAGCAGGGTTTGGGCCGCCGCGGCCGTCGAATTCGCCTGGCTGGGCATTGTGCCGCCCAATTCGGCATGCGCGTCGGCACTGGCACACAGCAGGGCGGCCACCATTGCCGGGACGGCGAAGGCTGGTAAGAAAGAGGCATTTGGCATGGCAACCTGTCTCGCAGTTGGGGCGCTCAAGTTTTATTGATATGTCCAATTCAAGATAACACTCAGGTTTCCTGATCGTTGTCATGAGGGGCTCGCGGCGCTTCAGCCAATCTCGAAAATAGCGTGTGGCGGGGATGGAAAGTGTCTTTTAAAACAATGATCTGACAAGAAGCTGGGTCATGCCCTACAGGCGTTTGAGAAGTGTTGTGAACTGTTAAATTTGCCGCTGATGGGCATGATCGCCGCCGTGAGGCAGGGCGTTTTTCTGCGAAAGGAGGGGCGCGCTTCGCAGCGATTCATCGGTATGCCGACCCTTCGATGCAACCCGGGATTTGCCGTCCGCGCTCTGCTCAATTCACGGGCAAACCCGGGTTTTTGCACATGACTCGCCGGGATCGGTAAAATGTTGGGTTGATCCACGGAAACTTGCCGTGGCGTAGCGGAAGGATTCCCCGAACATGACTGATCTTCGTCTTACCAAGCGGTTTGCAGTAATGCTGATGGCAGGCGGTCTGGTCGCCGGCTGCGGCACCTCGTCGCCGACCAAAATCGACTACAAAAGCGACTCGAAATCGAAGCAAGTGTCACTTGCCGTACCGCCGAACATGATCGATGAGACGTCCGATCAGCGTTCGTTGCCCCCGCAAGGCGGCCAAACCTCGCTGTCCACGCTCCAGCAGGTCCAGGCGCAAGCACCGGCCGCCAACACCCTGACGGTGGTGCCGCAGGTGAACGGCATGCACATCCAGCGCGACGGCACGGAAAGCTGGCTTGTGATCGACAACAAGGCGCCCGACCAGGCCTGGGCGCCAATCCGCCGTTTCTGGCAGGAACAGGGCTTCCTGCTGGTGGTCGACCAGCGCGACAAGGGTGTGATGGAAACGGACTGGAACGAAACGCACGCTTCGATCAACGAGGGGCTGATCCGCGATACGTTGTCCAAGGCAATGGGCAACAGCTATGTGAGTTCTGAGCGCAACAAGTACCGCACGCGTCTCGAAACGGCGCCGAACGGCGGTACCTATGTGTTCATCAGCCAGAAGGGCATGCGCGAGGCGATCAGCGGCACGAACAACGAGTCGACCAAGTGGGAAGCCAAGCCGAACGATCCGGGCCTCGAACAGGAATATCTGAAGCGCTTGATGGCAGCGCTGGCGCTGGCCGATTCGCGCAACACGCAAAGCGCCGACCTCTCGCCGGCGGGGTCGCAAACTGCGCCGAACGCGGCTACGGCGGGTGCGAAATCGGCGGCTGCGGCCACGGCGGCGCGAAACGTGGCGTTGTCGGCGCAACAGCCCATGCCGGATGACGCGGCGAACACCACGGCGGCACAGTTCTCGTCCACCGAGCTGACGCTGAGCGAGCCGTATGACCGTGCATGGCTGCGCGTGGGCCTCGCGCTCGATCGCAGCAACTTCACGGTCGACGATCGCGATGCGAGCCGCGGTCTGTACTTCGTGCGCTACGTCGATCCGAAAGATCTGACATCGGCAGAGCAGGGCTTCTGGAGTCAGGTGTTCCACGGCAAGAAGGAAAAGGTCGCCAAGCAGTATCTCGTGAACGTGCGCGCGGTGACGCCTGACCAGACCCGCGTGGCGGTGGTTGACGACAAGGGGGCTATCGATCAGAGCTCGCAGGCCAAGCAGATCATGGGTCTGATGGTCGACCAGTTGCACTGAACGAAGGTATAGCAAGCAGCGAACGCTGTCTGAAAACCCGCCCGGAAGGCAATTCCGGGCGGGTTTTTTTATGCCCGCAATTTATCGCCGGCGCAGTAAGCCGTAGACCGCTATCGCGGCGTGCACGCGTTTTGCTTTCCGTCTGAAACACCGGTATGAACCGGCGACGCTTAACGGGGAGATGGCCATGTTCGACGTGATTCCTTACTGGATGTGGGCGGCGAGCTTGCTCGTCCTGGCGCTTGTCTGCGGCGCGGCCCTGGAGCGGCGCGAGACGCAGCGGCCAACGGGCTTGCGGGTCCGGCATACGGCCACGCAACGCACGAAATGGCCGGTGCGGTGATGGTCGACTCGCTTCAAACGCATGAAGCGAGTTCGCGCGGCCGCCCCTGTGCGGCCGCATGTAACGTGACGTTACCCCGGTGACGTAACTCGCGAAGCCCCTTCCGCAGACCCTGTCAATATCCTTTCTTCGCAAAATAATGTAATAAAAATCAATGATTTGCGAACAATTTCTTGTAAATCGCTATAACTGGCACGCAAGCTGCTTTTAAAGACTCATGGGGCCGGATTCGTAACATCCGACGTGAGTTTGCGGCGAGTGTCCAATCGGCGATTCCCAGACCCTTTCCGCACCGGCGAACGACCCGGTGCTTAGCCCGATGATGGCCTGCGCGCACGGCGCGCGGCCTCGGTGGCCCCGTCGCCTATCCTCGTAGGGCGACGGTTTCGCCCGCACTCCAACGGAGTGCGGGCTATTTTTTTGGGTGCCCGGAATGGGTTGCCAGGCCGCTGACGCGGCGAGCGGTGCAAGACGGGAAGGCCGCGACCTTGAAGGCGTCGCGCGAGGCGGTGTTCCTGTGTCCGCGCGGCCCTCGCGGGGGCGGGAAGCGGACTGCGCCGAACGTATCGTGCGAGGCGGCGTTCAGGTGTCGGCGCGACGCGGCCCGACCCACGGCAGACGTTTGACCACGCCGGTGGCAAGCGCAGTGCCGACGAGAATCACGCCGCAGCCTTCCAGCATGCCCGGCGACACGGTTTCGCCGAGAAACAGGGCACCCCACAGAATGCCGAAGATCGGAATCACGAAGGTCACCGTAATCGCGCGTGCCGGCCCGGCCACCGCGATCAGATGGAAGAACAGCATGTACGCGACGCCGGTACACGCGATGCCTAGCGCGATGACCGCGCCCCACGCGTGCAGCGAGATCGGCGCGGCAGGCCAGTAGATCACGGCGAGCGGCAGCAGCACGATGGTGGCGCCGGTCATCGTGCCGGTCGCGACGGTCAATGCGTCGACGCCGGTCAGGTGGCGCTTCGTGTAATTGGCGGCGATGCCGTAAAGCAGCGTGGCGCCGAGCGCGGCGGCGGCCGCGAGCGCGGTGCTCATCGGCGTGGCGGCCGAGCCGTTCGGTGCGGCGATCTGATCCCACACCAGCATCAGGACGCCGAGAAAGCCGATCACGAGACCGAGCGTGCGCAGCGCGCTCAGGCGGTCGCGCAGCCACAGGAAGCCGACGAGCGCGCCCCACAGCGGGGTGGTCGCATTGATCACGGACGTTACGCCCGCCGACAGCGTCAACTCGGCATACGCGAACAGGCAGAACGGCGCCGCCGAATTCAGGATACCGACCACCAGCAATGGAAATGCGCGCGTGCGCAGGATCTTCGCGGACTCGCGCAGCGGCCGCCGCGCAATCAGGACGACGGCCAGAAAGGCCGCGCCGATGCCGACGCGCAACGCCATCAGCGGCGCGACACCGAAGTCGGTCACGCCGACGCGGATAAACAGAAACGAGGCGCCCCACAGGGCGGCCAGGATTAGCAGTTGCAGCAGGTTTTTGGCATTCATTGTGTCGTGCGCCGCGCGCGGTTGAGTCGAGACGCCTGTGCATCGTAGCAGCGCGATTGCGCGAAACGTTTCAGGCTGGAATGAAACGGCAAGATTCGGGGGATGGAGGACGTCTGGTAGTCGTTATCGTATGCGCGGTCGAGCCGACCGCAAAACGAGCAATTCTCACGCTAATGTGAGAAAAATTGCGATGAGATCGGTGAGGTGAGTTATCAGGTGTAGGCCCGACGGGGTTGGCGCCTGTGAAGCGTGAATTATATTGCGGCAACGCACCAGTGATACTGGCCCATCACGCAAGCCGCCGCTTCAAGGAATTAGCAGGCGCGTGCCATTACGTCGATGGGCCAGGCGCGTCTCAGTGCGGGATCATCCCCTGCAGGAAGTTCTGCTGCAGCCAGACCAGCACGCCGAGGATCACCGTCAACAGAATCGAATGCTTGAAGGTCTTGGCGAACACGACGCCTTCCTTGCCTTTGAGGTCGGTTGTCGCCACGCCGGTTGAGATGTTTTGTGGCGAGATCATCTTGCCCATCACGCCGCCCGACGAATTGGTCGCGGCCATCAGGATCGGGTTCAGATTCAGTTGATGGGCCGCTACCACCTGCAGGTTGCCGAACAGCGCGTTGCCCGAGGTGTCGCTGCCGGACAGGAATACCGCGACCCAGCCGAGGAACGCCGACACCAGCGGAAAGAACGGTCCGACCGACGCGACGCCGAGCCCGAGCGTGTAGGTGAGCCCCGAGTAGTTCATCAGATAGGCGAGCGCGACGATGGTCGCCACCGTCAGAATGGCGATGCGCGTCTGGACCCACGTGTCGGCAATGGCCTTGCCGAATTCGCTCGCTCCCAGACCCGTCGCGAGCGTCGTGATGATGGCGGCCACCAGAATCGCCGTGCCGGTCGCGAGCGGCTGGAAGTCCCACACCGCGCCGTACGGCGTGTTGTACAGCGTGATGAACACGGCTTTGTCGAGGCCCGGCCACGGTAGCTTGACGTCGCCGATCAGGAAGATTTTGGCGATGGTCCAGACAATCACCACCGCCGAGACGATGATCCACGGATACCAGCCCTGGCCACCGCTGATCTTGCCGCGCACCTCGCCCACGCGATCGATGTTGATCGCGAACTTCGGATCGGCGGCGGGCTTCCAGACGCGCAGGAACGCGATGGTGAGAATCAGCGACACCATCGACGACAACACGTCGGTCAGGCTGTAGTTCACGTAGTTCGACGCGACGAACTGGGTCAGCGCGAAGCTCGCACCTGACACCAGCAGGACCGGCCACACCCGTAGCATGTTACGAAAGCCCGCATAGACGCCGATCACATAGAACGGCAGCAGGAAGGCGAAGAACGGCAACTGGCGGCCGACCATCTTGGCGAGCGAATCGGCCGGCAGGTGCGTGACCGCGCCGAGCACGGTGATCGGCACGCCGAGCGCGCCGAAGGCAACCGGCGCGGTGTTGAAGATCAGCGTGAAGGTGAGTGCTTCGAGGGTCGGAAAACCGAGCAGGATCAGCAGCGAACTGGTGATCGCGACCGGCGTGCCAAAGCCGGAAATGCCTTCTAGCAGCGCGCCGAACGAAAAGCCGATCACCACCAGCACGACGCGGCGGTCGTTCGGCAGGTTATCGATCATCCACATGCGGAAGGCGGCGAAGCGGCCCGAGCGCTGCGAGATGTTGTAGAGCAGGATCGCGGTGAACACGATCCACATCACCGGCCAGCAGGCGAACACCGCACCGTTGGCCACTGATGCGGCCGCGAGTCCGACCGGGAACTGCCAGACGAAAATCGCCACGATCAGCCCGACGATCAGGCCCGCGAGCGAGGCCTGCCAGGCCGGCCGGCGCGCCCAGCCGAGCAACAGCAACACGACGATGATCGGCAAGGCCGCGACCAGGAACGAGAGCGGTAGCGAATTGCCGACGGGTGTGAGTAGTTGGTGAAACATCACGTCTCCTTCTTTGTTGTTCGATTCGACGCGGGACTACGCACTACGGGGCGCGTCGTTCTGGCAGGACGGATGGGCGCCGGCGGCGCGTCGAAGACGTGCCGGGTCGCTTATTTAAACAGGTACTGCGTGTGGCTTTCCCAAGCATAGGGCCCGATTGGAGCGCGTCAAGAAGGGAAAGTACGGGCGAAGGAGAGAAAGGGGCGCCGCGTCTTGCTTGGCGGGATCGTCGCGGCGTGATGCGCGTGAGGCCCGTCTGGCGCGGCATGGCCCGTGCTGGCGGGTAGGCCGACTTTCGGGCAGCGGGGTTGCGCGAGTTGTGAGGCATGGGTCTGTCCCGCGCCTGACAGTCGCGGGCACGGGACAGTCAAAGCAGATCAGCAAGGTCCGGCTGCGAGACTCAGTGCCAGTGACCGTGGCCACCCCAGCCACCATGGCCACCCCAGCCACCGTGGCCTCCCCAGCAGCAGCCGAAACCGACGCCGATCGAAACCGACGGGCCATACCAGCCCGGATAGCCGTAATAAGCCGGATAGGCCGGGTAGACCGGCGGCGGATAGTAGACGGGATAAGCGGGGGCAACGTACACGGGCGGCGGCTGAGCCACCGCGTAGGTGGCCGGCTGGGATTGCGAATTGGCTCGCGCCTGCTGCTCCGCTTGAGCTTGCGCCTGGGCCTGCTGCTGTTGCGAGGTGGCCGAATCTCCGGCCGTCCCGAGGGGGACTTCCTGCTGGACGCCATTGGCCGGAACGGTGCCGTAAGCGTAATACGGGTAGTAGCCTGGATAGTAGCCGTAAGGGTAATAACAGCCGGACAGCGTCAGCACACAGGCCACGCCGGCCAGCGCGATGCCAGTTTGGGAAAGACGGGGCAAGCCGCGCGGCAGCCGCTGGCTGATTGCGCAAAGAGAGTTGCTGACGGGGGACTTCATGACGTGCTCCTGGTTACACCGGACGCCGCCATCCGGGGCGTAGTGGCTTGAGCTTACGCCGCGGCAGCGCCAACAGGATTGCAAAACCGTAACGGCTTATTTCACGTCATTGCAAAGCATTTTGCGAAGCACCCGGCATGGCGCTGGTTGCGTACGCTGCGTGCCCGCACGCTCGTCGGTGCGGGCAAGTTCGTTGTTGGCAGTTGATACATTTGATGTCCTGCGCGGGCTTCCCATGAAAGCGTCGCCAGTGCGTGCTTGCGCTTACTTGCCGACCTGATTACCTATGATGCCGCCTGCTGCCGCACCGCCAATCGTCGACAGTGCATTGCCGCCGATCAGCCCGCCTGCGGCGCCGCCTACACCCGCGCCGATCACCGTATCGCGTTGCCGCGTGGTCATGTTGTCACACGCGGAAAGACTTGCGACAACCGCGACGATCGCAGCGAACGTACCGAGTTGACGAATCGATTTCATGATGCTGACTCCATTCATTGTGTTTGGAAAATGCTTCGTGGAAGTGGACAAATCACCCCCGTCCTTACATTTGATCTTATCGCCGCAGCCCGTATCCGGATGTGTGAGGTTGTCAGCAAGGTGTCGGTTTCGTAATCAAATGTTTCCCTTCTATCAGCATGCGGCGTGCCTGCCCGCGCAAAAATGCAAAAGCCCGCCAGTGGCGGGCTTCGGTGCTGCAATACCGTGACGCAGAAGGTTCGAATGGCGGGCGCGCGCTAATGCGCCCGCGATCCGTACCTTACTGCCGCTGATAGATCTCAGCGCCTTTCTTCATGAACTCGATCGACTTCACTTCCATGCCTTTTTTCAGCGCGTCGTCGTCGGAGAGACCTTGTTGCGCGGCGAATTCGCGCACGTCCTGCGTGATCTTCATCGAGCAGAAGTGCGGGCCGCACATCGAACAGAAGTGCGCGACCTTGGCCGAATCCTTCGGCAGCGTTTCGTCGTGGAATTCGCGTGCCTTGTCCGGGTCGAGACCGAGATTGAACTGGTCTTCCCAACGGAATTCGAAACGCGCCTTCGACAATGCGTTGTCACGCACCTGAGCGCCCGGATGGCCCTTCGCCAGATCGGCGGCGTGCGCGGCGAGCTTGTACGTGATGATGCCGGTCTTGACGTCGTCCTTGTTCGGCAGCCCAAGGTGTTCCTTCGGCGTGACGTAGCAGAGCATCGCCGTGCCGAACCAGCCGATCATCGCAGCGCCAATGCCCGAGGTGATGTGGTCGTAGCCCGGAGCGATATCAGTGGTCAACGGTCCCAGCGTGTAGAACGGTGCTTCGTCACACCATTCCAGTTGCAGGTCCATGTTTTCCTTGATCAACTGCATCGGCACGTGGCCGGGGCCTTCGATCATCGTCTGCACGTCGTGCTTCCACGCGATCTGTGTGAGTTCGCCGAGCGTCTTCAACTCGCCGAGTTGCGCTTCGTCGTTGGCATCGTAGATCGAGCCGGGACGCAGGCCGTCGCCGAGCGAGAAGGCTACGTCATACGCCTTCATGATTTCGCAGATGTCTTCGAAGTGCTCGTACAGGAAGCTTTCCTTGTGGTGAGCGAGGCACCACTTCGCCATGATCGAGCCGCCGCGCGAGACGATACCGGTCATGCGTTTCGCCGTCAGCGGCACGTATTGCAGACGCACACCCGCGTGAATCGTGAAGTAGTCGACGCCTTGTTCGGCCTGTTCGATCAGCGTGTCGCGGAAGATTTCCCACGTCAGGTCTTCAGCCTTGCCGTTGACCTTCTCCAAAGCCTGATAGATCGGCACCGTGCCGATCGGCACCGGCGAATTGCGGATGATCCACTCGCGCGTTTCGTGAATGTGCTTGCCGGTCGAGAGATCCATCACCGTGTCGCCGCCCCAGCGGATCGCCCAGGTCATCTTGTCGACTTCTTCGCCGATGGAGGAGGTCACCGCCGAGTTGCCGATGTTCGCATTCACCTTCACGAGGAAGTTACGGCCGATGATCATCGGCTCGCTTTCCGGGTGGTTGATGTTGTTCGGGATGATCGCGCGGCCGCGGGCGACTTCTTCGCGCACGAATTCCGCGGTGATTTCTTTCAGTCCGTCGGGACCGAAGGCGCTCGCGCCGAACGCCTGGCCCGGATGCTGGCGGCCCATCATCGCGGCGAGCTTTTCGCCGTTCGGACCGCTCGTCTTCAGGGTCTCCAGATACGCGGCGCGTTGCTGGTTCTCGCGAATCGCGATGTATTCCATCTCCGGCGTGATGATGCCGCGACGCGCGTAGTGCATCTGCGAGACGTTCTTGCCGGCGATGGCGCGGCGCGGCGTGCGGTGCAGGCCTTGGAAACGCAGATCGGCGGTCGCGGTATCGGCGGCGCGTTCGCGGCTGAAGTCGCTCGACAGGCCCGTCAGCGCTTCGGTGTCGCCGCGCTCTTCGATCCAGGCTTGACGCAGCGCGGGCAGACCGGCGCGGATGTCGATTTTGGCTTCCGGATCGGAATAGGGGCCCGACGTATCGTAGACGAAGACCGGCGGATTTTTCTCGCCGCCGAAGCTATCCGGCGTATCCGCCTGGGAAATTTCGCGCATCGGCACGCGGATATCGGGGCGCGAGCCGGTCACGTAAACCTTGCGGGAATTCGGCAGCGGCGCGACAGCGGCGGCATCGACGTGGGCGTCGGCGGAAAGGAACTTCGGATTGGCGTTCATGCGTATCTCCTCTGCAAAGCAATGTAGGGCCGCTAAGCAGGAGACGAGACGGAAGTTGTCGGAATTCGCGAGGGATGAAACGGTAGACCAGGTGCGAAATCCGTACGCTTCCCTGCGCTGGCATTATCCAGATCAGGTTCAAAGGGTATTTCTCACCCACGCAACACGGACCTCCAACCTCCGCGCTACGCAGGACCCCCGCGTTAGCAGCGCACACGATACACCGCCCGGGCGTTGCTTGGCAACCCGTCTTGAAAAAGTCAGATGTCGGAGATAACGCCGGTCAGCCACGCACTATTCTTATTGTGATAGGGCTGCCGGGGATGATGCGGCGCAGCAGTTCTGCGTCGCGAATGCGCTTCGCTTACAGCGTGAAATCGTCGGCAGCTTCGGGCTGGAACAGGATTTTTTCGAGCTTCAACACTTTCTCCGTGCCGCTCGGCGGCGTGAAGCGGATGCGTTCGCCGCGTTTGGCGCCGAGCAGCGCAAGGCCAACCGGCGAAAACACGTTCAGGCGGCCGTGTGCGAAATCCGCGTTGGGCGGATAGACAACCGTCCAGGTCATCTGCTCGCCGCTGGCTTCGTCGACCAGCGTGGCTTGCGAATTCATCGTGACGACGTTCGCGGGGATGTCGCGCGATTCGACGATCACGGCGCGTTCCAGGACGTCGTCGAGCATGTCTTGCAATTTGGCGTCGGCGCCGGGCGCGGCCGCGTGCTTTTCAAGACGGGCGACGTCGAGTTCGGTGAGGTAACAGGTTTTCGTCTTTTTCATGACGGGTTCTCCAATTCGATCTGCATGTAAAGGGACAGCGTGCGGATGAGATTTGCCCGGAGCCCGACGACGCGGCCCCGGTAATGGAGGGGAATTGCGTCAGGTCGGGCGCCGGGCGGCGAGAAGCGGGAGCGTTCGGGACGGCTGGCCGGCGTGAAGCGTCGCGATGTCCGCGCGCGCGCAACCGGTTGCGCGGCGGGGGCGCAAGCGGGTGAGGGCTCGGGAGAACGGAACGCGCATCGGGATAGCCGGCAGAGTGCGAAAAGTATTGGGGGAGCGTCGGAAGAAAAGCCTGATCGACGCAATCGAAAGGTGAATGTTAGCACGGGCCGGGTGTCTCTTTAATTGCCGCCGGGAGGTGCCGTGGATACGCGCTGCGGCGTGTCGATACCGCACTTGGTCATTCAAGGCCGTCGCCGCGCTGCCGTTAATCCGCCTGTAGGGGCGGCCGTTGCCCAGTCGAGCGACCGGCGGTGGGCAGCGCGTCAATGGCGCGATGCGGTTTGAGACGGCTTAAGGAGAGTGCTGATGAAAACGGGAATGGGGCGGTTTGGGGGGCTCAGCGCGGTCGCGGCGACGGCAACGCTGGTTGCGCTGGTTGCAGCGCCAATGTCGGCGGTGGCCGCGAATGGTGGAACGATCAGCTTTTCGGGCGCGATCGTGGCGCCACAACTGGCGATTTCGGCGGCGCCGGCCGGGGCACGTGTCGATGCCAGGGGCGCGCGGCTCGAGCAGTCGGGTTCAGCGGTCATGCTGACCTTTAGCGCCGCGCCGGGCGTGGCGACGGGCGCCGATGTCGCGCTTCAGGTGAACAGCGGCGCGACGGCGCGTAATGGTAATGCGCTGGGTGATGCGCTGACTGAGCGTTTTGTCGACAGCCATGGACGCGTGTTTCGCGCGGGCAGTGATGGGCACTACCGGGTTGGCCGCGATGGCGGGGTGTTGTCGCTTGCACCGAAGAATGCGGGGCAGGATACCCGGGTGACGGTTGTCGTGAGTTACGACTGAGGCACCCTCCGCGGGGCGCTTTGGGGCGGTTCGCCCGCAAGCGTACAGACACGCCGCGCCCCGCGGGGTATAAACAGCATGGAACGGTCTCGACCGTAGGCGCACGACCCGAACAAAAATAAAAAATCAAAATCGGCTGTCATAAGCGGTCTCGTGGTTCGACAAACGTGCAGATCCTGATGGAGCACGCCATGCAAACCGCACGAACCCGCCGAGACAATCGGCATGTCACGCGCGCAATCGCGCTAGCCGTAGCGCTGACAACCCTCTCCGCCAGTGGCCTTGCAAGCGCGGCCGGCGCCGTGTGCACGTCGCATAGCCCATCGCACCGCGTAGCGCTGGTGGAGCTCTACAGCAGCGAAGGCTGCAATAGCTGCCCGCCCGCCGACAACTGGCTGGGCCAGTGGAAAAACAGCGGTGCAACCCAAAGCATCGTGCCATTGGCGCTGCACGTGGACTACTGGAATAGCCTCGGCTGGACCGACCGCTTCTCGCAACATCGCTTTACTGAGCGTCAGCAAACCCTCACTGACCTCGCTGGTGGCCACACCATCTACACGCCCGAAATCTTCGTATCGGGCCGCGAACTGCGTAGCTGGTCGCAACGCGACAGTTTCCAGAGCCGCGTCGGCCAGGTCGTCGCCGAACCGGCGCAGGCGAACGTGGCGCTTGAACTGAAACCCCAGGCGAAGGGCGCCTTCAATGTCGATGCGCAATTCACCAGCAAGGCGGCAGACACCACGGCCCCACTGAACGCCTATGTCGCGGTCTACCAGAACGCGTTGAACTCGCAGGTCAGAGCAGGGGAAAACAGCGGCGCAACGCTGCATCACGAACGCGTCGTGCGGCAATGGATCGGCCCCGTGCCGCTGGTTGCCGGTAACGCGCAGATCCGCCGCGATATCCGCATCGACGATGCCGATGCTAACGCCCCGGCTGACCACTTCGGCGTCGTCGCCTTCGTCGAAAACGCTGCGACCGGCGACGTGTTGCAAGTGGGCGAGCTCGCTGCCTGCAACTGATCGCGCGACGACCCCGCAGCGCTCCCCATTTCATCGGAGATTCTCATGGCCACGCCTCATGCTCTTAGCAAAACCGCTCCGCCCGCCACGCCGAAGAGCGGCACGATTCATCCGGTGTGGGTGCGCGTCACGCATTGGCTCAACGCACTCGCGGCCATTCTGATGATGCTGTCCGGCTGGCGCATCTATGACGCCTCGCCGATCTTCAAAGGCTTCACGTTCCCCACGGGAATCACGCTCGGCGGCTGGCTCGGCGGCGCGCTGCAATGGCACTTCGCGGCGATGTGGCTGCTGGTCTTCAACGGCTTGCTGTATCTCGTGCTGAATCTGGCCAGCGGGCGCTTCGTGCGCAAGTTCCTGCCGGTCTCGCCGCGCGCCGTGCTGCACGACTTCATCGCCGCGCTGACCGGCAAGCTCTCGCACGCCGATCTGCGCGTCTACAACGCGGTGCAGAAATTCGCTTATCTGTTTGTCGTCTGCGATCTGATCGTTCTCGTACTCTCGGGCCTCGCGATCTGGAAATCGGTGCAGTTTCCGCTGCTGCGCGAGCTGATGGGCGGCTACGACAACGCACGCATCGTCCACTTCTGCGCCATGTCACTGATGGCCGCGTTCATCGCCGTGCATCTGGTGATGGTGGCCCTCGTGCCGCGCTCGCTGCTGGCGATGCTGCGCGGACGCTAAGCGGCTGACCCACGGATATGCAAAGCCTAAGGACATCGAATCATGACCACGCCTGATACAAAACTCGATCGAAAGCTTGCCGCTATGCCTGACAACACGCTCGACCGCGAATCGATCCTGATCGACGCACGGCGCGAACTCGCGATGCCGTCGCGGCGCCTGTTCGGCAAGCGGCTTCTGACGCTCGGCGGCCTGTCGATGCTGACGGGTTGCTCGCTCACCGACAACGATTCTGTCAACGCGTTCCTGACGGCCGTGTCGCGCCTGAACGACCGCGCACAAGCCGCGCTGTTCGATCCAAAGCAACTCGCGCCAACCTACACGGAAGCGCAAATCACGCGGCCGTTTCCGTTCAATGCGTTCTACGGTATCGACGACGTCCCCGATGTCGACCCCTCCGACTACAAGCTGAAGATCAGCGGCCTCGTCACCGGTCAGCGCGTCTGGACCTTGCCCGAGTTGTACGCGCTGCCGCATGCCGAGCAGATCACGCGGCATATCTGCGTGGAAGGGTGGAGCGCGATCGGCCGCTGGGGCGGCACGCCGTTTGCCGATTTTCTGCGGCGCATCGGTGCGGACACGAGCGCGAAGTACGTCGGCTTCAAATGCGCCGACGACTACTACGAAAGCATCGACATGCCGACCGCGCTGCA
This sequence comes from Paraburkholderia sp. SECH4, assembly GCF_030511745.1. Lineage (NCBI taxonomy): Bacteria > Pseudomonadati > Pseudomonadota > Betaproteobacteria > Burkholderiales > Burkholderiaceae > Paraburkholderia > Paraburkholderia sp. SECH4. Next base: position 120,308 of record NZ_JALOCP010000015.1, read on the forward strand.
TCCGCAAACGCTGCTCACATTTTCGTACGACGGCGAACGCCTGCCCGCGAAATACGGCTTCCCGATGAAGCTGCGCATGCCGACCAAGCTCGGCTACAAGAATCCGAAACACATCGTCGAGATGTTCGTCACCAACACGTATCCCGGCGGCTATTGGGTCGACCAGGGCTACAACTGGTTCGGAGGCTCTTGACGCGCGCGGGTCGGCGCGTGCAATGCCGGACGCGCGACCCCGGGCGGCAGAAGCTTCGGAAGTACCCCGGCACAAGGTAGAAACCAGAAGCCGGGTCAGATTCATCCACCACAAAACGGAGTCATCCCATGAAAAAGTTCGCAATCGCAGCAATGGCCGTCGCCCTCCTGACCAGCGGCGGCGCCGCGTTCGCCCAGGCAAGTGGCGCAATGTCCAACGATGCGATGTCCAAGGACACGATGTCGAAGGATTCGATGTCCAAAGACACCATGTCGAAAGACAGCATGAAGAAGGACACGATGAAGCACGACAAGATGAAAAAGGGCAGCGACGCGATGGGCATGAAGCACGAAGCATCGGGCGCCATGGCCAACTGAGCGTTGCCGGCGATGCCGGTTGCATAGCTTGAGCGCCGGTGTTGCAGGTGAGCCCAAAGCCGGGGATACGTCCCCGGCTTTTCTGTTGCATGTACGCAAAAAAGTTACGATTCTTTCAGGCGACGCGGTGGGCGCTTACTGCATAATGCGATGCGCGCCGAACATTTGGCGTGTGTCAGCCGTGGCTCGATTTCCATCGATCTCCGCGGCGTTGTGGCCCCATTGGCCATCTATCGTCCTTCCGTTCCACCGACATGTCCGCCAGCCTCGCCCGTCAGACCGCATCGCCGATGCGGTGTCCGCCATCCCGTCACAGGGTCTTCTGCGGGGGCGCAGCACCTCGAGCGGCATGGGCGGGTTGAACGTATGGCGCCGCAACTCCCCAGCCGCTTTTCGCGTGGTTTCCCGATCCGTTTGCCGCAGTCCCGTAATGGACAGATCGCGCTCGCGCTCGCCGTCGTTTATCTCGTGTGGGGCTCGACCTATCTGGCCGTGCACGTCGCGCTCGGTTCGTTTCCGCCCTTGCTGCTCTCGGGTCTGCGCAACCTGTTTGCCGGGATAGGGCTCTTCATCTTCGCGACGCGCCGCAATCCGGTCTGGCCGAGCGTGGGTGAAATCCGCAATGCCGGTATTGTCGGCACGATGCTGGTCGGCCTGTCGAGCGGCATGCTGGCCTACGGCATGCGTACCGTGGGCACCGGTACCGCTGCTGTGATGGTCGCGACCGTGCCGCTGTTCGCAACGGTGATCGCGGCGGTGGCGGGGCGCAAGATCGGCAGGGGCGAGTGGTTTGCGGTTGGCCTCGGGCTGGTGGGTATCGCGATCCTGAGCCACGGCGACAGTGCACCGGGATCGGCGGGCGGCAGCCTGGCGATCCTGTGCGGTGCGCTTTTCTGGGCCGGCGGCGCGCATCTGGCCGGGCGGCTGAAGCTGCCGTCGGACCTGTTTCTCTCGACGTCGCTGCAGATTGGCCTCGGCGGCGCGATGTCGACGATGGTCGCCCTTGTGACGGGCGAGAGGATGATGGAGGTGCATTTTCTGCCGGTGCTGGCCTTCGTCTACCTGATGCTGATCGGGACGATGACCGCCTACGTCGCGTACGGCTTTCTGATCCGCCATACGAGTCCGATCATCGCCAGTAGCTGCATGTACGTGAATCCCGTGGTGGCGGTGGCGCTCGGCGCGTTGTTGCTCGGCGAGCCGGTGACGCGCTCGACGGTCATCGCGACGATCGTGATTCTGGCCAGCGTGGGGCTGTCTTTCTGGTTCGATTACCGGAAGAAGGGGCTTGTTTAAGGAGGGCGGCGCGGCCACCTCCGCTCTCCGCTGGCTCAGTGGCTCAGAGCGCTGCCGCCACCTCCGCACCCTCGCGAATCGCGCGTTTCGCATCGAGTTCGGTTGCCACCTTTGCGCCGCCGATCACGTGATAGCGCGGACCGTTCGCATCATTCGAGCCTTTAACGCTGTTCGCGCCGTTTGACCTGCCCGTAGTTCGTGCCGCCGTCTCCGGAACCAGGTCGCGCAACGATTCCTGCCCCGCGCACACGACGATCGTGTCCACTTCAAGCCATTCTTCGACACCTTCGCGCGCGATCTTCAAACCGCGCTCGCTGATCTCCAGATACGACACACCACCGAGCATCTTCGCGCCGTTTCTGGCCAGCGTGGCGCGATGTACCCAGCCGGAGGTCTTGCCGAGCCCCATGCCGAGCTTGCCCGCCTTACGCTGCAGCAACCAGATCTCGCGGACCGGCTCTGCCGGCGCCGGCGGTTTCAAACCGCCGCGTTCCCGAACCGCAAGGTCGACACCCCATTCGTCGAGCCATGCATCGCGTGGCACGGGCAGAGGATCGCCGGAACGATGCAGCAAAAACTCGCTGACATCGAAGCCGATCCCACCCGCACCGATCACCGCCACGCGGCGTCCCACCGGTGCACCGCGCAATACATCCACGTAAGACAGCACGTTAGGCCCGTTAATACCGGCGATCGCGGGGCTCCGCGGCACGATGCCCGTGGCGATGATCACATCGTCGTAACCGCCTGCCGCGAGCAGGGCAGGATCGACGCGCGTATCGAGCCGCACGTCGACGCGATGCCGCTCCAACTGGCTCTGAAAATAGCGGATCGTTTCGCTGAACTCTTCCTTGCCCGGCACGCGCATCGCCAGATTGAACTGGCCGCCGATGGTTGCGCTTGCATCGAATAAGGTCACGCGGTGCCCGCGTGAGGCCGCAACGCTCGCCGCGGAAAGTCCCGCCGGACCCGCGCCGACTACCGCCACCGAGCGCGCGGCCTCTTGGCCTGCGATCGGCCGATAGACCAGCTCGGTCTCGCGTCCCGCACGTGGATTCACGAGGCAACTTGCGCGCTGGTTCTTGAACGTGTGATCGAGGCAGGCCTGATTGCAGGCGATACAGGTGTTGATTTCGTGCGCGCGTCCCTCGGCGGTCTTCAGCACGAACTCCGGGTCGGCGAGTAGCGGTCTTGCCATCGACACCAGATCGCCCGCTCCCTGAGCGAGCAGTTCTTCGGCGACCTCGGGCGTGTTGATGCGGTTCGACACGATCACCGGCACCTTGACCGCAGCCTTCAACCGCGCGCTCAACGCGGCGAATGCAGCACGCGGCACCGAGGTCACGATGGTCGGCACTCGCGCTTCGTGCCAGCCGATTCCGCTGTTGAACATCGTCACGCCGGCGGCTTCGAGTGCCTGGGCGACCTGCACGGTTTCTTCCCACGTGTTGCCGCCTTCGACCAGATCGATCAGCGAGAGCCGGTACACCACGATAAAGCGTTTGCCGCACGCCGCGCGTACGCGCTCGACAATCTCGCGCGCGAGCCGCATGCGGTTCTCGATGCTGCCGCCGTAGCGATCGGTACGCCGGTTCGTGCGTGGGCACAGGAACTGGTTGAGCAGATAGCCTTCGCTGCCCATGATTTCGATGCCGTCGTAACCCGCGCGCTGGGCAAGGCGCGCGCAGCGTGCATAATCGCGCACGGTCCGCTCGATGCCGGCTTCGGTGAGCGCGCGCGGTTTGAACTTCGAGATCGGCGACTTGAGCGCCGACGCTGACACGACAAAAGGCTGATACCCATAGCGGCCCGCATGCAGGATCTGCAACGCGATCTTGCCGCCTTCGGCATGCACGGCCTCGGTCAGCAAACGGTGATTGCGCAGATCGAATACCGAGTTCAGCGTGCCGCCGAAGGGCAGCAGCCAGCCTTGCCGGTTCGGCGAGATGCCGCCCGTGACGATCAGACCGACGCCGCCTTTCGCGCGCTCACGGAAATACGCGGCCAGTTTCGGGTAATTCCAGAAACGATCCTCCATGCCGGTATGCATCGAACCCATCACCACGCGATTGCGCAAACGGGTGAAGCCGAGGTCGAGTTCAGCGAGTAAGTGTGGGTAAGACATGCAGGGGACCGTGTGAGTATGGGTTGTGCGCGAACAATACACCGCGAAACGTGCCAACCCGCCGAGGAAAAATTCTAATCCGCGCAACTCGTTGCTCAGTAAGCCATTCGTCTGGTGCCAGAAGCCAATCGCCGTTTTGTTTATAGGTCTGACTATAAAAAAGCCCGCCGCGGTTTCCCGCGACGGGCTATGGAGATCCTGCATTGCAAGGCGCCGCGAGGCGCCCAGCAGCCGATTGGCTATCGCTCACTTACTTGGCTTGATCGGCCGAATTCGTGATGGCGTTGCCACCCTTCGAAATATCCTGCCCAACCCCCGCCATCGTGTTGCAACCCGCGAGCGCGGTCATCCCTGCAATAAGAAGCAAAGCGATTAGTCGATTCATGAGAGTTCTCCCTGTCGATAATGCATTGGTTGCCGTGCTCATGTTTTACGGCACGCGCTAGCCCGGCCAGCTTTCGTCTGACCGGGACTTACTCCAGTCGATCCGGTCTGATTGCATGTTAAACAAGACGGCGGTAGTGCTATCAACTGCGCTGCGATTCTATTGTAAGCGTGCTCCGGCGTTTGCGTCGTCGGCGTAGAGGTGCCGCCCCGCACAGGGCAACACTAATAAACCTCTAACCTTTTACCGTGGCTGCAAGCCTCAAATGATTCCAGGCCGCCAGTGCGGCAAAACCCACCCCAGCAACACTCACCCCAACCCACCCAAAGGCCGGCCAAACCGCAGCGCCGACCCCAGACCCGACAGCACCACCAATAAAATAAGCCACCATATAAACCGTATTCACGCGACTCCGCGCCTCAGGCTTCAACGCATAAATCCGCGATTGATTGGAAATCTGTGCAGCCTGCACACCGATATCGAGGATGATCACGCCGATCACCAACCCTGCAATACTCTTCGCCGACAAGGCAAAAACAACAAACGAAATCGCCACCAGCACAATCGACACTGTGATGATCGCCCGCGGTCCGCGGCGGTCGGAAAACTTGCCGGCGAGCGGCGCAGCCATCGCCCCCGCAGCACCGACGATCCCGAATAATCCAGCCGCCTGCGGCCCAAGATGAAAAGGCGCACCTGCCAGCAACAACGCCAGCACCGACCAGAAAATGCTGAACGCCGCGAACATCGCGGCCCCAGTCAACGAGGCTTCACGCAGCGCGCGATGCTCGACCACCAGGTGCCACATCGAGACCAGCAACTTGCCGTACGGCAGCGTCGACGTCGGCTTGCTCTTCGGCAGACGCATGATGATCACCGCCGCCAGCACCAGCAGCGCAACCACAGAAGCGCCGAACACGGCACGCCAGCCGAAATACTCGGCGACAATGCCCGCCGCAGTCCGTGCCAGCAAAATCCCCAGCAACAATCCACTCATCACCGTGCCAACGGCATGGCCACGCTGGGAAGCCGGCGCGAGTTCGGCCGCGAACGGCACCGCCTGTTGCGCGATGGTGGAGAGCACGCCAATCGCGAGACTCGCGACGATCAGCACCGACAGCGTCGGTGCCGTGGACGCCAGCACCAGTGCGACGCACATGCCCACGATCTGCAACAGGATCAGGAGGCGTCGATCGAAGCGGTCGCCGAGCGGCGCCAACAGCAGCATCCCGGCTGCGTAGCCGAGCTGCGTCACGGCCGGTACCGCGCCAACCCACGACGCGCTATTCGGAAACGACTGCCGGAAATTGTCGAGCAGCGGCTGGTTGTAATAGATGTTTGCGACTGCCACACCGGCGATCGTCGCGAGCAGAAGCAGCAAGCCGCGCAACGACCGGTCGGCGGAAGCGGGAGTGGAAGCGTCGGATGTGGACATGAGAGGGGGCTATCGACGGACCGGCCCATGCGCGGTCCTCAAGCGTGCCGATCATACCGGAGCAGGAAGGATCGTGCTGACGGCCTCGCAGGCCTCGCAGACAAAATGAGATGGTCGTTCGGTTTTCGTTCGTAGAATCTGCGCGCGCAACACGATCCATTACGTGACCGATCTCATGAACACACCCTCGACACCCGAACCTCGACGCATCAGCGGCTGGCTGCTCGTCGCCTTGATCTGCCTCGCTGCGTGGGCGCTTTCTACCGCGGTTGCATTGCGCGATCCGCTCAAGCTGATGCTCGAATGGGAGCTGCTGGCGGTATTCGTGCGCCCTGAAACACACGGCTGGTATCGCACCGTGATCGCGATGGTCGGTTGTGACGTGATTATCGGGGTGTTCATCGTCGCAGGCGCAGGTTGGCTCGCGTTGCTCGCGCGGCGCAAATCGGCGCGTTTTCCGGTGCAAGTGCAGGCGTGGCTGTTGGCCATCGTCGTCATGCGAACCATCGCCTACCTGCTCGGCGATCACATGACCCGCACCATTGGCGTCGCCATCGCCATTCCGTTCGATGGCTTCATTCAGGCCGGCGTTGCTGCCGCGCTCGGGATACCGTATTTCAGGCTGTCCCGGCGCGTACGGCAAACTTTCGTCGTTGCCTGAACCGGCGAGGCGACACCGTTAATCGATCAACTCGCCTTCAGCCTCGTAAAACGGATACGGCCCATCCGCTGTATCGACATACGCATGATGCGTGACGATGCCTGTCGCCGGATCGTAGCGATGCAGCGCGTACGCGGGCGGCTCCATCACGAATGCGGAGGGCGCATCCTCGCGCAGATCGAGTCCGACCTGATGCGCGGGTGCCGGCACCGCGGACGCAATCGTGCCGCCAAAACGCACGAACATCGGCCGATGCACGTGGCCGCAGATCACCCGCTCCACGTTCGGATAACGCGCGATCAACGCGGCGAGCTTGTCGGCGGCAGCGGGATCGAGCCGCAATTCATCCATATGCCCGATTCCGCAGACGAACGGCGGATGATGCAACGCGACCACCGTCGGCTTGCCTTGTGCCGCATCGAGTTGCGTCTCGAGCCAGGCGAGACGTGCGTCGCATAGATTGCCGGCGCTTTCGCCCGGGACCAGCGAATCGAGCGCTATTACGCGCAGCGGTCCGACGTCGACCGCGTAGTGCACGAACTCGCCACCACTACGCAATTCGGCGCGATCGGGAAACGCCGCGCGCAACGCAGCACGTTCGTCATGATTGCCCACCATCAGGAAGTAGGGGATCTCGAGCGGCGCGAGCAAGGTCTTGAGGTGTTCGTACTGTTCCGGATCGCCCTGATCGACGAGGTCGCCGGTCATGATCACAGCGGCTGGACGCGGGTCCAGCGCATTGAGCGCGGCGACAGTGCGCGCGAGATAGGCACCGGTGTCGACGCGGCGGTAAGCCAGCGCGCCGGGCCGTTTGATATGGAGGTCGCTAATTTGAGCCAGCAGCATGGGGATGTCCTTCGTTATGGCGCGCTAGAAACGCAGCGCTGTGTCATTACGATAGCGCAATCAGCGCGTCCTGCGCGATCGAAATCCCGACCGGCGTGCCACGCGCGAGTTCGACGCGGCCCGCGACGTCGATCAGCAGCGCGTCCGGTGCGGCGCCACCGATCGTCAGACGGGTGCGCTCGCCAAGAAACGCCGTGCTTTCGATGTTGCCGCGCAATTGGGCGCTGGCCGGGTCGGCGAGGTACGCGTCTTCGGGTCGGAAGAAAAATTCGTGTGCCGCGCTTGCCTGAGCGGGACCTGATGGCAGCGGTACAGCGCCGCCGGTCGTCGTCAGCAGACCATCACGCCGTTCGCCCGCCAGCCGGTTGATCGTGCCGACGAATTGCGCGACCGTGCGATTCGCCGGACGGTAGTAGATGTCGCGCGGCGACCCGATCTGCTCGATGCGGCCTGCGCTCATCACGACGATGCGGTCGCCGAGCTCCATCGCTTCGGCCTGATCGTGGGTCACGTAGACGGTTGTGATGCCCAATTCGCGCAGCAAAGTATTCATCTCGCTGCGCAAGGTGTCGCGCAAACGCGCGTCGAGCGCGGTCAGCGGTTCGTCGAGCAGCAGCACACGGGGTTGCACGGCGAGTGCGCGCGCCAATGCAACACGCTGACGCTGGCCGCCCGAAAGCTGATCGATGGGTTTGTCCGCGTGCGCGGTGAGACGCATCATCGCGAGCAATTCGTCGACGCGTTGCCGTGCGGTTTCAGCCGGCACGCGTTTGATCTTCAGGCCGTAGCCGATGTTACCGCGCACGGTCAGATTCGGAAACAGCGCGTAGCTCTGGAACACCATGCCGACCTGACGTTTTTCGATCGGCAGGGCAGTGACGTCTTCGTCGCCGAACGCGATGCTGCCGCCGGCGTCAGGTGTCTCGAGGCCCGCGATCATGCGCAGCGTGGTGGTCTTGCCGCAACCGGACGGGCCGAGCAGCACCAGCGTCTCACCGGCGCCGATGTGCAGATCGAGCGGTTCGAGCACACGCGTGCCGCGAAACGTTTTCGCGCACTGTGTGAGCGTGATGGGAACGGAGTCGAGTTTCATGGCGTGGACGTCGGTGTAGGCTTTGAACGGGAGGCAGCGGTGCGTTGTTTGCCCGCGCTGCGCTGGCCGGTCGCATCGACGCCGAGCCATTGCATCGCGACGAGCAACGGCATCGTCATGATAAAAAACAGAATCGTGTAGGCGCTGCCGATTTCGATGCGTAACGACGCATAGGTGTCGGCGAGACCGACCGGCAGCGTTTTGGTGTCGGGCGTATGCAGCATCCAGGTGAGGTTGAATTCGCCGATCGAGAGCGTCAGCACCGCCAACGCACCGGCGACGATCCCCGGCCGCGCATTCGGCAGCACGATCGTCACGAAGCGTTGAAAGAAGCTCGCGCCGAGGCTCGCCGCGCCTTCTTCGAGTGTGCGCAGATCGCTGCTCGCGCACACTGCCGCAACCGCGCGCACCATGAACGGCAGCGTGAACACCACGTGCCCGACGACGATAAACGCGACGCTCATGCGAAACATCGTGAAGCCGCCGTAGACCACCAGCAGCGCGAGCGCGGAAGCGAGACCGGGCAGGGCGATCGGCAGCACCAGAAACTCTTCGATGATGCGCGAGAGCCGCGTCTTGCTGCGCGCCAGCACGTAGCCGGCGGGCACGCCGGTCAGCAGCGTGATCAGCAAGGTCATCGCTGCCACTTCGAGCGAGAGAAATACCGAGCCGTGATACTGCGTCCACACTTCGCCGAGCCAGCGCAGCGTGAGTCCGCTCGATACGCCTTTGAAGTAGTTCACCGTGAGCCCGGCCATGATCGACATCACGACCGGCACGATCAGAAACGCGCATAGCAGCAGCGTAACGAACCACTGTCCGGCTGCGAGCCACGTGCGTGATGTGGGCAACCCACGGCGCCGCGCACGCGGTTTTGCGGGCTGCTTGATTGGAGCAGTGATGGAATTCATCGAAGTCTTTTCATCGGGTTTGGACACACCGCTCATGCGCTTGCCGCGACAGCGGAACCGCTCACGCTGCGAGCGAACGCCAGCACGGCCCATGTGACGATGCCGAGCACGATCGAGAGGCCCGCGGCCGTCACCATGTTCGCGTTCAGTGTGAACTCGGTGTAGATGGTCATCGGCAATACGTCGATGTCGGTGGCCAGGGTGAAGGCGGTGCCGAAGGCACCCATGGCGGTCGCGAAACATACCGCGCCGGCCGCGATCAAGCCCGGCGACAAGGCGGGCAACACGATGTCGCGCGTAATGCGCCACGGCGATGCGCCGAGCGAACGCGCGGCCTCTTCGAGCGAGGCATCGAGCTTGGTCGCCGACGCCATCACGGTGACGATCACGCGAGGGATCGAGAAGTACAGGTAGCCGAGAAAGAGGCCGCTCATCGAGTAAGCGAACACCCAGCGGTCGCCCGTGAGTTTCAGCGACAACGCGCCGATCAAACCCTGACGTCCGGCCAGCATGATCACCATGAAGCCGACCACGACGCCAGGGAATGCCAATGGAAATGTCAGCAGCGCGAGCAGTGTGCGCTTGAGTGGGAACTCACGGCGCGCCAGCAGCAAACCGGCGATCACCGAAAGCACAAGCGTCGTCGCCGTGACCGCTGCGGATAGCATAACCGTCGCGCCGAGGCTCGACATGTAGCGCGGATTCGTCAGCATCGCGCGATAGGTCGCGAATGCGTGGCCGTCGCCGCTGATTTGCGCGAGCGCGCCCATCGGCAACAGCCAGAACGCGATGAAAACCGCCAGCGCCGGCGCGATCAAGGCGATGCGCCAGCGCAGCGGGAACGTGACGTCGTTCAATGCATCACCTGTAGATAACGCTCGCCGAAGCTCGACTGCTTCTCGGCCATCTTGCCGAAGTCGACCGGTTTGGCGCGGGCATAGTCGCTTGCGGGCAGGAATTTGGCTGCGGTTTCCGGGCTCATTGCATTCGCGCGCACCGGACGCAGATAGGCGTCGGCCCACAGTTTCTGGCCTTCGTCCGACAGCACGAAATCGAGCACCTTCTTGCCGTTCGCTTCATGCGGCGCGCCCTTCACAAGACTCATCACGTACGGTACCGAGATCGTGCCTTCCTTCGGAATCACGAATTCGACGTTGGCGTGATCCTTGTACTTCGCGCGGTAGGCGTCGAAGTCGTAGTCGAGCAGGATCGGGATTTCGCCGGACATCACGCGCGCGTAGGCGGTCTGCTTCGGCACGATCGGCGCGTTGGCCTTCAGCTTGCGGAACCAGTCGAGGCCCGGCTCGAAGTTATCGAGCGTGCCGCCGAGCGCCTGATTCACCGCGACTGCGCCCGCATAGCCGACAAACGCGCTCGACGGATCGAGGTAGCCGATCATGCCTTTGTACTCAGGCTTCAGAAGGTCGGCCCACGAACGCGGGACCGGTTTGCCTTCGAGCGCGTCCTTGTTGACGAAAAAGCCCAGCGTGCCCGAGTGAATCGTGAACCAGTAGCCTTGCGGGTCCTTCATGTTGGCCGGAATGTCGTCCCAGTGCGCGGGCTTGTACGGCTGGATGACGCCTTTGTCTTTCGCCTGGAACGCCGACGACACGCCGAGATAGACCACGTCCGCAACCGGGCTCTTCTGCTCGGCCATCAGTTGCGCAATCGACTGGCCGGAGTTCTTGTTGTCGAACGGTACGCGGATGCCGGTCTTTTGCTGGATCGCCTTGATCTGGCTCGCCCAGTCGGCCCATTCGGGCGGGCAGTTGTAGCAGATCGCGGTTTCGTCGGCATGGGCAGCTTGCGGTGCGAGGGCGGCGAGCGCGGCCGTGACGATCATGCCGGCTGACAGCGCGGTGGCCGTGGTGCGGGCTAGACGGCGCCAGAGCGGTTTGATCGAAGACGCAAAACGTGTTGAAGAGCGGATCACTGCGGGTCTCCTGGAGAGGACGAGAGCGGGTGGTTCGGGGTTTGAATTGGATGCTTACGCAAGCGACTATGCAAACGGCCTTCAGGTCGCCACCGAAGTTTCTGTGCGGTTCGAAATCGCCGCGATGGTGGCGCCTTCACGCAAGCTGTGCGGCAAGGTCAGCGTGGGCGACGTTTCCCCTAGCGTTTCGTAGCTGCCAGTTACGCGGGCCAGCAAACGCCGCCAGGCGGCGCAGCCGATCTCGCGATTCGGCGCGCAGATGCTTGCCAGCGGCGGCGACAGCAATTCGCCCATCGCGAGTCCGTCAAAGCCGAGAATCGACATGTCGTGCGGAATCTGCAGACGCGCACGGCGCAGGCCGCGCATCACGACCATGGCGAGCAGATCGTTGCTGCAGAAGAGGGCGGTCGGGCGGTTCGGGCCGCTGGTCAGATGGGCGAGCACGGACGGCGCCAGTTCGTCGGCGTTGAAATCGACTTCGAGCGCGGGCGCAGGGGTGAGGCCGGCCTGCTGCATCGCCTGCGCGTAGCCGAGATGCCGCTGGCGAGCGCGGTCCGAAGCGGCGAGTGTGCCCGCCAGCATCAGGATGCGGCGATGGCCGTGCGCGATGAGCATGCGTACGCCATCGAACGCAGCGAGGCGGTTGTCGACCGAAACCGACGGACGCCGCACGGTGTCGTTATGCATCAGCACATAGAGCAGACCGGCGCGGTCGAGTTCGTCGAGCAGCGGATGCGTGTCGGCATCGGCGACGGTCACGATCAGGCCTTCCACGCGATGCTCGCGCAGCGTTTCGATGGCGTGGCGTTCGCGGTCGGCATCGTACTGGGTGGTCATCAGCATGAGCCGGTAGCCTTGCGCCGCGGCGAGCTCGTCGATGCCTTGCAGGCATTCGGCGAACACGGGGTTGGCGAGTGTCGGCAGGATCACGCCGATCAGGCGCGTGCGCTCACCGCGCAACTGCCGGCCGAGCGGGCTGGGACGGAAGTTAAGGGCATCGATGGATTGACGCACCTTATCGAGCGTGACTGGATTCACGGTGTGCGGCGCGTTGATCGCGCGCGAGACCGTGGCGATGGAGAAGCCCGCGTGGGCGGCGACGTCTTTGATCGTTGGGATCATGATTTCCGCGCGTTATGTAAACGTTTTCGTCAGCGGATTATCAGGAATGTTTGTGACTTGCGGATGACTCCAATTTTTGTGCCTGGCGGGAGAGGGTGAGGATGGGTCGCGGCTGGATTGCGGCGGTTTGGTGCGTCCGCCTGGCAATGGTAGAATTCGCGTCCAGCGTGGTTCTGACCCCTGCCGGGGTGATGAAATTGGTAAACATAGCGGACTTAAAATCCGCCGCCTCACGGCTTGTCGGTTCGAGTCCGATCCCCGGCACCAGGAAGTATTCCACCAGATTCCAGAAAATTCCTTGGACCCTCGATGCAGCAATGCTTCGAGGGTTTTTTTGTTTCCTGGAGAAACCGCGGAGTTCCGTTGACCTCTGGGGGCATCTTAGGGGGCATGTTGGTGTAAAAAACGGCGTCCTTGAAAAAAAGCCCCCAGGAGGCCTTCATGCCCCTGACTGACATTGCTGTGCGTAGCGCAGCCCCTCGTGAGAGTGTCTATCGCCTGACCGACGGTGGCGGGATGTATCTGGAGATTGCGCCGTCGGGAGGGAAATACTGGCGCCTGAAATACTGATTCGGTGGTAGAGAAAGACGCTTGGCGCTGGGCATCTACTCTGACGTATCGCTCGCAGCAGCGCGCAGGAAGCGAAGTGCGGCGCGTGAACAACTGGCGGCGGGGATAGACCCAGGCGACGTCAAAAAGGCTGATAAGCGAGCCGCAAGACTCAACGCCAACAATTCATTCGAGGCCGTAGCCCGCGACTGGCTGGAGGAGCGCAAATCGGTCGTGCAGATTGGTCAGCACGAAAAGACGCTCGCCCGTCTGCAAAACGACGTATTCCCGTGGCTGGGCAAGCGTCCCATCACCGAGATCGACGCGCCCGAGATTCTGCTGGTGCTCAAGCGGATCGATAGGAGGGGGGCGCGATATTCAGCGCACCGGGTGCGCAGTGAAATCAGCCGCGTTTTCCGATATCCGATCAAGGAAGGCAAGGCAAAGAGCGATCCAGCAAAAGACCTGATCGGAGCGATTCCGCCTCCAATAGAAAAGCACTTTGCTGCGCTCACCGAACCCGCCAAGGTGGCGGAAATGCTCAGGGCCTTCGACGGTTTCTCGGGGACGTTTCCCGTCCTCTGCGCGCTCAAGGTTGCGCCGATGCTGTTCGTGCGGCCAAGCGAGCTTCGTCGGGCCGAGTGGGCGCAATTCGACCTGGATAAGGGGGAGTGGCGCTATCTGGTGACAAAGACACGGACTCAGAATCTGGTGCCGCTTGCAACCCAGACAGTGGCTCTCTTGCGGGAGTTGCAAGCACTGACAGGCAAGGGGCGTTTTGTCTTTCCCGGCGCTCGTTCGACGTTGCATCCAATGAGCGAAGCGGCGATCAATGCTGCACTCAGACGACTGGGTTATGACACCCGAACGGAAATTACCGGCCACGGTTTTCGCGCGATGGCCCGTACCCTCCTGCACGAGGAACTGGAGCAGAAACCAGAGGCAATCGAGCATCAACTCGCACATGCAGTACCGGATAATCGTGGCTCGGCGTATAACCGGACCAAGTTCATCAGGGAGCGCCGGGTGATGATGCAGTTGTGGGCAGACTATCTAGACAAGCTGAATGCGGGCGCACGGACCATTCGGATTTGTGGCGTGGCAGGCTGAGTCGGAATCTGAGCGTCCGCTGGGGAGATACTTCGACCGGCTGCTATAAAGGGTCGAGCTGAGCAGGTTGTCATTCGGCTCTGTGCGGCCATTACGCGTCATTCGTACGAGCTGTAACTTGGACGTTCAGGTGGCCGCTTCGCACAGGAAGCTGCCGCCGACCTTGTGCGTGCCCGAAGGGCGCCTCAGGGTCGACCGGCGCCGGATGCAGATCGATGACAGGCAGGCCGCAACGCCAGTTTGGCATTCGCCCGCGTTTGGCCGTTGGCTGCCCTTCGTGAACGTCTTCTTTCGGGTACGCTGGAATCCCTGTGATTTCAAGTCTCACAGAGGCGCTCGGCATCGGCCTGGTGGGCTGCGATATGTATCATCGAAATTGGCCGCAACGTGTCGATTCGACAGCCCTTCGTTCGTCGTGGTCCTGAAGCACCATTCAACTCAGGAGAACGACGATGCGATTCATCATCACAGCCCAAGCGAGCGCAGACAATGAGGAGCCGGATGCCGGCGGCGGTTTGGACGAGGCCCTTCTCACGGCGTACATGAGGTTCAACGAAGAGATGCACAAGGCCGGTGTCCTGGTGGCTTCCGAAGGCTTGAACCCAGCAGCGCCCGGAGCGCGAATTGCGGTTAGCAAGGGGAAACGGTATATCGTCGATGGCCCGTTTGCAGAGTCCAAGGAACTGGTCGGTGGCTTTTACATCATCGAAGTTGGATCTCTTGAGGAGGCGATTTCCTGGGCATTGCGCGCGCCATCCGGTCTCGGCGCGGACGATGTACTGGAGGTGCGCCAACTCACCGGAGCGGGCGACGTCCCGCCAAATGTCCTCGATATCATCCGGGCAGCGGCACCGACCTGGAGCGAGTCGGTTTGGCAGGCGAAGAAGTGAAGGCCACATACGGAACCGCCGAGTTGCCATCCAGCCGGGCGCTCGAGCCGACGTCCGCAGGCGAACCTCCGTCTGCGGCTCAGCGTCAGCGTAGAGCGACCGCTTTTCGGCGGCCATACCCGCGGCGAACGACCGTCGGCTTCCGGTCGGCGGCGTTACGTCCGGCCTAGCCGATTCAGGCTGGACTCGGACAACTACGGACGTTGGCCCACGCCATCGAGTGCTCGGTCGAACGTTGGCTACTGCTCCGGACCGGACCATCGAGCAGATTTCGGCCGATCGGGTCATTGGCAACGTCGGCCGGCAAATGGTTAAACTAATGCCTCTGGACCCTTCGAACCTAACCTGGCTATGCCCCTGTCAGTTGAGTTGCAGTGCTTCATATCGCGTTCCGCCTGGTCGGCCAGGTTGACACAGGAACAGCTCGCTCGCGTCCAAAAAGATGCTTTTCAACGATCGTTTTCTGCCGGCGCCCTGGTCTGTCTTCGCGGAGCCCCTGCGGATCATTGGATCGGCGTGATCGAAGGGTTAGTCAAAGTCGATACGGTCTCTAAAGGTGGGCGGGCTACAACCTTCGCCGGCGTGCCGGCGGGTTCCTGGTTCGGGGAGGGAGCCCTACTAAAGGATGAGCCTCGCCCATACTCGGTGGTAGCGCTGCGTGACAGCGAAGTCGGGTTTATACCGTGCAGCACATTTGAGTGGCTGCTTGACAATAGCCACTCGTTCAGTCGATTTGTCATCAATCAACTCAACGCCCGGTGCGGCTACTACGTCGGTCTGGTTGCAAACCTCCGTTTGCAGAAAGCGTCTGCAAGAGTCGCTTTCTGTCTCGCTGAAATGTTCAATCCGCAACTCTTTGGCGTCGCTGATCTGATGCTGGGTCTTTCGCAAGAAGAAATTGGACGTTTGTCCGGCCTTTCCAGGCAGAACACCAACCGGGCGCTTCACGAGCTCGCTGATGCGAGGCTTTTAACGATCGAATATGGGTCAGTCCGAATTCTTGACCTAACAGGGCTTCGAGATTTTGCGCATTCCGAAGATTGATTGGGCCGCATTCGTGACTACGCGTCAGACAGCTTCGTAATGGCTTCCCGGCTGCCAGCCTGCGCGCGAAGCCGAAATTTCTGAATTTTTCCTGTGCCTGTCTTTGGCAACGCGCCGTATACGATCCTCACAGGACACTTGTAGTGTGCGAGCCGTTCCCGACAGAACGTAATCAGCTCTCGTTCAGAAGGTGAATTGACACCCTGTCTCAACTCGACAAATGCGCAAGGCACTTCCCCCCACCTGACATCGGGCTGCGCGACCACCGCCGCGATGAGTACTGCTGGGTGTTGGTGCAATACATCCTCGACCTCGATCGATGAAATATTTTCGCCACCCGAAATGATGACATCTTTGGATCGATCCGTGATCTGAATGTATCCGTCCGGGTGCACCACGGCAATATCTCCAGTGTGGAACCAGCCACCCTCGAAGGCGTTTCGGGTCGCTTCCTCGTTCTTCAGATAGCCCTTCATCATGACATTGCCGCGCAGCAATATCTCTCCCTCGCTCTTCCCGTCCGCGGGAACGGGCTCAAGCGTGGCGGGATTTGCGACTTGCATGGCTTCGAGTCCGGCGGCCCGCTGACCTTGCCGCGCCTTCAGGCGCGCCTGCTCCTCGTTTGTCGATGCGTGCCAGTCTGCCTGGATGAAGCAACTGACCGGTGTGCCGGAGGATTCGGTGATGCCGTATACGTGCTCAACCTCGAATCCCAACTCGCTTACCGATTTCAATACGGTTGCCGGAGGTGGCGACCCCGCCGTGCGGACGCGAACGACGCGAGGTAACGGGCTACGCTCGCTGGCGGGCGCGTCTGCCAGTGCGGCCAGGACGATTGGCGCTGCACAAAAATGATCGACGTCGTACTCGCGGATGGCTCGAAATATTCCTGCGGCATTGACTTTGCGCAGACAGACATGGGTGCCACCCGCTGCTGTGACTGCCCAGGCGAAGCACCATCCGTTGGCGTGGAACATTGGGAGGGTCCAGAGATACACCGGCCCGCGCGGCATGCCCCAGTCAATCAACTGGAGCATGCTCATCAGGTGAACCCCACGGTGACTGACCACGACCCCTTTCGGGTCGGAGGTCGTGCCAGACGTATAGTTCAATGCGATAGCGTCCCTTTCATCCGCGGGCCATACGCCTTCGAAGTCCGGATTTCCCTCTCCGAGCAACTGCTCATAGTCGAGCTCACCTATCGATGCCCCCGGCGGCGCTTCGAGATCCGCAATGTCAATCACGAGTGGCCTGTCTGGAACATGCTCGAGTGCGTTCGCAGCAAGGGCGGCAAACTCGCGATCCACAAAAAGGACCTTGCATTCCCCGTGAAGCAGGATGAACCGAATGCCGTCGGCATCCAGCCTGCAGTTGATCGTGTTGAGAACAGCTCCGCTGAGCGGCACCCCGAAATGCGCCTCCACCAACGCGGGCGTATTAGGCGCAATGATCGATACGGTGTCGCCGCGCTTGACACCTCGCCGGACGAGCGCACTGGCGAGCCGGCGGCAGCGGCTGCGCGTCGCCGCCCAGGTCTGACGCATCTCGCCATGCACGATGGCGATACGCTCCGGAAACAGATCGGCGCATCGATCCAATGAATGCAGCGGTGTCAGCGGCACGTAGTTGGCTTCGTTTCGATCGAGGCCGCGCTCGTAGATTTTAGTGGCCATGTCGTGTCTCCTCACATGAATGTGAAAGTGTTCCGGGCATTGGTGGTGCGTAGGTGCAACCTCTGAATCGGATCGCTCAAACCTTGCGATGTCGCATCAAATCTAACCGTTGCGCCGGAATGGAACTGTCTCGAACAGGACACTCCTTGGGTTCGTAGGGGACGACGGGTTGCTGGATGCCAATTGTCATGTTCGAGACAACACGCCCTGTTCCCCCTGGCTAATCTTGCTCGCAAGGCAATGCTGCCGTGAAGGGAAGTTGCTTGAGTTTGCTGACGTTGAAGACAGATGGAGTGACAGATGAAGAGAAGTGAGACACCACCGGCGATGGACGCCGATGCGCTGCGCAAGGCCATCGAATGGGCGATCCTGTCGCGTCGCAGCGTCAGGGCGTTTCTGCCCACGTCGGTTCCTCGGGAGACGGTGGAATCGATATTGGACGTAGCGCGCTTCGCTGCCACGGGAGTCAACATTCAGCCCTGGCGCGTACACGTCGTCACGGGGCACGCCAAAGACCGTATCTGTGCCGCGATCCAACGGGTTAATGACGACTCGGCACTAGACGAGACATGCACGGACGAGTGGGACTATTACCCGCGCGAGTGGATATCTCCATACCTTGAAAGAAAACGGACTGTGGGTTGGAAGCTATATGGGTTGCTTGGAATCGAAAAGGGCGACAAGGAACGGATGCTGGCCCAGCACAGCCGCAACTATCAATTCTTTGACGCGCCCGTCGGCCTGTTTTTCACAATCGACCGCGTCATGCAGCAGGGTAGCCTGCTCGACTACGGCATGTTCCTGCAGAACATCATGATCGCTGCCCGTGCTCATGGCTTGAGCACATGCCCTCAAGCAGCATTTATGAAGTACCACAAGGTCATTGCCGATCAACTTCGATTGGAGACAGGTGAGAGGTTTGTTGTCGGCATGAGTCTCGGATTTGCGGATGCCTCGCGCATCGAGAACACCCTCGTCACGGAAAGAGCGGAGGTCGGCTCGTTTACTACGTTTTATTCGGATTAGCAGCGTGCATCGGGAGCGAATCCAGACACCAGTCAGCGACCCACGTAACGAATGCATCAGCGCAGCGTCACATGAAAGGAAAACAGACATGCAGATAAGAGACAACGTATTTGTAGTGACCGGTGCCGGTTCCGGGTTGGGGGCGGCCACGGCGAAGATGATCGTCGAGCGGGGCGGCAAGGTGGTCCTGGCGGACCTTAACCCCGAATCTGGTGAGGCCATCGCCGCACAGCTAGGGCCGAATGCCCGATTCGTTGCCACCGACGTCGCCAGCGAACACAGCGCCCGGGCAGCTTTTGCGGCGGCCATGGAAATGGGACACCTCAGGGGACTCATCAATTGCGCAGGCGTTGCTCCCGCCGAAAGGGTCATCGGCCGTGAAGGAACCCACAAGCTGGAAGCGTTCGCCCGGACGATCAATATCAACCTGGTTGGTACTTTCAACATGACCCGCAATGCGGCGGAGATGATGAGCGCCTGTCCGCCAGTGCCCTCCGGCGAACGTGGCGTCATCATCTGCACAGCCTCCGTGGCCGCGTTTGAAGGACAGGTGGGGCAGGCAGCCTACGCCGCTTCCAAAGGCGGCGTTGTGGCGATGACCTTGCCACTCGCGCGGGAACTCTCGCGCTGCGGCATCCGGGTTATGACAGTGGCTCCAGGCATCATGGAAACGCCGATGCTGCTTGGCATGCCCGCTGAAGTACAGGAGGCGCTGGGCAAAACGGTGCCGTTCCCAGCCCGGATGGGTAAGCCAGCCGAATACGCCGCTCTGGTGGAGCACATCCTCTTGAATGAATACCTGAACGGCGAGGTCGTCCGCCTCGACGGCGCCATTCGTATGGCCGCCAAATAAACCGCATCCATCTTTTCAGTGAACGAATCATGTCCAAAGATCCCGTCGTTATCGTCTCAGCCGCCCGCACCCCTATTGGCAGCTTCCAGGGGAATCTCTCCGATCGCACGGCGCCGCAGCTCGGTGCCGTTGCCGTACAGGCCGCTATCCAGCGAGCCGGCATTAGCGCCGAGCAGGTCCAGGAACTCATCCTGGGTTGTGTGCTGCCTGCGGGACTCGGCCAGGCCCCTGCGCGCCAGGCGGCCATCGGCGCCGGGCTACCCCTCTCGGTGGTCTGCTCCACTGTTAACAAAGTGTGCGGTTCCGGCATGAAAGCCGCCATGCTAGCCCATGATCTCCTGATGGCGAGCAGCAACGAGGTCATTGTTGCGGGAGGCATGGAGTCCATGACAAACGCTCCTTACTTCATCCCGAAGGCACGAGGGGGCTTCCGCCTTGGTCACGGACAGATTCTCGACCATATGTCCTTCGACGGTCTGGAAGATGCCTATTTCGACCGTGGCCGTCAAATGGGCACCTTCGCTGAAGAGTGCGCCGAGTCTTACGGATTCTCCCGGGAGGATCAGGATGCCTACGCAATAAAGTCAACCACACGAGCCCAAGCCGCTATTCGGTCCGGTGCGTTCGCGTGGGAGGTCATCCCAGTGATGACCTCCAGCAAAAAAGGTGAAGTTCTGGTACAGCACGATGAGCAGCCGGGCAAAACCAAACTGGACAGGATCACCAGCCTGAAACCCGCTTTCAAGACCGATGGCACAGTAACTGCGGCTAACTCCAGTTCGATTTCCGATGGTGCCGCCGCGCTGGTGCTGATGCGCCTCTCAAGTGCCGAGAGACTTGGGATCAAGCCTCTGGCCGCTATCGCCGGGCACGCCACCCACGCTCAGGAGCCGAGACTGTTTACCACCGCTCCCGCGGGCGCGATTAAGAAACTACTGTCCAGGATTGGATGGGGGACGTCCAGCGTAGATTTGTGGGAAATCAACGAGGCATTCGCGGTCGCCGTGATGGCTGCCATGCAGGACATGACGCTCGATCACGACAAGGTCAACATACACGGCGGCGCCTGTGCCATCGGTCACCCTATCGGCGCGTCCGGAGCACGCATTCTGGTCACCTTGCTTGCGGCCCTCAGATCGACGGGCGGAAAGCGCGGAATTGCAAGCCTCTGCATCGGCGGTGGCGAAGCCACCGCCATGGCCATCGAGATAATTTAACGTAAGCGCCGGTTGGACTCGTATCGGGAGCTCTGCATGGACATACTTCAAGACATGCGCGTCTTTGTGCGCGTCGTCGAAGCCGGGAGCTTCACCGCGGCGGCGAACAGCATGGACGCCACTCCTGGCCAGACCTCACGCGCCGTTTCGGATCTGGAAGCACACCTTCGAACCCGACTGCTCAACAGGACCACACGACGCATCGCGATGACTGAAGCTGGTGAGCGATATTACGATCATTGCATGCAGATTCTGGCACTGATCGAACAGGCTGAGGCGGAGGCTGGTGACGCACATGCGCGTCCGTGTGGGAAACTGAGGGTTCGCACTCCGGTCGGGTTTGGACAGCACTACCTCATCAAGGCGATCGGTGCATATCAACAGCTATATCCTGAAGTGAAAGTCCGGCTGACGCTCGCCAATGGCACGCCGGATTTCATCGAAGACGGCTGCGACGTTGCAATTGTCGGGGCACTGGCATTATCGGATTCAGAGCTCATTTCACAGAAAATCGGTAGTGCATTCAGCATTGTTTGCGCATCACGTACTTACATCGAGACCCATGGTGTCCCGCACAAGCCAGACGATCTCGAAGCGCATTCGTGCATCCACCTGAACACACCCGAATCTCCAATGAACGTGTGGTCCTTCAAGGGGCCAAACGGAGAGGAGTCCATTCGACTCCGGCCAGCCTTGCTGGAAGTCAATACACCAGAGGCTCTTGTCACTGGAGTACGGGAAGGACTAGGAATCGGCCTGATTCCGATTTATTCGGCGATCAGCGGATTGCACAACGGCGAACTTGCGTGGGTTCTACCCGAATACAGTTCGCAGGAGATGGGACTTTACGCGATGTATCTATCGCGACAATACGTGGACGCAAAGATTCGCAGCTGGGTGGACTATCTGAGGGATACCATGCCGGCGAAGCTGGCGGCTGATCAGGAAGCCGCTAGCAGATTCATTCACCGTTGATTGATGCAAGCGCCACTCTACTTCTGCTCTCCGGTCGCTTCGAGGATCAGATTTGCCACTTCAGTCGGATGCGACAGCAGCGACACGTGGCTCGACTTAAGCTCGATCGTATGCGCGTGCATCCGGTTCGCCATGAAGCGCTCCAGATCGGTGTTGATGGTCCGGTCTTCAGTCGATACCGCATACCAGGTCGGCTTGTCGTGCCACGCGGCGACGGTCGTCTTCGCCATCGTGATCGCCTTGCCAATGGGCTGCTGAACCGCATAATACTTCTCTGCGTCAGCCCTCGGCAGATCGCCGGCAAAGTCTTTCAAAAATGCCTGCTCGGATAGCTGGCCGTAGCCGTCGGCCGACCACTGAAGCCCCGCCGATGCGGGCGCGGCTGGAAATTTCTTCGTCAGTGCCGGATAGTCCTCGCCGGCATCCGGCGCACGCGCGGCAATGTACACGAGACCGGCCACTTTCGGATCATCGCCAGCCTGGCTGATCACCATCCCGCCGTACGAGTGCGCGACTAGCAGCGTCGGGCCATCCTGTTGCGCAAGTGCGCGCTTAACCGCGTCCACGTCCGCGTCGAGCGAGGTCGTCGGATTCTGCACCGCCGTCACGTGCAGGCCTTTTGCCTGCAGTAGCGGAATCACTTTCCCCCAGCTCGAACCATCTGCAAACAACCCGTGAACCAGCACGACGTTCTTGATCGGTGCGGACGGAGCTGCGGTGCTGTCCTGTGCGAATGACGTCGTTGCGCTCAGCAGCGTGGCGCAGGCGAAACCGGCGAGGACAAACGAATTCAACTTCATGAGACTTCTCCGAGATATGTGAAGGATGAGATTCGCGAATTTCGCTCAGCCGCAATGACGAGTCGAAAGACGAACCATACCCAGCCAATCATCCGGTCGATGCTTACGACTGCAAGCGGGCGCTGGATTCTGGTGTACGAAGGTGCAAACACAGTCCCGGTGCAAAC
Source organism: Paraburkholderia sp. SECH4 (assembly GCF_030511745.1). Classification (NCBI taxonomy): domain Bacteria; kingdom Pseudomonadati; phylum Pseudomonadota; class Betaproteobacteria; order Burkholderiales; family Burkholderiaceae; genus Paraburkholderia; species Paraburkholderia sp. SECH4. The sequence continues at coordinate 142,989 of NZ_JALOCP010000015.1, forward strand.
ATTCCGTTCACTGCAAAGTTTTTTTTGAGTCAACGTCTGCAAGCAGCCATTGCATCTGGACAAGCACGAACGGCTGATGCGGGTCGAGCCGGGAAGCTGACGTCCTGATTGAACCGTCACGGACTCGCTTTCTGAAGAATCTGCGGAATAAATTGAGCCGGCGCTCGTTTCGTCCATTGCCTTTGATTTTTCTTTCTTCCGCTTCGGCAATGTCGGACCTGCTTGCGCTCTCCACGCGCTGCGGGCGACGCCGGCATCCTGCGAGTTTGCCAATGAAAAAAATCCTGGTGACATGTGCTCTTGTTGTGTCTGTCCCTGCCGCGCATGCGCAAAGCAGCATTACGTTGTACGGCATCATTGATGAGGGCTTCGAAGCAATCAGCAATGTGCCTGTTGCCGGCAGCAAAAGCGGCGGCAGACTGTTTCGACTCGATGCCAACAATGGTCTGAATGGGTCCCGTTGGGGACTCAAAGGATCCGAAGATCTCGGCGGCGGCCTCAAGGCGGTCTTCACGCTCGAGAACGGCTTCGAACTCAACACCGGAAATCTCGCGCAAGGAGGTGATGAATTTGGCCGACAGGCCTTTGTCGGTTTGTCGAGCGACCGGTATGGCACTGTGACGCTCGGGCGGCAATACGATCCCATCATCGACTACGTCGGAATATACGAGTTCGGTGATTCAAATCTTGGCTCGGATCACGCGGCACATCCCGGCGACCTCGACAATTTCAACTTCACACGTCGCCAGAACAATTCAGTCAAGTACCAGAGCCCCGACTACGGCGGTTTGAGATTCGAAAGTCTCTATAGCTTCGGCGGTGTGCCAGGCTCGCTTGCAACCAATCAGGCCTACTCTTTCGGAGCCCATTTTGCGAGAGGCCCGCTTGGTATGTCCGTGGCATATTCACACGTCAACAATCCGGCGGCGTCCTTGTTAGGGAGCAACCCAACCGATACCGCGACGTCGAACGGGCTGACCGCGAGCCCGATCTACAGCGGCTATGCGTCGGCAAGAACGTACCAGGTCGTAGCGGCCGGCGGTTCATATGCGTTCGGACACGTGGTCGTGGGCGCGACCTATTCGAACATTCGCTACTCGAACATTGCCACGCTTAGTGAAAGCAGTGCGGATTTCAACGACGCGGAAGTCAGCCTGCAGTACCTGATTGCCCCGGATTGGTCGGTTGGAGCGGCCTACAACTTCCTGAAAGGGAACGCTGTGACTCAAACCATTGGGGGCGCCAAATACAATCAGCTCTCCGCCGGTGTGAATCACAAGCTGTCCAAGCGCACCGATGTCTATATTTCAGGTGCATGGCAGACGGCGAGCGGAGACGACTCGACCGGCCACGCGGCGGTCGCGAACATTGCCGATTTGTCGCCTTCTTCGAATCGTCATCAAGCGGTCGCTCGTATCGGAATCCGGCATCAGTTCTAGTCGCGCTCCGTCAACCCAAGCACACCCTCTCCTGCGCACGCTCGCTTTTACAAGCGTTCATCCGGTCGATTTCCCATCCCACCTCGTGCTATGCGTTCACCTGATCGTGCGACGCGTGCGAAGGGGGCGGAAAACTGGCCTCCGGGTGGGTTGTAAGAAAAACAGGCAGGTCGGTAGCGGGCGGCCTGGCGGGAACGTCGAAGAACATTTCGCAAACCCAGCCGCGATGATACGAAGCGTGGTTCACGAGATGCATGAACATCGCGCCGCGCGACATAGCCGAACGCTCGCCGGATATGAACGCGAACGACAACGTCTCAGCCAGCGACGCGTCAGTCTGTTCATCCGCCCAGCGTTCGAACCACGTGTTCATGTCCTGTTGCGCGCCACGCAGGTCGTGTAGATCGGCATGCACGACCACGTTGCGTGTCGTGAAGCCGTGCTCCTTGCGTTCGAGGTGCGCCTTCCAGATCAGATCGACCACGTAAATGTGATTCAGCGTGCCGATCATCGACTTGAACAAGGTCTGCCGCGTTTTGACGGCTTCACCGGGCGGCAATGCTTCGATGCAATCGAACAGCACGTTGTCCGCCCAGGTTTTATAGCGGGAAAGAATGCGGGTGGTTTGCGTATTGAGCATGACTCGTTTCCTTGACTATTCGCTCGCGTCGTTCAGCACGTCCAGCGCAGCACGACACGCGCCGGCCAGTTGTTCACGCATCAAATCCTGCACGTTCGACGAGCGGTTCACAATGGCATCGCGAATTTTGACCGCTTGACTGAACGACGCCTGCATACGGCCGCCGCGCGCCATCGCTATGCGCCGCAGGCGGCGCACAGGTCCGATCAATCCAGCGTGACTGTCCTGCAGCGTGCGGTTGTCGGCGATCGTCATCACGATTGTGTAGAAGCGGTCTAGCGCTTCTACGTAACCCACCGGATCGCCAGCATCGACGCTCACCTGCATCGCCTCGATCACGTCGTCAAGTTGCGCGATGCCGAGTGTCGTGATGCGCTCCAACGCAAGCTGTACGGCAAGACATTCAAGCGCGGCGCGGACCGTGTAAATCTCCTCGACATCGCGCAGCGTCACGGCGCGCACGTACGCGCCGACACGCGGCAGCACCGTCACCAGTCCCTCGCGTTCGAGTTGCGCGAACGCCTCGCGCATCGGCGTGCGGCTTACATTCAACTGCTTCGCGACCTGAACTTCTGAAAGGCGGCTGCCCGGCGCAAGCACGCCCTCGACGATCGCCTCGCGCAACGCGGGTACCACCACGCCTTCGCTCAATGAGTCGCTAGATGCATCGACCGTGCGCATGCGCGAGTGATATTTGCTCGCGATCTTGTCAAGCGAATGTGTGCCTGCATGCGCACCTTTCGCGTGCTTCGGTGCGGCGGCTTCGGCAGTTTTCATTGCAGTTTTACTGGAAGGCATTGACACCTCATGGTTCTGTGAATACGCTGTATACAGATTATACACCCGCAATTACTTGCACGGCACTGGAGTAAGCGCTGAAGCGTCAACGCCGGTCGACACAGGAGAAGTTATGGATCGCAGTCCATTCCCGCAGCCAGTTTTGATCGAGCGAACGGGCAACGTGCTGAGTTTTACGCTGAATCGCCCGGACGCGGGCAACGAGGTTTCCAGCCTGATGTTCGAGGCAATGACGGCGGCGTTACGCAGCGAGGCCGCAGAGCCGAGCGCGCGTGTGCTGCGCATCCGCGGGAGCGGCAACATGTTTTGTACCGGACGCGAGCGCGCCGGCCGCGACGCAGTGTCGATCCGTTCGGAAGTCGCGCGGCTGATCGAACTGAAGCGCCTCGTGCGCGGTACGTCGATGATTTCGATAGCGGAAGTGCATGGCGATGCGCATGGCTTCGGCTTCGGACTCGCGATTCTGTGTGACTTCACGCTAGTGTCGTCACGCGCGACGCTCGCGTTTCCCGAGATGCGCAAAGGCTTGCCGCCCGCCGCGATCATGGCCTATCTGGGCCGCTACGCTTTGCCGAAGACGCTGTTTCCAATGGTGCTGTTCGGCGACACGTTGACGCCCGCCGCCGCGCTGCAGGCGGGGCTGATCACGCAGGTCTGCGAGGCTGCTGCGCTGCGCGGCGACGCCGACGCCCTCACCGATCGCATCCTCGCGCTCGACGATGCAGGCGTGCGCCAGTGCAAGGCGTTCTTTCAGTCGGCGGAGGAAAGCCCGATCGAACAGAACTTCCGCAGCGCGACCGACATGCTGACCGTCACGAGCCTGCGACTGATGCAGGGCCGCTGAGCGCAAGCTCACCCATCGAAGTCCGCACATGGCGCGCGCGAACTTATCCTGGGAAGGCTCGCGTTTCTTCAGCACGCCGGCAGCAAGCATCTTGCATGGGACCGGAGTCAGTGCCAAAGCGCCAACTCTGGTCAACAGGAGACAGACATGAACGTCAACGCAGGGCCACGGCTCGACCGTTTGCCGATGTCGGGATTTCATCGGCGCATCATGTGGTTGATTGGCATCGGCATGTTCTTCGACGGCTTCGACATCTATGTCGCGTCGACCGTGCTCGGTGCAACGCTCAAAACCGGCTTCTCGACACTCGGCCAGAATGCGCTATTCGTGTCGCTAACGTTTCTAGGCATGATGCTCGGTTCGCTCGGCACCGGTTTTCTCGGCGACCGTTTCGGCCGCCGTTTCACGTATCAGGCAAATCTTGCGGTGTTCGGACTCGCGTCGCTCGGTGCGGCGCTCGCGCCGAACATGAGCGTGCTGATCGCGTGCCGCTTCGTGATGGGCCTCGGACTCGGCGCGGAAAATGTCGTCGGCTATTCGACACTGACCGAATTCGTGCCGCCGCAAAAGCGCGGTAAGCTGCAAGGATTGATGGCCGTGTTCGTCGTGTCCGGGTTGCCGGTCGCCGGGCTGATCGGATTGCTGCTGATTCCAGCATTCGGCTGGCGCGCAATGTTTGTGCTGGGCGGCTTCGGCGCGCTGGGTGTCTGGTATGCGCGCAAGTCGCTGCCCGAGTCGCCGCGTTGGCTCGACTCGGTTGGTCGCCATGAGGAAGCCGGCGCGATCCTGAATCGCATCGAAAGCGAAGTCACCGAAGCGCGCGGCGGCGAGCCGCTGCCGCCGCCTTTTGTCGCGAAGACGTCGGGGCAAGCGGCAACGTTGCTGTCGTTCGGATCGCTTTTCAGCGGCACGATGCTGCAACGGATGATCGTGGGCTGCGTGACGCTCGTTGTGATCAATACGTTGCTGTACGGCTTCGTCACCTGGCTGCCGACCTTTTTCGTGCATCAGGGCTTCAGCATCGCGAGGTCGTTCGGCTTCGCGCTCGTCATGTCGCTCGGCGCGCCAATCGGCTCAGCAATCGGCGCATTGACGGCGGACTCGTGGGGCCGCAAGCCGACCATCATCGGTGCGTCGCTCGCGGCAATCGTGTTCGGCGCGATCTATCCGTTCGTCTCGGATCCGCTGCTGCTGCCCCTTGTCGGCCTGTTGCTGACTATTCCGATCTACGTGCTTGTCGCGCTGCTGTTCGCGATTTACGTACCCGAACTCTTCCCGACCGAAGTCCGGCTGCGCGCCTCGGGCATCTGCAACACGCTGGGTCGCGGCGCGACAATCGTCACGCCGTTTATCGTCGTCGCGCTGTATGCGCAGCACGGCATCGTCGGTGTGCTGACGCTAATGATCGGCCTGCTCGTCATTCAGATCGTCGTGGTTGCGTGGCTCGGCGTCGAGCCGACCGGCCAGCGCCTCGAAGACCTGCAGCCCGCCGACCTACAGGCAAGCGATGCGATGCGCACTGACGCGCATGCATCGCCTCTCAAGTGAACCACCTGGAATTGATCTCTATGGACACAGTGAACCAGACACATCTCGATGCACAGCTTTTCATCGACGGCGCATGGACAGACGCCGACACCGGCCGTAGGCTCGACATCGTCAACCCGGCGACGGGTGAAGTAATCGGCGCGCTCGCGGCCGCGTCTCAACAGGATGTGGACCGCGCGGTGCGCGCGGGCCATCGCGCGTTCGAAAGCGGCGCGTGGCGCGACATGCCGATCCAGCAACGCGCGCGCGTGCTAAACCGTTTCGCCGATCTGTTCGAAGCGGATCTAGAACAGTTTTACAAACTCGAAACGCTGAACAACGGCCGGCCGATCTCGGAGACGCGCGCGCAGATTTCGCGTCTGCCGCAGTTCTACCGCTATTTCGCGGCGCTTGCGCTGACGCGCCGCAGCGACGTGATTCCGATCGAAGGGCCGTACCTCTGCTACACGCAGCGCGTGCCGCTCGGCGTCGTCGCGTTGATGACGTCGTTCAATCATCCGCTGATGATTCTGTCGAAGAGTCTTGCGCCCGCGCTCGCCACGGGCAATAGCGTCGTCATCAAGGCGTCCGAGCAGACGCCGCTGACCACTGTGCGCCTTGTGCGTCTGCTGGATGAAGCAGGCGTACCGAAGGGTGTCGTGAACGTCGTGAACGGCGAAGGACGCGAGGCAGGCGCGGCGCTCGCGCAGCATCCGCTGATCCGCAAGGTCGTATTCACGGGCGGCACGGAAGTCGGCCGCTCGATTGGCGAAGCGGCGGCACGCACCTTCGCGTTGACGACGCTCGAACTCGGCGGCAAGGGCGCGGTGATGCTATTCGACGATTTCGACATGGAGCGCGCGGTCAACGGCGCGGCGTTCGCGGCCTTCATTGGCGCGGGGCAGACCTGCGTGTGCGGCGCGCGGATTCTGGTGCAGAAGTCGATCTATGTGGCGTTTCTCGAACGTTTCCGCGCGAAGACGATGGGTATTCGCGTAGGCGATCCTGCCGATGTGAAGACCCAACTCGGCCCGGTGATTTCGGACCGCTCGCGCCAGCGCGTTCTCGCGATGCTGGAGCGCGCGAAGGCGGCGGGTGCAAAGGTGCTGACGGGCGGCGGCGTGCCGTCCAACCTGAAGCAGGGCTTTTTCATCGAGCCGACCGTGCTGTATGACGTCGATCCGCGTTCGGAAATCGGTCAGGATGAAGTGTTCGGGCCAATCACCGTCGTGATGCCCTTCGACGACGAGGCGGACGCGATCCGTATCGCCAACGACACGCAGTTCGGCCTCGCCGCTTCCGTGTGGACGCAGGACGTCGCGCGCGCGCATCGCGTCGCAAGCAAACTCGAATTCGGCATGGTCTGGGTCAACGATCACCACCGGCTCGACCCGGCGTCGCCGTGGGGCGGTTTCAAGAACAGCGGCGTGGGGCGCGAGACGGGTGTCGAATCGTTCGATCAGTTCAGCGAACCGCGTGCGGTGACGATCAATATAAGCGGCAAAACCATCGACTGGTATGCGGACGATGGTGAACTGAAACGTCTTAATTGATTCTTCTGAAGCGACGTTGCAGCCCTTCAAACGGTTCCATAGACGTGTGTAAAATCGAGTGCAACGTCGCTTTGAGAGCAGTCCAATGCTAAGGGTTAAGGGTACGTGATGTCCGCGAAGGCACGCTGCCAGAAGATTGCACGCGGGGGCTCCCGCAAGATGCAATTGCGTGGCCAGTGCGGAATGGTCCGCCTTGGACCCGAAGAAGTCAAAGCGGTGCAGAACGGAGCAATCTCGGTGAGAGACGCCATCGGGGCCTGAGGTGTTGCACCGGCAAAAAGCATTTTGACCGTGTCAACATCTGGAGGCCAGCATTGCTGGCGCCGTACGCTGCTTCGAAGTACGGCTCTGATCAGACTGTCCATGGGTATTACTATCGCTTCCAACATGCCCGTCGAACGACCGCTATCTAGCCAGTCGGGAGACCGCTCCGGGTCGGGTCCCGCCTCACGCTTTTCTCGTAAGCGGCCGTTCTCTGAGCGTAGCAACGTCAAGGCATGATCGTGCGAATGACAGGTTGCCGCGTATCGACAGCTTGGCCTCGCCGAGGCGTGCGCGGGCCGGCGGCAACGCGCGCTCGATTATTTCGAGCGTGTCCGTGAACACAATCCTGACGATCGCGCGAGTGTTTGTCTTGCGTCGATCAGGGAGCGCCGGATATCGACGGCACGTCAGGGAACCATCTGCATGTCGCCTGGAGCTTGCGGCGGCAGCTTGATAGAAATGACCTTGAATTCGCCGCTGGTCGGCTCGGACCCCGCATGCACGGTTCCCTTCGGGATAGTGATCAAGTCGCCGGCGTGGATCTGACGCTGTTCGTTACCTAGCCAGAAAGTGCCGCTTCCCGAAATCACATACTGGATTTCGTCAGAACCTCTATGCGTATGCCTGGGTACGTTACCGGTCTGCACTGCGACGGTCCCGCTCGGCGTGACGACCAGACCCTTCGAACGCAAGGTGCCCATGTTCGGAATCTGTGGACCAAGATCGGCATCGGTTAAGGCTGCCAGGTCAACGATCTGCGCCGTTAGCGGTACGTCTGACGCCTGGGCCCACGCCAGTGTGCCCAGATGAGATGCAAACATGCCGGCAACGAAGGTGGCAGGCAATGCCGCGAGATAGATGTATCGACGCATGTTCTTATCCTTTCAGATTGAACGGACCAACGGTGTGCAGTGTTGAGGAGTGGCTTGTCCTTATTCGATTGTCGCACCATCGAGAAGGCAGCTCAAAACCAGGGCAACACCTGAGCACCCTCCCGAACAGGACATGCGAAGGAGATCCCCGGGGTGAGGGGGAAATCAGCCGGCGAATATTAACGTGCAGCATATCGCGAGCAGGAGGCTTCGCTGCCTCGAAGTCGGGCGCCTCCCGTGCGCCGGCATATATAAAACCTGTGGGGCGGTAGCCGGCCATTAACAGCCTTTCGCAGTCGCGCAAAGATTGTCATTCGAGCGGCTGCTACAAACCGATCAGCGGACCTTCGAACGTGGCCATCCTCTCGGTGATCTGCGGCCGTCGAACGTTTCCTCGATACAGCTGACTGTATAAGCATTCAACCGCCATGTGATCGGCTGCCGTGTAACCGGCTGCCGGGTAGCCGGTTACCGTTCACGCCGCCCGTGCGGTCGTGTCGAGCTTAGCGAGCACTCGTGCATGTCATAGGGATCGGCGATTTATCGCGGTTTTTATCGCTTGGTCAAACGTTCCCGGGAGCGATGTAAGCGGTTTTCACGATTGTATAGAACTCGCGCGCATAGGTGCCTTGTTCACGGGGACCCAGGCTCGAACCTTTGCGCCCGCCGAATGGAACGTGGTAATCGACGCCCGCTGTCGGCGTATTGATCATTACCATACCGGCCTGTACGTGACGCTTGAAATGGCTCGCATGAGCCAGCGACATGGTGCAGATGCCAGCGGAAAGGCCGAATGGCGTGTCGTTGGCTACGGCAAGCGCTTCCTCGTAATCCGCGACCTTGATGACGGAAGCGACAGGACCGAACACTTCCTCCCTGTTGATCGTCATCGCCGAGGTCGTGTTGGTCACGAGAGCGGGCGCCAGGAAAAATCCTTCGGTCGCCGAGGGAACACGGTCGCCGCCAAACACCGAACCACCTTCGGCACGTGCGAGTTCGATATAACGCTCGTCCTGTTCTAGCTGTTTGGCGTCGACAACGGGACCGATCTGCGTCGACGCATCCAGCGCGTTACCAATCTTGAGACTGCGCATGCGCGCCTGCATGGCCTCGACAAAACGGTCGTGGATGCCGCTCGTCACGATCAGGCGGCTAGATGCGGTACAACGCTGGCCGGTGGAGTAGAAAGCACCGTTGATGCAGGCCTCGACCGCGACGTCCAGATCGGCATCGTCGAGCACGACCATCGGGTTCTTGCCACCCATCTCGAGCTGGAATTTCTTACCGGTGGCGACGCATTTCGCGGCGATCGCCTGGCCGGTCCCAACCGAGCCCGTGAAGCTGATGGCATCCACGTCAGCTGATTTGACGAGTGTTTCGCCGACGATCGAACCCGTGCCCATGACGAGATTGATTACGCCCGCCGGTGCACCGCCTTCGGCGATGATCTTGACGAGTTCCCATACGCTCCCCGGCACGAGTTCCGCCGGCTTGATGACCACGCAGTTTCCATACGCGAGCGCAGGCGCGATCTTCCAGGCGGGAATAGCGATCGGGAAGTTCCACGGCGTGATCAGACCGATGACGCCTAGCGGTTCGCGTGTGACTTCGACCGTCAGTCCCGGGCGGACGGACGGCAAAATCTCGCCGCCGACCCGCAATGCCTCGCCCGCGAAGAATTTGAAAATCTGTCCGGCGCGTCCCACTTCGCCGACTGCTTCGGCGAGCGTTTTCCCTTCCTCGCGTGCCAGCAGCTTACCGAGTTCGTTTTTGCGCGCAAGGATGGTGCTGCCGACCTGGTCGAGCAAGTCAAAGCGCTGTTGTGGGGTACTGAGCGACCACGTGCGAAAGGCTGAGCGTGCAGACGCGATTGCTTTCTGTGTCTGATCTGCGCTGGCCCGTGCGAAATGGCCGATCACGTCGCTCGTGTCCGAAGGGTTCACATTAGGAGCGAAGTCGTTGCCATCGACCCATTCGCCGCCAATGAAGTTCTTGAATTGCGTCATCGTAAATCCGTCAGTGAGTAAATATCTGCTTGATCAACCGAGGTTCAGCAGCGAGCGCTCGGCGAGATTGGCGTACAGCGCACGCACGCCGAATGTCCACGGAGCGATTTGGGTCGACAGCCACACGGTGTTGACGAGCGCGCCAAGCGGAGGGGCGCTGATCGTCACGCGGTCGCCGAGGTGATGCGTAAAGCCGCCACCCGGCGCATCGCGATCTTTGATCGGAGAGAACATCGTGCCGAGGAACAACATGAAGCCGTCGGGATACTGATGGTGCTTGCCCCAGGTCTGACTCACCAGGTCAAGAGGGTCACGGCTGATCTCCCGCATATGGCTGATGCCTTCAAGCACGAAGCCGTCGTCGGTACCTTCCACGCGCAACGAAACACTCGTTTCTCGAATCGTGTCCAGTGTGAACCGTCCGTCGAACAGGCGAATGAACGGGCCGATCGCGCATGAGCCGTTGTTATCCTTACATTTGCCCAGCAGCAGGGCGGAGCGGCCTTCGATGTCGCGCAGATTGACGTCGTTACCCAGTGTGGCGCCCACCGCCTCGCCCCTGCTGTTGACTGCGAGGACGATCTCCGGCTCTGGGTTGTTCCACTTCGAAGCAGGCAACAAGCCGATATCGGCACCGAGTCCGACTGAAGACATAGGCTGCGACTTCGAAAATACCTCTGCATCGGGACCGATTCCGACTTCCATGTACTGCGACCATGCACCGCGTCGCTGCAGCTCTTCCTTAAGCTTGGCGGCAGCTTCTGAGCCGGGCTTGATTTTCGACAGATCGGTGCCGATCAGACGCGTGATCGCAGCGCGCACTTCCTCAGCCTTCGCAGCTTCGCCGCCTGCCTGCTCTTCAATGACGCGCTCAAGAAGGCTAATGGCGAACGTTACGCCACAGGCTTTGATGGCTTGCAGATCGCAGGGAGCCAGGAGGTAGGGTTGATCGTCTTTCCGTTGTGCGGCGACGGTGGCTTCGATCAGATTGCCGACATGACCCAGAGATTCGCCGGAAGCCTGCCGGACGAGTTCTACGAGATCCTGGCGATCGAAAAGATCGGACACTGTTGGTGCGATGCGGGAGATATCGAATACTTCCCCGCCGCGAACCGCAACGACGCACGGTCCCGCGCCGTTTTTCGTTTGACGCCACACGCGGCCAACGAGCAGGGCACCGTCGAGATCGTGAGGCAGATAGCTGGAATATGAGGTCATGAACGGATCCAATGTGCATTGAAAGTGGTGGCAACGGTAGCCGCAATAAGGATAAAACTCTGGTGACGCTAGAAGCGGTGGACGATACCCACGCCTGCTGCGAACATGCTGCGCGACGACGACGGAGTCGACTGGAAGCCGTCGCCGATCGATGCCGTTGCGGCGATCGAGCGGTTGGTCGGGCCACCCGGGAACGTCGGCGTGGCGAGCGTACGGCCGTTCGCACGCTGGAACGCTTGAAGTGCGTAGAACCCGGTACGTTTGGACAACGCGTAGTACTGGGACAGGTTGAACTGGTGGTACGACGCTGCGTCGTCGATTCCGTTCGCCTTGCTCGCCCACGTGTAGCTGTAGCCTGCAGCGAAGTCCCATGCCGTCGTGGGCTTCCAGTGCAGCACGGTGCCGGCGGTGTTGAAAACCTGCTCGTCAGTGAACTTCGACAGCACGCCCGGGATGTACTGAACGTTCGTGTACGTCGCCGAGATATCCCACGCGCTGTTGAACACGTAGCCGACGCCGACCGCGAAGCGATTCTGCGCCTGCGCGCCCTGATAGCCGTTCGTCACCGCCGACACACCCGACTGGCCAGCCGTATTCATCGTCGAATCCGTACCGTAGACGCCGCCGCCGACGGTCGAGTTGTTGATGCGCGAGAACGCAACCGTACCGCCGATCGGGCCTTGCTGATACTGGATCGCCGCCGACCACGTCGAACCGCGATACACGCTGTCCGGCACGCCTGCGAGCGAGTACGAGCCGCTGACCGTCACGCCGTAGAGCTTCGGAGAGGTATATACGATCGAGTTGTTCGCGCGGTAGATCGTGTCCAATGCGTCCAGATCGCCCGGGTGCGCGCCGAAGTAGCCGGTCAGCCAGTTCGTGGGGCTGTACGGCGCCATCAGTGTGTAGTAAGACGTGTACTGACGACCCAATGTCAGCGTACCGAAGGTCTGATTCGTCAGACCGACCCAGGCTTGACGGCCGAACATCGCGTTCGCGTATTGCTGCGCGCCGCTGTTGATGTTGAAGCCCGACTCCAACTGGAAGATGGCCTTGGTGCCGCCGCCCACATCTTCTGCGCCCTTCAGGCCGAAGCGGCTTCCCGCCCAGATGCCCGATGCCATCTTGACGTTCGAGCGACCACCGCTCGTCGAACCGAGCGACGTCTGGCTGCTCTGATAAACGATCGAATCATCGACGATACCGTAGAGCGTCACGCTGCTTTGAGCGAACGCCGGCGCAACTGCCGCGAGTGCCGTTGCTGCGGCAACGGCGGCCTTGTTCAAGTAGAAACCCTTCATTAAATTCTCCTCTATGTCCACGTGAATTGCTTTTGCCCTATCGGATCGGTACGAGCGCCTTGAGTACGCTCATATCGACCCTTGGTGTCGTCGGATTACTTGCAACTACATTCTTCGGCTCGTGCGTCATATCAAGTACGGACAACTAACGTAGTTGTATGGCGCGCCGCTTCCAGATGAAACTAGAACAACTAGACCTGCGGGAAATTCCTCGTTAATGCGCTAGATCCATCAGGTTGCGAGCAGCTACCCATGCTGCGGCGATTGACACCGATCCTTAGGCGCATGCAGGTCGGCTGTCTCGCGTTTTTCCTACGCTACAGATTTCTGACTAGGAAACGGGATCCAGTTTAATAGACACTCCGCCCTGTTTGGCCGAGGCGTAGGCCGCGTCCATGACTTGCATCATCAGCTCCGCATCCCGCAACGATGCGATCGGCTTTGCGCCAGTCCGACTTTCGGCGAGCACACGCTTGACAAACAAGGGGTAATAGACGTCGGTCTCAAGCTGGAGGCGGCGGCTTCGCGTGCCGGCAGAAAGATTATTTCTGTCGCGGATCTCGATCCGGTCCGGACCAGACTTCGCGTACATGCGGTTCGAAGCAAGAGTGAAAGAAAATTCGCGCTGCTCGTCGGGTGTACTGGGGAAGCTATATCCCGTTTCCACCAGGCCGATCACGCCGTCTTCGGTTTGCATTGTCAGCAGCGAATAGTCCTCAACGGCCGTTTGATGCGTTCTTGAGTTCATCGTGGCAGAGACTCGGACGATCTCCTTGCCAGTGAGCAATCTGAACAGGTCGATGAAGTGAGTCGCCACATTGATTGTCGATCCGCCTCCGGAATACACAGGATCGAGCGCCCAGCCGGCACCGGCCGCTTCGTATCGACTGGGCGGTCCCACAATGAAACGGAACGACATGTAGTTGAAGTCCGACGGTATGCGCCCCTCCGCATCTTCGAGCGAGCTGAGCAACTCGCTCATCCGGAAGATCAATGGCACTGCGCAATAAAGATTGGCTTCCTCGGTCAGTTTGCGAAGTCGGGTGATCTGCGACATGTTGACGCCGCACGGTTTCTCCAGCGCAAAGGGAATGTTACGCGCGATCACGGCCTCAGCGAGCGCCGGCATCTCAGAATGCCGCCCGAACACGAATGCGAAATCGACTTCCTCACGTTCGAGCAGTTCATAGGCCGACGAGTACAGCTTGCTTCCGAATCGTGCGGCAATTGCCTCGCCCTTGACATCCTCCGCATCTGACACGGCAACCACTTCAATCCCGGGCGCTTCCAGCGCATCGAGATAGAGTGGCACATGCCAATGACTGACTTCCAGTAAAGCAACTCTCATGCGTATTCTCCTTTGAAATTTTTACTCATCGCGGGCCGTGTCCGGTGCTGATCGTCCATCGGGGCGGTAATCGAATCCCAGAAACTTAAGTGCATAGACAGCCTGCCCCTGATGCATCGGGCCCCCGTCCTGGGTACGGCACCCGCGCGCGTGCGCGGCGCGGCGAAGCGGCGTTGGCTCGGACGCATTGATGATGTCGACGACGATGGCGCCAGGCGCGAGCCGCTCAGGATCAACTGGCATGGCATCGTTCGCTTTCATGCCAAGCGGCGTGGCATTGATAACGATGTCGAAGCCTTGCGGATCGGGTGGCCCCGAACGTACGTCGCAGCCGGTTTCAGCAGCAACAGATGCCGCAAGGTCGCCAGCCCGATGCCCGTCGACATCGGATACGGTTAGCTTGCTAGCGCCTGCGGACGCAACCGCAAATGCGATGGCGCTCCCCGCACCTCCGGCGCCTAAGAGAAGCACGGACTTATTCACCGGGTGGTTGCCTTCCCACTGCATCCCAAGAACGCAACCGACGCCATCAAATATCGCGCCGACCCAACGTCCATCTGCTTCACAACGGATGACGTTGAGCGCGCCGACCTGACGGGCAGTTGGATCTAGTTCATCGACAAATTCCAGCATCCGTTGCTTATGAGGCATGGTGACGAGCAGGCCGGAGAGATTGCCCATCGCTCGTGCACCGCTGACGAACTCGGACAGGTTTTCCGCCTTCACCCAGAACGGAACGCAAGCCGCGTCCACGCGCTGTTCAGCAAAAAGCTGGTTCAACAATTGTGGCGACTTAGCTGCCGTCAGTGGATCGCCCACTAATCCATAAAGTCGCGATTTACCTGTGATATGTGGATCCATGGCTGTTTGGTGTTCGATGTTGGCTGAAGGCGCAGTCTTGCGTGACTGCTCGGAAATGTGGCGTACCAAGCGCGTGTCGGACACATACAATCTCCGACCGAGCCCCTTTGATGACGAAGACCGCATCTCTTTGACGCAACGCGCTCAATTCGACTTTGGGCCGTCTGCGGCTGTCGGATGCGCCGAGAACTGGCGATCTCATGACACTCGAGAAGGCCCCAAGGGTATAAACAGTCACTTCCAAGGCGCCGGCGGTACGTCCAGATCCCAAGTCCCGTAGACAGCGGGCTCGTTAATCTCGATGACCTCGAGGTCGTCGGAGCGCCCTATCACGTTGTGCGGCACGCCGGCAGGCTGCGACAGGCCGTCACCAGCGTTAAGCGTCACGTCGCCCTCCACTCCGGCGAAACGGAACGTCACGGATCCGCGCAGCACATACAGGTAGTGCCCAGTCATGTCGTGCCAGTGCCAGCCAGTGGGATCGGTGAACGGCTTCAGCGCACGAATGTGTTTCGCTCCGATGCGACCGTCGGTCACCGCGGCGAGTCCGAGGTCGCGATACTCAGAGTCCGCGCGCAGGCCCTCTTGGTTCCAGGGCGACTCGGCCGCGCTGATGCGCGCAAACGCGCTTAGAGATTGCGCGAGCTCGCGCGGGCCGTCGTAACGGGGTGTGTCTTCGTTGTGCATGTGCGTTCCCTTTGTGCGGTGTCAATCGATTTGCAAGCGCCGCAGTCGCATCGTTTATGTTCGGCTCATGCCAAGTTGCACCAACACAGTGGTCGCAACGAGTAGGGCCGGCCAGAACGGCTACGAGCGAATCTGATTTGCGAGATCCTGGGCATCGGCAGTTTTGATTCCTCCGGCCATCGCTTCGCCGCGCAAGCGCTCGTACTCGACTTTGGGTACCGGGACCGCATCGCGGTCGCCGAGATCGTTGAGGCGGATCCGATACGTCTCCCGCGTAGTGAAAGCAGCGAACGCGGCGACAAGACAAATGCCGAACGTCAGCAAACCGATCTTCAGCGGAATATTGGTGGAGCCGGGGGGCGCGACAGCTACGAAGAGTGTTGGCGTCAGTGCAGCAAGCGTCGTCCCAACGTTTTGTCCGATGGCCATTCCCGTCACGCGCACCCGCGTGCGGAATAATTCTGGGAAAAGGCTCGGGAAGACACCGTTGAAGCCTTGGTAGGCAACGCCCCACATCAGCATCGAAAGAATCAGCGAGAGCCAGAGGTTATGGATGCTGATGGCGTAGAGGTATGCGAACGAGAGCAGCCCGGCGCTGAGGACGCCTGCGAGAACGGGCGGCCTGCGGCCAATTCTGTCAGAGAGATTGCCGACGAAGGGAATCAGTATGACCGAGCAGATGTTGCCAAGAACCGGAATCAAAAGAAAGACGCCGGCAGAAAAGCCGATACCGTAGGCCGGCTGGACCGCATACGCGGCGCCGAAAACCGTAGCGAGAAGCGCGATGACGGCGGTGAGCGCCATGCAGATTACGCGCAAGACATCGTCCCAACTCTGCCGGAGGACTTCGACGACCGGTGAGGCAGGAACTTCGCCATGGGCCTGCTCCTCGGAGAAAGCCGGAGTTTCCTCGACCTGGCGGCGAATGACGTAGCCGACGATGATAACGACAAAACTGAGGAGGAACGGAATTCGCCATCCCCAGGAAGCGAACTGGTCCTTCGGCATGTAATGCGCGAGGGGCAGGAAGACCGCTGCCGCTAGGAGCTGCCCAGCTTGCACCCCTTGGAGCGTGAAGCTCGCAAAGTAGCCACGCCGGCCGAACGGTGCATGCTCAAGAATCATGGAACTGGCGCCGGAGACCTCTCCCGCGACGGCGAACCCCTGAATGAGCCGGAGGGTGACAAGCATCACCGGAGCCCAGATGCCGGCCTGCTGATACGTGGGCAAGAGTCCCACGCCCATCGTCGAAATGCCCATTAAAAACATGCAGAAAATCAGCACCGTCTTCCGGCCGTGTCGGTCGCCGACGTGGCCAAGCACCATCGCGCCTATTGGTCGGGCGACATAGCCGACGCCGAAAGTCGCCAGTGATGCGATGATGGCAACCGTCGGGTTGCCAGAGGGAAAGAAGAGCTGCGGAAAGAGTAATGACGCTGCGGTCGCGTAAATAAAGAAGTCGTAGTACTCGAGCGCTGAGCCGATCCAGCCGCTGGCCGCGGCTATCTTCGACTGGCGCTGACGATGGGCCTCAGCTTGGGTGCTTCCGTTCATGACTTGTCTCCGTCGTGGATTGACTTTTCGGCGCCGTTCCGTTATTGTTGTAACACCGTTCCAGTAAGAACAATGTTACCCATATTATGAGAGTTGTCAAGGGAGCAGTTGACCGTTCGCTTCAGGCGATCGAGTTGCTCGCACGTGAAGCGCGCTGGATGCGTATGTCCGATATCGCCGCTGAACTCGAGCTGGAGAAAGGCCCCGCCCATCGCGTGCTTGCGCAGCTGTGCGAGCAGGGCTGGGCTGAACAAGATGAACAGACCTCCCAGTACCGCTTGACCTTGAAGCTTTCTTTGCTTGGTCAGCGGTTCCTGCACGGGCTCGGGTTGCCGGGCCTGGTGCAGCCGATTCTCGACGAACTCGCAGCGCAATGTCACGAGCTAGTTCGGCTGACGGTCGTCAATGAAGGGACACTCGCGTGGTTCGCTGCGTCTCAAGGCGCGGCGCCCGGTCTCATGTATTCGCCGTCCATGCATAGTCCCATCGCATTGCATGCCACATCGGTCGGAAAGGTGTGGTTGGCGACAATGTCAAACGACGAAGCAATCGGGCTCGCACTGCGCGGGGGGCTCGGCCAGCCCAACGGCGCAGGGACATCGAAGGCGATTAATAGCGTCGACCGATTGATACCGGAGCTCGAACTGACGAGGCAACGTGGCTATGGTCTGGTCGTCGAGGAAGCCGAGCCAGGTGTCGTCGCGATGGCCGTGACCGTGCGCTCGCTGATTGACGGGGCGGTAGTCGGGACGATGAGCATTGCTGGGCCGGTCTTACGCATACCGCCGGAGCGTTACGACGCCTTTTACGCGCTACTGCGCGAAGCATCCGCGAAGTTGGGAGCTGTCTGGCCGCGACAGAGCGTCGATCGGCACGTCAACGAGGCGGCCTGAGATGCCGGACGCAGTTCATGCTTCTCAGCGAGTCGCCCTTTGGCATGAGAAGGCAGCAAGCATTCTCGTCGCAGCGCGCCGTCAAGGCACGCAAGTGGAGCGCCTCCCCGTTGAACTGCGGCCTTCAACGGTTGACGAGGGCTTCGCGATCCAGCGAAAGGTGAGTGATGCCCTTGAGAGTAGAACCGGCGCATGGAAATGCGCGCTTCCGCAGCCGGGCAAGGTCATCGCTGCGCCGATCTACGACGCCGATATTCATCGAGGCGATGTATGTCGCATGAGTGGGTCTCCGCGTGTCTCTGTAAGGGCGGAGCCGGAACTGGCCTGCCTGCTGAACCGCGACCTGCCGCCGCGGCGCGAAACCTACAGCGAAGCTGAAGCGCTCGACGCTCTCGGGCACACGCACCTCGCGCTCGAATTGCTAGGCAGTCGTTATTCGCATCCCGAAACGCTGTCGTTCCCTGAACTACTGGCAGACGGCCTGTTCAATGCCGGCCTTGTCATCGGCCCCCGCGTTAAATCTCGGGAGGGCGCGACGCTGGCCGATCTCCCCGTCGAATTCGACGTCAGTCTGGCCAGCGTCGGCGAAGAACCAGTCATGTGTGCGGGACGCCACCCTGACCGGGGTGCGCTCCAGCCGATTGTGTGGCTCGTCAATTTCCTTCGCGTCCGCGGCCTCGGGCTGCATGCCGGCCAAGCTGTGATCACCGGGTCCTACGCGGGCGTTCTGGAGTTGCCAGTTGGTCGCGAGTTGCATATCGGCTTCGGCGACCTCGGCACATTGCCGATTACTTTTCTGTCTTGATAGGAGTACTAGATGCGTCTCGTCCGTTTTGGCCAGCCTGGTCAGGAGCACCCCGGTATCATCGATTCGAGCGGCGCGATCCGCGATCTGACCGGCATCGTGAGCGACATTGATGGAACGACCATAACGCCAGCCGCCCTTGCAAAGCTGAGCGAACTTGATCTGGATCGCCTACCCGTCGTTGAGGCGGGGACGCGTCTTGGCACCTGCGTCGGCAATGTCCGTAACCTCGTGTGCATTGGCCTGAACTACTCCGATCATGCTGCTGAAACCGACACGCCGATCCCACGCGAACCTGTGGTGTTCAACAAACACACGGGCTCCATCAGCGGCCCGAACGATCCGGTCGTCTTGCCCGCAGACGCGCGCAAGCTCGATTGGGAGGTGGAACTCGGCGTGGTGATCGGCAAACCCGCGTGGCAGATCGACGAAGCCAACGCGCTGGACCATGTGGCGGGATACTGTCTTGCGAATGATGTTTCGGAACGTGCGTATCAGCTCGAACGCGAAGGCCAGTGGACCAAGGGCAAAAGCGGATTCTCATTCGCTCCGCTTGGTCCGTGGCTGCTGACACGCGACGAAGTTCCCGATCCGCAGGTGCTCGACCTGTGGCTGGACGTGAACGGTACGCGCCGTCAGACGGGCAACACACGCACGATGATTTTCAACGTCGCGCACATCGTGGCGTATCTCAGCCGCTTCATGCCTTTAATGGCGGGCGACGTGATTATTACGGGCACGCCTCCTGGCGTAGGCCTCGGTCAGAAGCCGCCTGTCTTCCTGAAAGCAGGCGACACCATGACGCTCGGTGGCAGCGGGCTCGGCGAGCAGGCACAAAAGGTTGTGCAGTACGTGGATACGCTTGGCGCAGCGTGGGGCCGCGGCGAGTATCCGTCGGCACTTTAAGACGATTCGATTTGTCAAAGGGAGGAGATATGAGCCTTGCTGGAACGGGCGTCGTCGCAATCTGGCATGACCTGCTGCCGGAAGCGAAGGACGAATTTTACGAGTGGCACAATCGCGAGCACATGCCCGAACGCGCCGGGATTCCAGGGTTCAGGCGCGGTCGGCGCTTTATAGCATTGGATGCAGGTCCCGAGTACTTCAATCTTTACGAGGCTGACACGGTCGAGGTGCTTGGCGCGCAAGACTACCTTTCTCGGCTGAATACGCCGACGCCGTGGACCAAGCAGGTGGTCGCCTCTTTCCGGAGCGTCGCACGCTCAATCTGTCACGTGGCCTATTCGGACGGTGTTGGGCAGGGTGCCAATCTCATGACTGTGCGCTTCGACGTTGCATCGGATGCACGGGCGGAGGTCGTGAAGGGTGTGCGTCAGCGCGTCCTACCGCCCCTCGTCGACCTACCGGGTATCACGGGCGTGCACCTTTGCCTTGCCGACGAGGAGATCAGCAAGGTGGAAACGGCGGAGAAGAAGGCGCGTTCAGAAGGCACCCAGGTACCGACATGGATCGTGTTAGTCGAAGGGTGCCGGGCAGACTATGTCCGTTCAGCGGTGGACCGTTTCGTTTCGGGACTCGCGGCATTGCCCCAGGCCGGCGCGACAGCACCGGACACGACCCTCTATCAACTTGAGTACACGCGCTGCAAAACGCCCTGGAGCGCTGGCTGAGCGGTTAAGCGTCATCTGAGGACCGCTGCATGGCCCTTCGCGCGAATCCCACGTGGCTAAGCGCGACCGGCCTTTACCCTGAGAAACGTAGGAGTAGTGCCATGTCGTTGAATATCGCCGACACTTCAGAGCCATCCACCGCGTCGATGTCGGCTCGTGTCATACGGCTCAATCCTGCCGACGATGTTGTTATCGCGCTCGAACAGCTTGTGTCGGGCATGGTGCTCGGCAAGGAAGCAGTGACCGTGTCGGGACTGATTCCACCCGGGCACAAAGTGGCGACACATGACATCGGTCAGGGTGAGGCGGTGCACCGCTACGGCCAGGTAATCGGCTTTGCAAGCCAGCCAATTCGCACGGGGCAGCATGTTCATACCCATAATCTTGCGATGGGCGATTTTGCGCGCGACTACGCGTTCGGTCAGGCCGCGCGTCCGACTGTTCCGTCGAATGAGCCGGCAACATTTCAGGGCATTGTCCGCGCAGACGGGCAAGTCGCCACACGGAACTATATCGGGATCCTCACCTCGGTGAACTGCTCGGCCACGGTTGCACGAGCCATTGCTGATCATTTCCGCCGCGACTTCCATCCCGAAGAACTGGCCGCGTTCCCGAATGTCGATGGCGTCGTGGCACTCACACACGGGTCCGGTTGCGCTATCGACTCTGAAGGCGATGGTCTAGCGATCTTGCAGCGCGCGATTGGCGGCTATGCATGTCATCCGAACTTCGCAAGCGTGCTGCTCATCGGTCTCGGGTGTGAAACGAACCAGATCCCGCGACTTCTTGAGACACAGGGACTCCGGGAACACGACCGCTTGCGAACGTTCACGATCCAGGATAGCGGTGGTACGACACTGACGATCGCGAAGGGTATTGAACTGGTTCGGCGCATGTTGCCCGAAGCGAACAACGTGAGGCGGGAGCCGGTCGGTGCAAGTCATCTCACGGTCGGTCTTCAATGCGGAGGGTCGGACGGGTATTCCGGCATCACCGCCAATCCCGTGCTTGGTGCAGCCGTTGATCTACTCGTGCAACACGGAGGCACCGCGATTCTCTCGGAGACGCCCGAAATCTATGGCGCGGAGCACTTACTTACGCGCCGCGCCGAAACGCCCGAGGTGGGTCGGAAGCTGATTGATCGCATCAAGTGGTGGGAAGCGTATGCGCATCGGCAAGGGGCGCAAATGAACAACAATCCGTCTGCGGGCAACAAGGCAGGTGGCTTGACGACCGTCCTTGAAAAATCGCTGGGAGGCATTGCGAAAGCCGGCTCTACCAATCTGACCGAGGTGTACGAATATGCTCAGCCGGTCACGGCGCGCGGTCTGGTGTTTATGGACACGCCCGGCTACGACCCGGTGTCGGCTACGGGCCAGGTGGCCGGCGGTGCGAACCTGATCTGCTTCACGACGGGACGTGGTTCAGCTTACGGCTGCGCGCCGGCGCCATCCGTCAAACTTGCGACGAACACAGCACTATGGCAACGACAGTCTGATGATATAGACCTGAACTGCGGAGAACTGTTGGAAGGACGAGCGACGATCGAGCAACTAGGCCGCGTTCTTTTCGAATTGCTGCTAGATGTCGCCTCGGGAACCCGTTCTCGCAGTGAGCAGCACGGTTACGGACAAAACGAATTCGTACCTTGGCAAATTAGCGCGATCATGTGAGCGCACCTCAATACCGTTCCAGCCTCCAATACTGCTGCGCAGACAGTGACTTCCCCGCGCTGGCTTTCCCTAGGCGGCGGGTGTAAGCGAGACTGAAAGGCGGCTTTGCATCGCACTTGTGCCTCTGGGCACTCGGCGGTATGACGGTCTCTTTCGGGTCGCCTGCTGACCGTCGTGCCAAGCAATATCTGAGCGCTGTTACTCGGTCGAACCAAATTTGCGCATAGCGCTGACGGGCTAATATGACGTGGGTAATGTCAACTACGAATTCCGCCCATTCGAAGTGATCGTCGTACCCGTTTGAGGCGCTGAAAGCGACGTCGACGAAGCCCGTCCCACATAGGGATGGTTGTGCGCAGTGGCCATCGCGCAAACGGCGGCGTCGAGGGACTCCGAATTGGAGCGGCATCGGTGCTGCGCGCGATGCCGCGCTGCTGGCTAACATCATGAGTGGCGTCCAGACTCGATGCATGTCTGGGCTGGGTCATCCGATCGACATGGAGCGGGGCCGTGACTTGCCGCAAGCTGAAGGTTTACGCACTCGTATTCTGCGTCGCGGGCGCATTGTTGGGCAGCGTCGCGGCATCGGCAGATGAAGTTAAGGTGATGATCTCGGGCGGGTTTGCGTCAGCCTATCGCGCACTGGGGCCACAATTCGAGGAGGCGGCCGGCGATACGCTGGTCACCGTCTGGGGGCCTGTGGTGGGCACGGCCGCAAATGCCATCCCTGTGCGACTTGCGCGCGGCGAGTGGGCAGACGTGCTGATCGTGGTCGGCTATGCGCTCGACGATCAGATCAACGCCGGCAAGGTCGTGTCTGGCAGCAAGGTGGACTTCGCACGCTCGGCAATCGGCATCGCGGCTCGCGAGGGGGCGCCGAAGCCGGATATCAGCTCGGTCGACGCATTGCGGGGCACACTGCTCGCCGCGAAGTCGATCGTCTATCCGGACGACGCGAATGGAGTCTACATCGGCAGTGAACTATTCCGGCGTCTCGGTATCGAGGGGCGGGTGGAGAACAAGAGCCGCATGATCCCGGCCGAGCGGGTCGCCAGTGTCGTCGCGAACGGCGAAGCGGAGATCGGATTTCAGCAGATCGTCGAACTGTTGCCGGTGGACGGGGTGACGGTGGTCGGCAGTTTGCCCGCGGAGGTACAAAGGTACACGGTGTTTTCCGGGGGCATCGCCACCAATGCCAAAAATCCAGCGGGCGCAGAGGCGCTGATCCGTTTTCTGTCATCGCCGGACGCGGCCCCCGCGATTGAGGGGACCGGGCTCGAACCACTAACACCGAAGACTGCGAACTGAGCGAAGCTGTGAGCCCAGCGGGCCGGCGACCTAGGTGACGGTCGGATCTTCCGAGAACGGCCAGGAAGCGACGTTCACGTGATGCCGCGGTTGGACACTGGAGCGTCGGTAGCACATCGATTGTGTTGAAAAAGTCGCCCGTGGTTCGGAATGTTCGGTATCCTGGAAGACATCGATCGACGGGAGTGATTCGTCATGATGGGTCAACTGGGCAGCGGACAGGACAAACTCTTCTACTCGTTTAACCTCGATAATCACGTCCCTCGCGAACACCTGTTGAGAGGCATCGATCACTTCCTTGATCTGCGCGATCTACGCCAGCATCTCGCGCCGTTCTACAGTCCGATGGGGCGGCCATCGATTGATCCGGAGCTCATGATCCGCATGTTGATCGTCGGCTACTGTTTCGGCATCCGGTCCGAGCGTAGGCTATGCGAAGAGGTGCATCTGAACCTGGCGTATCGATGGTTCTGTCGCCTGGGCCTGGAGGACGCCGTACCCGAACACTCGACATTCTCCAAGAACCGCCACGGTCGCTTCCGCGATAGCGATGTACTACGCCATGTGTTCGAGTCAGTGCTGGGTCGGTGCATGTCCGAAGGCCTCGTAAAGGGTGAAGGATTCGCGATTGACGCAAGCATCATCAGAGCCGACGCGAGCTCTGCACGCGGTGTTCCGGGTTCTGGGCCCATCGACTGGGGTTGCGTCAAGGGACAAAGCCGTGCGGTGCGCGAGTATCTGGAAGCATTGGAAGAAGCGAATCCAGCGGGCACCGAAGCGGCGGAGATGGCAGAGACATCGACCCCGCCAAGGAGGATATCTCTTACGGATCCCGCCGCGAGCTGGACAGCCGCCAAGGGTGGCTTGCCGTTCTTCGCCTACTCGACCAATTATCTGATTGACCTGCAGGCAGGGATCATCGTTGACGTCGAGGCGACGCCCGCGAACCGTTCGCACGAAGTGGAATCAACCAGGACGATGATTGACCGCGTTGAGCGGCGGCATGATCTCAAACCTCGACGTCTTGCAGGCGACACCGCGTATGGCTCGGCAGCGATGCTTGCCTGGATGATCGAAGAGAAGGAGATTGCACCACATGTTCCGGTCTGGGATAAAACGACGCGCAAGGACAATACATTGTCCAGCAGCGAGTTCCTATGGGATGAACTGGCCAATGAATATCGCTGTCCCACCGGGCACGCACTACGCAGTGATCGGCGCAAATTCACGAATCCGCGCTCGCGCGTCACGAAGGCTGACACGATCATCTATCGGGCAAGTCAGCTCGACTGCGAGAGCTGTTCGATGAAGGACCGCTGCTGTCCGAATACACCATTCCGCAAGATCGCCCGCAGCATCCATGAAGCTGCGCGTGACGAAACGAGGCGTATTGCGAAGACGCCGGAATACAAGCGATCTTGCCGTGAGCGAAAGAAGGTGGAAATGCTCTTTGCCCATCTCAAACGCATCCTGAAACTGGACCGTTTGCGACTGCGAGGTCCAAGCGGTGCTCATGATGAGTTCCTGATGGCAGCGACTGCGCAAAACCTGCGAAG
The DNA here is from genome assembly GCF_030511745.1 of Paraburkholderia sp. SECH4. NCBI lineage: Bacteria > Pseudomonadati > Pseudomonadota > Betaproteobacteria > Burkholderiales > Burkholderiaceae > Paraburkholderia > Paraburkholderia sp. SECH4. The sequence goes on from NZ_JALOCP010000015.1 coordinate 167,767, forward strand.
AATGGCCAAGCGGTTCATGTCAGGAAGCAAGCAGATGAACCAGGCAGTTGCATGACGAGAAATGAGGATCGTTGCCTCGCCCAAGTTCACCGCTTCGCCGATCGTCACAACTCGATAACGTCGTGCCAACTCCAGCGCCCTGACCCAAAACAAGACTTTTTCAACACAATCCATCGAAAGCGGTCACTGAATCTAGCAAACTCGGTGACGGTTCATCGGCCGAAGTGGTCACTCACGAAAGCAGGATTTCGCCGGTCTCACAGACGGCAGTGAAACAAATCTACAGCTATTAAGCTGACAATAAGCTTGGGTCTCTTATCCTGATGATGACGCGAAAGCAATTCGCTCACTTCCCTTTTTTTGAATGGAGGCCTGACATGTTGCGTCACATTACTGCCACTACCCGAACCGTTCTTGCCATCACCACCCTGACTGGCCTCGTTGCCATCGATCAGGCCGTCACATCACACCGCAGTTCCGTAAGTGCGCCCAAGCAGACGCAGACGACTCTCACGGATGACGCCAGGGGATCGCCGATGGACGCGGGCAATGCGCCGCTGTCCTCGTTGCAGCTCGCGGTGTTGCTTGAAGGATTCAACTGGCAGGCGCTCAACGATGCCGCACAAGCTGCATACGCGCGCACTCCGTAACGTCAGGGAGGCTCGCCGCACGGCGGGCCTTTTTTACTATTTCGCCGCATACCCGTCAGTGCGTGACGCGCTGTCGTCTGCGCGCGTTCACGGGATTGGCGATTTCGTCTGTCGGAACTGAATGCGTTGCGCCTGGTGAACAGCCGATACGCGACGTCATAAAAAGTTCTTATCTCCCACGGCGCACAATCGTATCAGCCAAGCGGTACAAGCCTTCGGTGGAAATCCGGTGCTGCTGGCGATCGAGCAATTCAGTGTTGCTCAAAAATTGCGCGGACTGCAAAGATAGACTCGCTCGATCCCTTACCGGATCTTGCGGCGAGGCACCAGACGCAGCGGCGGGGCCCGGAAGGGACGTGCGGTTCCTATGACCCAGAGGAGCCGAATTCCCCCACTTCCGATGGATGATCAAGTGAAAGTCAATTCTCTAATTCTCGCGTCTGCAGCAATGTGGGCCACGGTGGCCCATGCGCAGAGCAGCGTGACGCTATACGGTCTTCTCGATGCCGGCGTCACGTATACGAACAATCAACATGTCAGCGGCACGACAGGTCACAGCAACGTGCAGGCGACCAGTGGCAATCTCAATTCCGACAGATGGGGACTGCGCGGCAGCGAAGATCTCGGCTCCGGTATGCATGCCATCTTCACGTTGGAGAACGGTTTCAGCATCACCAACGGAAAATTGGGCCAGGGTGGCCGTATGTTCGGCCGTCAGGCTTGGGTGGGCCTCGCGACAGACCAGTACGGCTCAGTGACACTAGGGCGTCAATACGATTCGGTAGTCGACTATCTTGGACCCATGAGCCTGACTGGCACGCAGTATGGAGGCACCCAGTTCGCTCACCCGTTTGACAACGATAATCTCGATAACTCGTTTCGCGTCGACAACGCGATCAAGTATGCGAGCGCGAACTATAGTGGCCTGAAGTTCGGCGGCGTCTATGGCTTTTCAAACCAGGCCGGTGCCTTTGCGAACAACCGTCTGTACAGCCTGGGCGCGTCATACAACACCGGTCCGTTGAACGTCGCGGCGGCCTACATGGAGATCAATCAGCCCGGGGTGAATAGTGGCGGCGCCCTGGACGGCACCAGCACGTCCGCCGACGCACCGTTCACCGCGCAACGTCAGCGCGTCTGGGGCGCGGGAGCGAACTATTCGTTTGGCGCCGCAACCGTCGGACTGGTATGGACCCAGACGAAGCTTGACAGTGCGACCACAATCAGCACCGGCTCGCCATCGAGCCCCACGAAGTTCGGCAATGCAAGCGGCCTTAGCTTCAACAACTATGAACTCAATGCGCGCTACGACCTGACGCCGGCGTGGCGTATCTCAGGCGCCTATACATTTACCGATGGCCGCCTGAGCAACGCGACAACGAACGCCAAACCCAAGTGGAACCAGATCAGCCTGCTGAGCGACTATGCGCTCTCCAAGCGGACGGATCTCTATCTCGAAGGCGTGTATCAACATGTCAACGGCGCGAGCGGCACCGTGTTGAACGGTGCGTTGATCAACGGTATTGGCGCGCAGTCGGCGACGAATACGCAAGTTGCGGTGACCGCAGGCATTCGCACCCGCTTCTAACTCCCAGCCCTCACAAGACGCGGCCGTCCCGCCGCACTTCCTCAAGATATCTCATCATCGAAAATGCAAATGATTCAGACAAAGTTAGTCACCCTGCTGAGTCTGGCCGCGACGCTATCCGCATGCGGCGGCAACAGTTCATCGACGCCCGCCGCGACACCCGCGTCTATAGCCGTTCCTGCTTCAGTGACCGCCGCTCAGTCGGGCTACAAGATTTCGGTCTTTGCCAAGGCGCCCGGCACGCTTTTGCCCGACGATCTCGTCCAGCACGGCAGCAACATCTTCGCCGTTGCGCAAGACAGCAATAACAATCCGGACGGAACGACAGTCGCGGGTACGTCGCCGCAAAGCCAGGTGATCGAGTACGATCTGAACGGCAATGTCGTCAAGACGTTCAACGTACCGGGACACCCGGACGGCATCATGGAGTTCGATTCGCACACGGTGTGGGTCAGCACCAATGAAGACGCGAACCCGCTTTTGATCGTGATCGATACCACGGCCAATACCCAGACAACGCTCGCGCCTGACGTTACGCCGGCACATGGTGGCGGACTCGATGACATGAAGCAGCTCAACGGGGTGGTGTATGTGTCCGCATCGCATCCTACACTGGGAGCCGCTACTGTAACGGCGCCTAAAGGCGTGAGTTCGGTGCCGTCGGCTTATACCGTCACCCTGAATCCGGACAACAAGACGTTTCATCTGACGCCCGCTCTGATGGGCAATGCGGCAGCGACGAACATTGCAACGAATACGCAAGTCATGCTTAACATGACCGATCCGGATTCGATGGCAATCGACCCGGCCGGCAACGTGGTCGTCGATAGTCAGGCCGACGCCGAACTCGTGTTCCTGAAGAACCCTGGTGCGAGTCAGTCGGTGAGCGTGTTGCCGCTTATGTTGTCCGGCAACGCTGCACCGGTGGACGACACGCGTTGGGCACCTTCAGGCAGTTCGTTCATGCTGGTGTCGGACAATAAAACTCAGTTGATCTATCGCATCGATGCAAGCGCTGGCTTTACGGCCGGAACGGCGTACGCCTCCGGCCAGGGCACGCTGTTGCAGCTCAACACTTCGACGGGGGCAATGACGCCGGTCTATACCGGGATGGGTTCCCCGCACGGAATGATCTTTGTAGGCCAGTAGCCGGCCCACTGCTGTCCATTCGGCGCACGCGATGCAGTGCGCTGGATGGGCAGCCGACTCGGACCTCGCGTCGTATCAGATGACACGCTCGAGGCGAGCCCTGCGCTTGGGCACGCTTGGGCCATTGTGTGAAGCAATCGGGTATGGAATTCAAGAAACTCGACCGTCTGCTCCGGGTTGACTCCGGTCTCAGGTCTCGCTCGTAAGCGCCCCTTCACCGAGCGCGGGACAAGACGGCTTGCGAACGTCCGCAAAGGCCGACAACTCGCCGAACGGCACGATTGGGCGAAGGTCCGCTGTACCTTGGAAGCCGTCGTTGAAGGAGCAACGGGTCGAGGGCCCTTGTGGGTCGATCAGCGACTGTCGTCATCCGGCTCAGTGCGGCCAACTGTGGACGCTCGTTAGCGAACTCTCAGGGACGTCCGAACGTCGGCTGCCCCGCCGACATCGGGCGTTCGCGAGCGCCAATGGCTGGACGTCAGCGCGTGCGGACGTTCGTGTTGTATTCGAATCAACTTTCTGCGAATTATTGTCTTCCGCTAGTTTTGCTTTTCCATGCCGAAGTGAGCCTATTCATTTCAGCCTCATAAGTCGCGCAAAGTTTAACGATTCGCTCGAGGCAACCGCCGACGCGCAACATGCATTCGTCTCATTCGGGATGCGTGAGAACAACGTCGAAGCTTGGTGTGCGTGTCCCTCATGCTCCGTGCCGTTCCGGATCGCCCTGACCCGGATGTGCTGCCATTCCACTCCGGAATGATAGCTATTGCCTCGCGGCCTCTACTGCACATGGACGCTTGCGGCCAAGATAGCGACACCCAACACTCTTCGAGGATGACGTCATGAGCAAGCTCTTCAGTCGTACGAAAGTCGGACATTTCGATCTGCAACACCGTGTAGTTCTCGCGCCGCTTACGAGAATGCGTACCGAGCCGAGCAATGTCCCGGGTGATCTCATGGTGGAGTACTACGCACAGCGTGCGACGGACGGTGGCCTGCTCATTACCGACGCGACGGCCGTGTCCCAGCTCGGCATCGCTTACGTCGATGCGCCCGGGATCTACACCGAGGAACAAGTCAAGGGCTGGAAGCGCGTGACCGATGCCGTTCATGCCAAGGGAGCACGCATCTTTCTGCAGATGTGGCACGCGGGCCGTCAGGCGCATCCTGCCAACACTGGCGGGGTCACACCCGTCGCCCCGTCGCCGTTGCGTTCGCTCGAGCATGCTGCGATTCGCGACGAGAGCGGCCAGGTCAGCGAGGCGGAACTGATCGTGCCTCGCCCCCTCGAGACCGCGGAAATCCCCGTTATCGTCGAGCAATTCCGTCGCAGCGCTGAACTCGCAAAGCAGGCCGGCTTCGACGGCGTTGAGCTCCACGGTGCCAACGGCTACCTGTTCGAGCAGTTCCTGCTCGACGGCACGAACCATCGCAGTGACGAGTACGGCGGCTCGATCGAGAACCGCGCTCGTTTCCTATTCGATACGCTCGATGCAGTCGTTTCCGTGTGGGGTCCCGCTCGCGTGGCCGTCCGTCTTTCGCCGAGCGGCGTTTACGGCACCATGTCCGATAGCAATCCGCATGCGACGTTCGGCTATGTGGCGGGCCGGCTCAATCAGTATGACCTCGCATACGTCCACGTGATCGAACCGCGCATTCGCGGCATTGTGGAGAAGGAGACGACCGACGCGGACGTCTCTTCGAAGGACATTCGCCGAATCTACAAGGGCACGATCATTGCCGCCGGCGGTTTCACCGGTGAGAGCGCTGAGCAGATCGTTGTCGATGGCCATGCGGATCTCGTTGCCTTCGGCCGGATGTTCATTTCGAACCCCGATCTTCCGGAGCGACTGCGTACAGGCGCGCCGCTCAATCGATACGATCGCTCGACGTTCTACGGTGGCGACGCGCGGGGCTACACCGACTACAAATCGCTGCCTGAAGAAGTCGCGGCCTGAATGTGTTTGCAGGCCAAGGGCGGCGCAGTGGCCGTTGACCCCGTCGCCCTTGAGTTCGGGCGCGCTGTTCTGCGGGTAAAACGCAGTACCAACCCGATTCCGTCGATGAATCGACGCCATCCACTCGCATTTCGGCGGGTCAACCGCAAGTTGTTTCCGACCGCAATCGGCCTGGCGCATCACAAGGAAATTGGCTGCACGTTGTAGCGGGTGAGGAGTGCTTCGCTTCACGCGATGACATCGGCAACGCATCGGCATGCCGGAGCCGAGTACCGCGTTTTCATCGTCGAAGGTGGCGAGTGAGGCGCCAGCGCCGTTGAGGTGGAAGCCCGGCCCTGTAGAGCGGCATTGCCTGCTGGAATGAATCTTATGCCGCGCCCGGCACTACCTCGCTGACCTGCTCCTCGCTAGCATGTTCTGCGTCGGCTCAGGGCTGCATTCAAACGGCAGAGGCCTGGAACGGCTAGCACAATCGGAGGAACGATGAAGTTCAGAGCAATGAATATGGGCTTTGGCGCGCACGTCGATGAGGTCGATCTAACCTCGTTGACGCAAGACGATGTGGATCGGTTACATACGGCGCTTCTCGAGCACGGCTTGCTGGTCATCCGGAATCAGAAGCTTTCGCCTGCAGGGCAGGTCAGGATCTCGGAGGTCTTTGGCACGCTCGAGACGTTTCCGTCGGGCGAAGGGCAGTTGGCCGAATATCCGCAAATCTTTCGCGTGGCCAGCCACCCCGCTAAAGGCCATACGAACGTTGGCCGCTACTGGCATTCCGACGGCTCGTTCCGTGCAGAAGCCACGCCTATCTCGATCTGGTATCTGGTCGCGCAACCGGCCATTGGCGGCGAGACGCTTTTTGCCGATCTGCGGGAGGCGTACAGGGCCTTGCCCGATGAGAGGAAGCCCGCGATCGATGGTCTCATCACGCTGCATCGAAACGGGATAAGACATCCGCTCGTCATGCGGCATCCTGCGACACGCGAGCCGTCGATCTATTTCAATGTCGGTCTTACCGGCGGCGTCGTGGGCTATACGCCTGAACAGTTCATGGCATTGCGGACCGATCTGAACGATCACCTTTCCCGCGCAGGTGCCGCTTACGTCCATCACTGGCGCGAAGGCGACGTCATCATTGCCGACAACTTCCGGGTTGCCCACCGGGCTACGCCGATCTCGGTGGATCAGCATCGCATTCTCGATCGAACGACGATACGGGCTGATGGCGTGTACTGGGGCAAGGCGCAGAAGTGAAGGGCCGCAGCCCGTGGGCGTGCCGGCCCGCGCGAAATACTCCATTTTGCCGACGACGCGCCGCGCGCTCTGCGCAATGCGGCGCGCCGTCGTCGTCGGGTCACACGCCCTACGCCAGGAACAGCGTGTCGTGGGAAGCAAACGCGGAGCCACGTGGAAGAGGCGCGATGCCGCGCTTCAGGATCGGCGTGCCAACGCCGTCGAGGCCGGGAGGAAACGCGGCAACGTCGTCGCTGAACCCGCGGAGCGGCGCGCCATCGCCCGAGAAGGCCAGAGACTGGCCATATCCGTTTCCGTTGGGTCCGGATGCGCTCGCCACCACTACCTTCATGTCGCCGTTCCTGTCGCCGATTGATCGCCCCGGGATCGCCTTCATCATCGCGGCAAGCGGCGGCCCACAGCATGCCGTCACGGGCATAACCGGCTTTCCTCGCTGGCATGGATTGCCGGATGCCGATCTCTTTTGCGACACGCGGCGCCTCGGGCAAAGCCTGCATCGTTGCGGCGCAGCCCGCTACGAGGACCGCTACCGGGCAGACGCGCGGCCTCGCACCTTGCGTAGCGCTCGAACGAGGTCGTTATTCATTGCGCGGGCTTTCCGGCAAACAGAAATCGGCTGAGTGCGAGCAGCGGGAACAGCATGCCGACGACCGCGACCCAAGTCCAGCCGCCGTGCCTGTACAGCGTGCTCGCGATTGCGGAGCCGGCGGCGCCGCCGACGAAGACGCTCGTCATGTAGATCGAGTTCAGACGGTTGCGGCTCTTCGGATCGAGCAGGTAAATTTCGCGCTGTCCCAGGACCAGGTTCATCTGCACCGCAAAGTCGAGCAGCACGCCGGTGCCGACGAGCCCGAACACGCCGAGGCCCGGTAGCGTCAGTGCCAGCAGCACCGTGACGAGCGTCATCACGACTGCGCCGAAGCCGAATACCGCGCGCCACCCGAACTGCGCGGCGATGAAGCTCGAGATCGGACGCGAGAGCAGAATGCCGAGCACCAGCCCGCTCATGATCGTGCCGACCACGCGGCCACGCGTCTCGGCCGCCGCGAAATCTGCGCTGCGAGCCTCGTCGGTTGCCGAGTCGACGGCTGCGAGAATCGCCTTGGCGCGCTCGTAGAAGCGTCCACCGGGTTCGGTGACAGAGAGGTGTCGCGTCGTGCGATGCAGCACGACGGTCTGCAACTGCTGCTCCAGCGCCGTGACTGCGCGCGAAACCTGCGCAGCCGTCACGTTGTTTTCTTTCGCGACGGCGGTGAAGGATCCGGTTTCGACCACGCGGGCGAATATCCGCATACTGCTGACGATATCTGCCATTCTGTTCCCGGACGGTAAGACCACCCATTTTTCTCCGGAGCGCTGGCTTGGAGCCAACCTTTCTCAATGTGCTACCGCATCCTGGCGCAGTCTGACATCAGGCGTGGCGGGGGCGTTAGACGTCGTATGCCTGCCTGGAATGGATGTTATGCGTATCGAGGGTCTTCTACCAGCGTGACGCCGCGCGCATCATCTGCTCACCACGAATTTCCCGTTTGGAGAAGATCATGAGCACGTTCCCGTCATACACCATTGAGACCGCACCGGCCGCTTCGAAACCCGCCCTGGAAGACGCGAAAAAGACCTTTGGCTTTGTGCCGAATCTCCAGTCTCACATGGCCGAATCGCCTGAGCTCCTTGCCGGCTACTCCGCCCTCTGGGACCTCTTTGCCAGGAGTACGCTTACCTCGCATGAGCAGCAGGTCGTCTATCTGACCTCGAACTTCGAAAACAATTGCCATTACTGTATGGCCGGCCATTCGGCACTTGCCCGGATGATCAAGATGGATCCCGCTGTCATCGCCGCGCTGCGCGATGGAGAGCCGCTGCCTGATCCGAAGCTTGAAGCCCTGCATCGCTTCACGACGATTGTCGTACGCGAACGCGGCTTTGCTTCTGATGCGGATGTCGAGGCATTTCTCGCCGCCGGCTTCACGCGCCAGAATGTGCTTGAAGTGATACTCGGCGTTGCCACGAAGGTCATGAGCAACTATACGAACCACATCGTACATACGCAGTACGACCCGTTCATGAAGGGCAACGAGTGGACGAAGCCGGTAAAGTCCGCCGCCTGACCCGTGCGCTCGATGCGTCGATATCTTCTGGAGGTCTCGTAACATGACCAACACAACTGCAAGAAAGCCTGATGAGCGTGCTATCCCTTATCAGCTGCCTCAACCGCCTGACATGTCACCCGACATCGTGCACTTGGGCATACTCGATAAATGGCTGGAGGACGATAACCTTTGGGTGCCGATGACGCCGACTGTTTCGTTCAAGCCGCTGCTTCTCAGCGCCAGCCAGGGCTACTACGTCAATCTACTTAGAGTGCGCCAGTCCGGCGTGCTCTCGCGTCACCGTCATACCGGGCCTGTCCACGCGATCGTTCTGCGAGGCAGATGGTATTACCTCGAGCACGACTGGGTTGCGGAGCAGGGTGGCTACGCACACGAGCCGGCAGGCGAGACGCACACCCTGTACGTGCCCGAGGACGTAACTGAGATGATCACGTGGTTCCATGTTACGGGCGGGTACACCTACGTCGATCCCCAAGGCACAGCAGTGGGATACGAAGATGTGTTCACGAAAATCGAAGCGGCTCGCAGGCATTACGAAGAGATCGGCCTCGGCGCCGACTACGTAAAGCAGTTCATTCGCTAAGCGTATTCGTTATCTGCGGGCTTCGGATGCCGCGAAAGCACGAACGAAGATGTGCCCCATGCGCGGCGGAGGCCGCGCACCTCGATCGCCCGGCACAACGGGCTGCAACGGAGGATTTTCACCATGGAACGAAAAACTGTTGACGTGAATGGCGTACCGGTCAGCTACCTGAGCGCCGGTGACCCGGCAGGATCCGTCTTGTTGTTGCTGCACGGCACCTATTGGAGCCGCGTATGGCAGCCGGTACTCGACGATCTGGCCGCTGCCGGATTACGCCCCATCGCGGTAGATTTCCCTGGTTCCGGCCGCTCGGGTGGCGAGCTGACCATTGCGGATGCCTCGATTCCCGCTTTGGCGGGTTGGCTGCCGCGCTTCCTGGATGCGCTCGGTATCGCGGGACCGGTAGGCGTCGCCGGGCACGACATTGGCGGGGGCATTGCGCAGGAGGTGCTGGTCGATGGAACGATAGAGGTCAGCAAGCTGGCGCTCGTCAATGCAGTGATGTTCGATTCGTGGCCAGTGCCCGGCGTTGCCCGGTTCCGCGATCCGGCGGTGGCCGCTGCGACGACGACGGAGGATATCCTTGCTGCCCGTCGCAAGTCAGTCCTCACGGCACTGGCCAGGCCAACAACGGAAAGCGAAGTGGCCGAGTATCTCGAACCTTGGACGGACCCGCGCGTCGCACGGTCGTGGATCGCCTTGGCCGGTGCGGCGGACAATCGTTACACGATGGAGCTGTTGCCGCGCCTTCGCGCGTCGCAGACGCCAAAGCTGCTCGTCTGGGGCGAAGACGACAGCTTCCAGCTCGTCGAGCACGCGGAGCGCTTCGCCAAAGAGATCCCGAACACGCAGCTTGTCCGGATTCCCAAGGCGGGCCACATCCCCATGGAAAATGACGCTGTCGCAGTGGCTCGCGCGTTGGCTGGGTTCTTCATCTGACGCAGAGCAGCAGGCGGGAGTGGTTGTCGCTCGCCGGTCCTTTCCCAGCTCGCGGATGGGACTCATGCAAGGTTCGGCAAGGTACTTGCCGGCCAGGCGTCCGGTCAATTGTGTGTGTTTCGAAAGCGAGGCGGCGAACTCTCGCGTTACTCCAGGGGGCTTGGTGAGAAGCCCTTCCACAGTATCTAGTGAAGTCGGCCCGCTGCAGACTGGCAGGGATAATTCAGTCAGTTCGGACATAGGAGAACATCATGCAAACGAATCTGGAAAACTATTTCACTGCCTACCGCAACCTGAAGTTGATGCGGGATGAGGACGGCGTGCTGGTCGTGCAATTCCATAGCAATGGCGGCCCGCTCACTTTCACGGCAGAGGCCCACACGGAGGTTGTTGATGCGTTCTACCGGATTTCGCAGGACCGGGCGAACAAGATCGTCATCCTCACGGGTGCAGGCGGGGACTTCATGACCGGGGTTGACTGGGCATCTTTCAAGGACGTCTCCGATCCCGACGTTTGGAGCCAGATCCATGACGAAGGCGTTCAGGTCCTGGAAAACATCGCCAATATACGCGTGCCAGTCATCGCGGCCATCGAGGGGCGTGCCCATATCCACTCGGAGTATGTTCTGCTGGCCAACGTCATCGTGGCAACAGAAGACGCATCCTTTCACGACATGGGCCACTATGCTGCGGGTGTCGTGCCTGGCGACGGTATCTTTACCACCTGGAGCTATCGCGCGGGAGCGGGACGGGCAGAAGCTTTCCTGCTCAACGCGCAGCCGATTACGGCGGCGGTCGCACGCGAGTGGGGGGTGGTTGCTGAGGTCGTGCCAGACGGCCAGGCGCTTGGCCGCGCACAGGAATTGGCGAGGCAGTATTTGAAAGCGCCGGAAGTGGCACGCCGCAACACGCGCGTACACTTTATTTGGCCCTTGAAGCAACGCATCGTGCAGGAAGTTGGCTATGGGTTGTCGCTCGAAGGCGCCTCCGCAGCCGCCCTTGTGAAAACAATGCAGGCGAAGAGCTGACCGCTACGAGCGGCACCTCTCGATTTGCGGAAATATGGGAAGGCGAGTGCGTTGTCGGGTACCGTTGTGGCGCACTTGCTCAGGCCCGAGATCGATCCCTACCGCGGCCTCGCACCGCGATTGATCCGGAGCTCATGATCCGCATGTTGAAGAGTAGAAAAGTTTGTGCTGTTCGCCGCCCATCATGACGAATCACTCCCGTCGATCGATGTCTTCCAGGATACCGAAAAATCCGTACGTCGGCAGACTTTTTCCACAATCCGTTACTGAGCTGACGATGGGGGACTAGTCGGGGCGAACGGCAGCTTTGACTGTCGCCGAGGCCAACGGTGCGAGAGGCGCGCCTCGTTCGTATTCTACGTTCGATACCCGGGGGCGGCGTGGCGCACCTGGCCAATACTCGCAAGCAGTGGACGGCAGCGATCTGCCGGACTGGCAACGGACATTCGACACGAGAGCCACATGAAAGCGATTGAATTGCGTCAACTGCGCTACTTCTCGATTCTTGCGCGGGAACTCCATTTCGGCCGGGCGGCCGACCTCGCGTCGATAACGCAATCTGCGCTTAGCCAGCAGATTGCGAAACTGGAAGAACTGGTGGGCGCGCAATTACTGAACCGCGACCGGCGCGGCGTGACGCTGACCGCTTCGGGCGAGGCTCTGCGGAACAGCGCCGACGCCATCTTCGCTCAGGTTGAGCGCGCGTTGCGTGAAGCGCAGGATGCCGCAGGCAGTCGAGAATCCAGGCTCTCGATCGGTCTGGTCGAGTACGCGAATCTGCCGTTTATTCCGCCTGCGCTCATTCGTTTGCAGACACTATATCCGGACATAACGATAGAGCGCCACGAGATGAACACGGCGCAGCAGATCACCGCGCTGACCAAGAAACAGATCGACATCGGCTTCGGCGTATTGGTCGACACTGCACCAGACAACGACGACGTACTGGTTCAGCCGCTGTTCGAAGCAGACTGGGTCTTGTTGATGCGCAGCGATCACCGGCTGGCAAACGTCGACTGTCTGAACCTTTGCGATCTTGCGCAGGAGCGATTGATCGGCTCGGCACGTGCGGTCAATGCGCCGCTTTATGACTCGATGGTTGCTCAGTTCCAGCAAGCTGGCTTCACACCAAACTTCATCTATGAAACGACGCAGGTACAAGTTGGCGTCACGCTCATCGAACAAGGGCTCGGCGCAATGATCGGCACCACATACCTATTCTCGTCGCTTCCAAAAACTTTGCGCTACCGGCAGATCAACGGCCTCGAGCCCGTAACGGTCCAGATGCTGTCGCGCACAAACGAACGCAATTCACTGATACTTGACTTTCTCGATCTGGCGGCTGAAGAAGCGCGTTGCGCGCAAACCCGCGCTACTGCGCCTCGCGCCTCCAGTCGATAGGCAGCATTTAGGTGCGCCTGCTCAACCGTGATCGGCGTGAAGTAACGTTGACTCTGCCAAGCGAGCACTACGCGACAGCGTCGATGCCATCATCCGGCAGGTAGAGCAGGTGCTACGGATTATTCGGGAAGCGGCGGGCTATCAGAGTTTCAAGATCTCGGTTGGCCACATTGGAGATGCCAATCTGCCGTTCATCCCGCTCGTGTTGATTCGGTTTCGGGCGCTATATCTAGCCATCACGGTTGAGCGCCACGAGATGAACACGGCGCAGCAAATCGCCGCGCTAAAAAAACTGCATCGATTGGGGTTATCTTTGCCAGCAGGCAGCGTGCTCAACGATGCGGAGATTCTAACGGAGCCTCTGCTCGAATCGAACTGTGCGCTGCTGATGCGCAGCCACCACCGACTCGCGAACGTCGACTGCCTCAAACTTGTCGACCTTGTGCTGAGCGTCTGATCACCTCGGCGCGCGGGCAAATGCTCCTCTCTACCAATCGACCGTAGCGCATTTCTAAAGCACCGGCCTCAGGGCAAATTTCGTCTACGAAAACTTGCAGGCGCAAGCCGGAACTACGCTGATCGAACAGAGACCTGGAGTAGTGACCGGTGCGATCAACCCGTTCACGTCATTGCCGCAGACAATCAACTATAGGCTCATCAATGACATGGAGCCGATGTCGGTTCAAATGGTTCTCGCGTTTGAAAGAGCGCGATTCGCTGATTTTCGATTTCGTTGAAGTGATTACCGAAGAAGCGTGTCGCTTGCTTGCTTTGAACCTCCAGTCGGGCGCACCTCGCGATAAGTACGCGGTTCGCTTCACGTGTCGGATCGATTAGCGCTAGTAATCGGCCTTGCAAGTATTTCGAATTGGCTAATACCGATGATGTCATCCAAACTTCTCCTCAACGCACGAGCGGCTTGATGAATAGGTGGACCGCCGTCGAGATCATCCGCCGGCTTGCGTTCGTGTACCGTCTGATCGTGCGTATCGTGAGAATTCTGAAATGGATGTGACATCACGAGAACGCATGCGAGAGATTGCAACAAACCGCGCAATCGAAGTATTTCGCGCATTCCCAATCGACTGGAGTATTGAAGATGACCCAAGCACAAGCGAAGCCCGGAAAGACTCTTTTGTCCCCTAACGATCACACACTGATAATGATCGACCATCAGTCGCAGATGGCATTCGCGACGAAGTCGATCGATGCGGTTCTTCTGCGCAACAATGTCGCATTGGTCGCGAAGGCGGCCCGCGAGTTTAGCGTGTCGACGATTCTGACTACTGTCGCAGAAAAGGTCTTCTCCGGTCCGATTTTCGAAGAAATCAGCTCGACATTTCCTGGTCAGACGGCGATCGATCGGACTAACATGAATATGTGGGAGGACCCGCGCATCACAGCTCGCGTAAATGAAATCGGAAAATCACGCATCGTGATGGCGGGTCTCTGGACCAGCGTCTGTATCGTCGGGCCGGCGCTTTCAGCGCTTGATCAGGGGTTTGAGGTGTACGTGATCACTGATGCGTGCGGCGATGTTTCGGACGAAGCGCATCAACGTGCGCTAGATCGTCTCGTCCAACAGGGCGCACGCCCGATGACGTCGCTGCAGTATTTGCTCGAGTTGCAACGCGATTGGGCTCGGACCGAAACCTACAATGAAACAGTTAAAACCTCGGTTGCGCATGGCGGCGGTTACGGACTGGGTCTGATCTATGCGAAGACAATGTTCGGCGGTTCCGAGGGACACTGAACAAGATTTGTCATACCCGCTCGGCCTTGGTCGTTTATCGCCGGGGTGGAGCCGGTGGCGATAATCGAAGTGCGGGTTTGCCGGTGACAGCGATCAGCAACACGGTGATTGTTTTATAGTTAGCATAACGATATATATAACATTATTAACGTCGCGCAATTAAATCAGTTATCCGATTGTTTCTGTGAATAATCGTAGGTTGACGTGATCTGCAATTGGTGATGCGGCCAGTCGATCTCGCTCCTTTGCGTAATTAACTCGAGCGACTGGCGCGCTTCAATCCGATATTTCAACGTCAGGGCAGGACCAATGAAACTCTATCTGTTATCGCTGGGCGCCGGCATCCTGGTCGGCATTATCTATAGCCTGATCAATGTACGTTCGCCAGCACCTCCGCTTATCGCACTGCTGGGTCTGCTGGGCATGCTGATCGGCGAGCAGGCGATTCCTTCCGCGAGGCAGTTGTTAGGTTATTCGACGCCACCGGCGCTATCGCATCAGGCGAGCGGAACCGATCGTCTTTCCAGCACCCGGTCGGGTCATGCCGTGTTGCAGGCAGACCGGGGGCTTGATGGCAACGAGGAGGAACACTCATGAGCATTACCATTACTCAACCGGACCTGATCCTCTACAACGGCCGGGTGACGACGCTGGATCGTTCGAACCCCACGGCAACGGCTGTTGCGATCAAGGATGGCAAGTTTGCTGCGGTGGGCAGCGACGTCGAGGTTCTGCCGCTCGCAGGGTCATCAACCCGGGTGATCGACCTGACGGGGCGCAGAGTACTGCCCGGACTGATCGACAACCACATTCACATCATTCGCGGCGGACTGAACTTCAACATGGAGCTGCGTTGGGATGGCGTGCGCTCCCTTGCCACCGCGATGGACATGCTGCGCGAGCAGGTTGCCGTCACTCCGGCGCCGCAATGGGTGCGCGTGGTGGGTGGATTCACCGAGCATCAATTCGACGAGAAACGCTTGCCCACGATCGAAGAGCTGAATGCGGTTGCGCCCGATACACCCGTGTTCATTCTGCATTTGTACGATCGCGCGCTACTGAATGCGGCGGCTCTGCGCGTGGCGGGCTACACGAAGGACACGCCGGAGCCCCCGGGAGGACAGATCGTGCGAGACAGCGCCGGCAATCCGACCGGCCTGCTGCTCGCGCAGCCGAATGCATCGATCCTGTACGCGACGCTGGCAAAGGGTCCGAAGCTGCCGTTCGACTATCAGGTGAATTCGACACGCCACTTCATGCGCGAACTTAACCGGTTGGGCGTGACCGGTGCGATCGACGCGGGCGGCGGCTCCCAGAACTATCCGGACGATTACGAGGTGATCCAGAAACTGTCCGACGAGGGCCAACTGACGATCCGTCTCGCATACAACCTGTTCACGCAGAAGCCGAAGGCGGAGAAGGAAGACTTCCTGAACTGGACGAAGACGTCGAAGTACAAGCAGGGTAACGATTACTTCCGCCACAACGGCGCAGGCGAGAATCTGGTGTTCTCGGCGGCGGACTTCGAGGACTTCCGTGTCGCACGTCCGGATATGCCCCCGCAGATGGAGGGAGAGCTGGAAGAAGTTGTGCGCGTACTGGCGGAGAACCGTTGGCCGTGGCGTATGCATGCGACCTATGACGAAACGATAAGCCGCGCGCTCGACGTGTTCGAGAAGGTCAACAGGGACGTGCCGCTTGCCGGCATCAACTGGTTCTTCGATCACGCCGAGACGATTTCCGAGAAATCGATGGACCGAGTCGCTGCGCTGGGTGGTGGCGTCGCGGTGCAGCACCGGATGGCGTACCAGGGAGAGTACTTTGTAGAGCGCTACGGTGCGAAGGCCGCCGAGGCCACGCCGCCGGTTGCGAAGATGCTGGAGAAGGGAATCCGGACTTCGTCCGGTACGGACGCAACACGGGTCGCGTCGTACAACCCTTGGGTATCGCTGTCGTGGCTGGTGACGGGCAAGACGGTGGGTGGTCTGCGGATGTATCCGCAGCGGAACTGCCTTGATCGCGAAACAGCCCTGCGCATGTGGACCGAAAATGTGACCTGGTTCTCGAACGAGGAGGGCAAGAAAGGCCGGATCGAGGCAGGTCAGTTTGCAGACCTGATCGTCCCGGACCGCGACTTCTTTGCGTGCGCTGAGGGCGAGATTGCCGATACCACGTCGCTGCTGACCGTGGTGGGTGGCAAGGTGGTATACGGCACAGGCGAATTCGCGTCGTTCGACGACAGCGCACCGCCGCCCGCGATGCCGGACTGGTCACCGGTGCGTCGCTTTGGTGGTTTCGCCGGGTGGAAGAACGCGAGCGGCAACGGCGAAGCGGCGCTGCAGCAGGTCGCAGCGGCGTCGTGTGGTTGTGCGACGGCATGCGGTGTGCACGGTCACGCGCATGCCCGCGCGTGGACGGCCAATGCGCCGACCTCGGACCTGCATGGCTTCTGGGGCGCGCTCGGCTGCTCCTGCTGGGCGGTCTGACGTGAGGACAGGCGCGCTACAGGGAAATCCGTCGTGGGTGGCCGCGTTGCTGGCACGGTCGTGGGTGCTGCCGCTGGCGCGGCTCGCCCTCGTGTCTGCGTATCTGATCGGGGGCATCGACAAGCTCGCGCATTTCCATGACGCCATTCTGGAGCAGGAGCATTTCAGCCTGCATCCAGGGGCGCTGTGGGCGACGCTGGCGATTGTCGTCGAACTGGGCGGCTCCTTCTGCGTGGTTTTCAACCGGCTTGTCTGGCTGGGCGCAGGCGGGCTGTCCGCACTGACCGCCGTTGCCATGCTGGTCGCCAACAATTTCTGGAGTCTCTCTGGCAATGCACGTTTCATCGCATTGAACGGGTTTTTTGAGCACCTCGGGCTGATTGCCGCCTTTATTGCCGTGACGTATCTGGCGAGCGGCGCACACCGGTCCCGTGGCAAGACATAGCTAAACCGAAAGAGGAACTTTCACCATCATGCATAACAGAGGAACTTTCAACATCATGCGTAAATTCCGTTCCCTCGCTGTAACCGCGCTGGTCGCGGGCACGCTCGCCGTGGCCTCGTCGCTGGCACTAGCCAGCCCCCCGGTGCTAGCCAGGCCCACGGCGACGCCGTCGTTGGCCGTAGGGCCGCAGTACGACACGACACACGTCTACGTCGCGCCCGAGGACTTCGACAGGTTTACCGACAGCTTCGTCGCGACGTTTGGCGGCCATAAGTCGCAGCGGGGCGTCTTCCAGGTGACGCCGACGCCGAGCCGGACGATGTCGCAGCTCGTGTTCACGCCGGTCGGCACGTTGTCAGTATTTGGCTTCAAGACGCCGGTTCCGTACCCGTTCGGCAGTGAGCGCACCGGCTATCTCGTGACCGACATGGATGCGGCGGTGAAGTCGGCGATGGCGCATGGCGCGGATGTATATGTGGACACGTTCCCGGATCCGATCGGGCGTGATGCGCTGATCTCGTGGCCGGGTGGTGTGCACATGCAGCTGTACTGGCACAAGCAGGCGCCGTACTACGATCCGCTGGAGACGGTGCCGGAAAATCGCGTGTATGTGTCGCCGGAGCGCGCGAAAGCGCTCATCCACGATTTCGTCGTGTTCTCGCACGGCAAGGTCGTGTCCGATGACCGCAACGCACCGGGCATCGAGATTGGCCGGCCGGCCGACACGTATCGTCGGGTCCGGATCGAATCAGGCTTCGGCAAGATCACCGTCCTCGTGACAGACGGCCATCTGCCTTACCCGTTCGGGTACGAGTTGACCGGCTACGAGGTGAAGGATCTCGCCAACACGCTGAAGAAAGCGCAGGCGGCCGGCGCGACCGTACTCGTGCAGCCGTTCACCTCGGGTGGCCGCGACGCCGCGCTCGTGCAGTTCCCGGGCGGTTACATCGCCGAGCTTCACGCGGTCGCGCACTGAGCCAGGTCGGATGTACCGGCGGTCCCAGCCCGGGAAGAAGGCGGGGACGGGCTGGTTTCGTTTGATTGCCCGCCACGTCGCCGCCGGGAGGTCCCCGGGTCAGATGATTCCGGCGGCTGAGGCGCCGGAAACGGATTGCAGGCGACGGGTCCGATAGCGAGGCGACCATGCCCGGATTTTCCGCACAGGGTCTGCTGAAATCCGAAGATACTGTTCTGGCTGCGATTGCCGGTTATATCAACACACCGAGCTTTGTCGCGCTGTTCTCTGCTGGATAAACTTCGGCCTCAAACCATCGTCATGAGCCAAAACACGACTTTTTCAACACTATCGGCCGAACTGAGCCGCTCAAAATCACTTTGCAGGGTCTTCCCCGGCGGCGATAATTTAGGGGAGGGAATGACAGGCGCGAGGCCTGTCAGATATGAATTGCCACCATTGCTGATAGCAAATCTGTAGCACGCGACACTCCCCTTCTTAACGCGTCCGCCGACTTTTCCGCAGTCCAGGCTTGCTCGCACTCATCCGACGACAATTGACCAAAACCGTCGGTTGCGAACCTCACTGTCTCCCGTCGAAGTGGGAATCTCACCCGGTAATCGAACCAAAGTAGCACGCCATTTTGGGGATATTTTTGGGGTATTTAATATGGCCCTAAATTATTGGATTGTTCGCTGGTTTAGTTTTGCGCCAACTGTTCAAGTCCGGTCCCCGGCACCATGAAGTATTCCAGCAAGTTCCGATGAAATCCGTAAAGTCGCCGTGCCATTTAGTGAACTACCCCAAATCGTTGGACGGGTGTCCAACTTTTGGGGTGCAGTTCACGGTGCCCGAGGTTTTTTTGGTTTTTAGCGGCCGGCGCTCTGGCCGCCGTCGACGTGCAGGATTTCTCCCGTGATGA
>NZ_JALOCP010000016.1:0-186684 GCF_030511745.1 Paraburkholderia sp. SECH4
GGCAGCAAACCGCGCGACGTGCAGGAAACGGGTTGTGCAGACCTTCCCTAAAGCCAGATCAAGGAAAGGCCAACACCCTAGGACCACTGACAAAAAGCGCCGCACAGGCAAAAAAACGCCATTTTCAACCCGCACGCCCCCTACTGCGCCGCCAGGTCTCCGACGGCAATTCCTCAAACTGCCCCCGATACTCGTTCGAGAAATTCCCAAAATGCCAAAACCCCCACCGCGTAGCGACTTCAGTCACCGAAGCAGAACCTCGCAACTCACGCCGCACGTGATCGAGCCGAACAGCCCGTATATACGCTGAAGGATTCACCCCAAGCGTATCCTCAAACGCATACTGCAAAGTGCGCCGACTCGCGCGAAACCGAGCACATAGCTCGGCCACTGACAGCGGGCAATCCGGCGACTCTTCCACCAGCTCACGAACGCTGCGCACAAGTTGCCAGTTCCGCGCGGTACGCGCTTCGACATTCCCATGTGGATCCGCATCCCGCACTCCTTGCAATACCTCGCCAAGACCAAATATCACCGACTTCTCGAACGCCGCCGCCACGCCGCCATCATCGAGCAACGTCGGCGTCGCAGCCACGGCGTCAAGCAATTGCTTCAGCACCTCGCGAAAGCCCTGCAAGCGGACAGGATCGACATTCAATACGCCAGGCCTCGCGCCCAGCCGCAACCCAATTTCATCGAGCTGCGAGCGCAGTAAACGATCGCCAATCGCGCCAGGCTCGATCTCCAGATTCACCACCAGATGCGTGTCGGGCGATAAAAACTCAAACCCGCCATCGCCGGAAAACACATGCAGGCCGTCACGGTGACTCGTCTGCCCGCACAGCAGCGCATGCCCTTCGAGTTGAAATGGAATGCCCACGGCGAGCTTGGACCGCGCCACCTGGCCGCGCTGATAGACCGTGCGGTTCAGCCGCTCCACCAACACCCGCACGCCGCCCGCGGCGAACGAACTCACCGAGCCGTCGAAGGCGCCGCGCGAAATCTGGCAATAGCTTTGGTTCCACGCGTCGAGCAACATCGCCTGCTCGTCGATGTTCCGGCAACAGCGAATCTCGACGGCGCTGCTTGTCTGATTGACCGGCTGCATAGCTTCTCCCGATTCTACTGGCGCTCCCCGAAAAGCCTCGTGCCGGTCAGTGTATGCGAAAAAAAATTTACGTCGCAGTGTTGGAGCGACCCATCCGGGCCGCTCATGCGGCTTCCTGCGCCATGTCCGCGCAGATCACGAACACGGCGACCGCCAGATACGGCAAGCATTCAGGTTCAGATGTAATGAATTTGTCAGAAATCCGGATTTTTACGGGATTTTTACGTTTTTGCCAATTTTGGATAGTCGCCGCTTTTTGCCGCCCCTACTTTGTGCACAACGCAATGCAACACAACGCACTGGACACTGGAACGGGAGTCACGCATGAGCAGATCGGCAGGCAGGCTGGAAGGCAAGATCGCAATCGTGTCAGGCGGCGCGACCGGCGCGGGCGGCGCGGCGTCGCTGCTGTTCGCGCAGGAGGGCGCGCAGGTCGCCGTAGTCGATATCAATACCGATGCGGGCGAGGAACTCGTGACGCGAATTCGCGCGGCAGGCGGCACAGCCGAACTGTTTGCCGCCGATGTATCGAAGCGCGCAGCCGTGGACGCCGCCGTGGCAAACATCATGGCGCGCTTCGGCCGTATCGACGTGCTGTTCAACCACGCCGGCAGCATCGTCGTAAAACCGTTCGTCGATACCACCGACGAAGACTACGACTGGCTCATGAACGTCAACGTGAAAAGCATGTTCATGATGACCCGCGCGGTGCTGCCGCACATGCTCGCCGCGGGCGGCGGATCGATCGTGTGCACCGCGTCGATCTCGTCGGTCGCGGCCACGCCGCTCGAAGTGCTGTACTGCACGACCAAAGGCGCATGCGCCATGTTCGCGCGTTCGATTGCCGTCGAGTATCGCGACCGTGGCATTCGCTGCAACGCCGTATGCCCCGGTTTCATCGATACGCCGCATGGGCGTCGCGAAATCAGCGCGCTCGCGAAGTATGGCTTCGATGCGAGCGAAGCGGCGCTGTCGGTGCAGCAGGGCCGTCTGTGCGCGCCGGAAGAAGTCGCACGCGCCGCGCTCTTTCTCGCCAGCGACGACGCCAGTTTCGTCAACGGCGCACACCTGTACGTGGATAACTGCTTTACGGCTGCGTGAGCCGGTCCTTCGTCGCGCGGTCACGCCAGTTTGCCGCTTCGTCATAACCCTGTTCAAAGGATCGCGTCATGGACATCAACACGGCCGTGCCGTCGGCGGACCCCGCCGACAACGACGTCAAGCTGTTGCACAAGATGGGCTACGCGCAGGAACTGTCCCGGCGCATGGGGGCGTTCTCGAACTTCGCGGTGTCGTTCTCGCTGATCTGCATTCTGTCGGGCGGCATCACGTCGTTCCAGATGGGCTTGTCGGCGGCGGGCGGGGCGTCGATCGGACTCGGCTGGCCGCTCGGCTCGCTGTTCGCGTTGGTCGTGGCGGCGGCGATGGCGCAGATCGCATCGTCGTATCCGACAGCAGGCGGCCTCTATCACTGGAGTTCGATTCTCGGCGGCAAAATGTGGGGCTGGCTCACCGCGTGGCTGAATCTGCTCGGTCTCGTGTTCGTCGTCGCCGCGATCAACTACGGTACCTATGATCCGTTCTTTCGCACGCTGATCGCGCCGATGTTCGGTGTGAGTCCGGATTCGCTCGGCTGGTGGCAGCAGACGCTCTTTCTGACCGTGATCACCGCTTCGCAAGCATTCCTGAATCATCGCGGCATTCGCATCACCAGCAAGATCACGGACCTGTCGGGTTATCTGATCTTCGTGGTGACGGTCATGCTGGTGGTGTCCCTGCTGGTGTATTCGCCGGTCAAGATCGATCTGTCGCGGCTCTATACGTTCACCAACTTCACGGGTATCGATGGCGGCGCATGGCCCAAGCAAACCATCGCCATGGCGTTTCTGTCCGGCCTGCTGCTGACCGCTTATACGATCACGGGCTTCGACGCTTCCGCGCATACCTCGGAGGAGACGCATCAGGCGGCGCGCAATGTGCCGCGCGGCATCGTTGGCTCCGTGTTCTGGTCGACCACCTTCGGCTACGTGATGGTGTGCGCGTTCGTGCTGGTGATGCCGGATATCACTGCGGGGGTGAAGCAGGGCACCGGATTCTTCGAAGCGATTCTTGCACCGATTCCGGGACCGCTGCGCATCCTGATCGAATTGCTGATGTTCTTCATCAACTACGTATGCGGCCTCGCAGCCGTTACGTCGACCTCGCGCATGATGTTCGCGTTTGCCCGCGACGGTGGCTTGCCCGGCTCGAAGTGGCTGCGCAAGGTGAATGCGGCACACCGCACGCCGGGCGCTGCGATCTGGACCTCGGCAGTGCTGGCGATCGTGGTGACGTTGTACGGTGATGCGTTCACGGTGCTGAGCGCGGGGAGCGCGGTGTTCCTGTTCATCTCTTACGCTATGCCGATTGCAGCCGGTATTTTCGCCGAAGGGCGCACGTGGAAGGAAAAAGGGCCGTTCCAGTTGGGCATGCTGTCGAAGCCATTCGCTGTTGCAGCGGTGTTCGGCGCACTCGTGCTCGCCTATGTCGGCATGCAGCCGCCTAACCAGAAAGTGGTGTACGTGATTGTCGGTTTGCTCGCGATACTGCTGGCGATCTGGTACGGCGCGGGTGTGCGCAAGAGCTTTGCGGGCCCGCCGATCGGCAAGGTGTCGAAGGAGCGCGAGCAGGAGTTGAGCGGGATGGAGGGGCGACTGGGGGAAAGCTGAAGGAAGGCTGAAGCTCTGCGAGTGCGCGGCCAGACGCCGCTACCCATGTCTGAAAAAATAACGTCAGCCGGCCCTGAAGCCGGCTGACGTTTTTATTACATCTACCGCATGATGTGGCAGTTGCTAATTAGATACCGACGTATCCCACCGGCACCGTCGCGTTGGATTTGGCAACCGACGCGTTGTTCGACACCACATACACCGGCGATTCGGTCAGGTTGAGCGTGAGCGTACCGTTGCTGTAATTTGCGCTCGACGCATTGCCCATCATGTCGACCACCTTCACCGTGCCGCTCGTGCCCGGCGCATCCACCGTGAGGCTATACGGCACGCTATAGGTCGAGCTGAAGCCGACGCTGGCGTCCCACACGCTATTGTTGTGCGCCCACAAGGCGGTGATCACCGCGCCGTTGCCCACCTGCTGGAACGCGTAGGCGTAGACGCCGGTCGGCGTGCCGTTCACCGCTCCGAGCGTGTGCGTGCCATCGAGCGTGTGCGTCATCGCGCTGATCGCCATCGCAACCGGCTTCGGACTGATGTTCGTCGCGCCGAATGCGCCTTGCGCGTCGTTCAGGTCGAAGAACGTGCCGTAGCCGACTTCGCCCGGATAGTCCGCACCGTAGAACACGTAGGTCTGATCCGCGCCTTCACCCAGCGTGATGATGTGCATGCGTGCCGCGACCGCCGCTTGCGCGTACAGCACGTTCGCGCTCGGATAGTTCGGACCGTACGAGGTGCCGAGGTCGTAGCTGATGCCGGCTTCCGTCGAGAACAGCTTCATGCCCGGACGGTAGTCGGTGGCCATTTCAGAGCGCAGAGCGCGCATCTGGCCGCGCAGCGAACCTGAGGCGGTCGACGGGTCACTGTCGTAGCGCTCCGGCGGATGCGACGGCGAAGTGCCCGCGTCGTAGTAGCCGTGCGTTGACACCGCGTCGATGTATTTGCCGAAGCCGAGCGGCGCGAGGCGCTTCAGACGCGTCGTGGTCAGGCTCGGGAACGCGTCGGCCGGGCCCATCACCACCGCGCTCGAATCGGTCGAATGGATGCCTTGATAGACGGACTGATACAGCGCGATGAAGTTGGCGTCGGTGTCGGTCCAGAACTGGTTGGGCTCCCACGTCACCTGATAGTAGTTCGCCGACTGGGTCGGGAAGTACGCCGCGCGAATCGCGCTCGATTCCGTGCCGACGCGGCTCATGTAGCTCTGGTAATACGAAAGGCTGCTCGGCACGCTCGTGTCGTCCTGGAACGCACCGGTGCTGCTCGCCCAGGCAGGGATGCCGTCAAGACGGATCAGGCGCATCACGTTGCCGGTCTTGTAGAACGGATCGAGATTGTTCGCTGACGGATTGAAAGTGTTCGCTCCGTTCGGTTCCATCGTCGAGAGCTGGCGGTCGTCGATCGTCGACGAGATGCCGAGGTCGGCCAGCAGGGCGCCGTTGTCGTTCGCGCCCTGCATGCCGAAACGGTGCTGTTCCTGATGCGCGTAGGTGACCGCAGGCACGACCTGGGACAGGTTCGGCAGCACACCGAAGGTCGCGATGCCGACCGGGCGCGTGCCGGCCTGTGGCAGTTGACCGCCGTTCTGCGCCAGCGTGCCCGTTGCGGCGAAATAGCCGGCGAGCGTCGAGGTGCAGTTGAGCGTGATGGTCTTCGAACCGCTCGGGACGGCGGTGCTGCCGCTCGCCGCCACTCGACCGATGGTGTCCGTGACGGCCCAGTTCAGCGTGTCGGCGTTCGGTACGTTGGTGCTGAAGGCGAGCTGGAACGCGCTGCCGGAAGCGAAGATGCGTGTGCCATCCGCGCTGGGCGTGTCGGCGGAAATGGTGGCGCTGCCGGAGCCCGCCGAGACGGCCGGCGACGTGCAACTGAGTGTCGCGACGGTGTTGCCCGCGCCGTTCACCGTGGCGGTGCCGCCGGTGCTGCTGTTGCCGGCCGCCGTCGAGTTGGACGAGCCGTTGAGCTGGGTTGTCGCGTTGTTGCTGGCGCCGTTACCGCCGCCGCCACCACCGCAGCCCGCTAGCGCGAGAGAAAGTGTCGAGAGTAGGAGTAGTTGTGATTTCATCAATCTCTAACCAATGCGTTTTCTGAACATTCGTTGGGCTCTTCGCGCAAAGCGCGTTGGGAGACGGAACGAACATCGGGGTTCAATTGCAAGCCAGCCGATAACCGAGGCTTCGACACTGGCCGTCCTGGATGCGCAAACCATTCGTTCGCGCGAAGGTGTGATGCCTTCCCGGGTTGTCGGCCCCGAACGCATTTCTCTGCAGAGAAATTCTTATCGTACGAATCCATGCCACTCGTCATGGCGGATCTGGCGGAATCGGACGACCGGGGAAGGTGTGACGAAAACAACGAACGTCTTGAGGAACAGCGCAATCCACATCGAAGTGCTTGAGTCCATCGCGCCATTCGATGAACTTTTTACTGTCCTGTAAGCAAGAAAGGCTCTGATGGGAAGAATCGACAGCAACAATACGCATTAGTATGTTTAAAAGAAGTAACGAGTCGTTACGTATGAACATTGATGCAGTACTAATTGCAGTGATCGCATCAAAAAATAGGTATGAGGGGATCAGTCTTTATCCGCCATGTGAAAGTGGGGTCGAAAAGATTTGGAACGGATGCCTAACTATACGAATCGGGATAAACCGCGGAGAAATGGGTGATAGCCCTCATTCCATAGCCGATTGAGTCTTGGAGATGGCGGAAAAGTGCTGGGCCTTCGGTGTAACGTTTCCTCGCGATAGTGACTTCGCGGCGGAACTGTCGCTGTTTTACGGAGACGAGGCTGCGTCCCGCGAAAGGGACGCGCCAGATAAACGACGATGGATGCCGACATTTTTTCGGGACCGGTACTTGCTGCTCGGCTTGTCCATCCGCTGCGCAAAAAAGGCGGTTATCCAGAGAGATAAATCGTGAGAATTCTTCAGTTGGTTCACGCACCGCGACTATCCGGGGCGGAAGTACTTGTAAAGGGGCTCGCGATTCAGCATCAGCGCGGCGGCCATGAGGTCTGTATTACGTCGCTGCTTCCCCAGCAGGACGATTTCGTCGGCATTCGTGCCGAGCTGGAAGCCGCGGGTGTCACCTGTCTGTTCCCGAGCAGCCCCCACGGCAGGGTGGGCAAATTGCTGCACCTGTATCGCGTGGTACGCCAGTTCCGCCCCGACTTCATCGTGGCGCATGCCACGCTCGCCGCACTCTATGTCCGGCTTCTGCCCGTGCACACACCGATCGCCTGGGTGATGCACTCCGGCGTCAACGACTTCGAGAACGGCGCGCTCAAGCAGGCCGAGCGCCTGCTGTCACGGCGGGCGAGAGCGATCATCGGCGTGTCGCAGAAAAATATCGACGACTACCTGCGAGAGATCGGCAAGCATCCGGCGATGGTTGTGATCCCGAATGGCGTGGACGCGTCGCTGTTCGCCGAAGACAACAACCCATCCGCGCCGGATATCTCAGTGCCTGCGAAGCAGATTGTTCAGCTAGGCCGCTATATAGAAGGGAAGAGCCAGTTGGACACGATTCGCGCGTTCGAGCGTGTCGTGCAGAGCGAGCCTGAAGCGCGCCTGCTGCTGTGCGGAGTCATCGAGGAGATCCCCTATTACGAGGCGGTGGTGTCGCTGGTTCATCAGCTTGGCCTGGACAGCCGCGTGACGGTATGCGGGCCGCGCCTGGATGTCGCCGCG
The DNA here is from genome assembly GCF_030511745.1 of Paraburkholderia sp. SECH4. Lineage (NCBI taxonomy): Bacteria > Pseudomonadati > Pseudomonadota > Betaproteobacteria > Burkholderiales > Burkholderiaceae > Paraburkholderia > Paraburkholderia sp. SECH4. Next base: position 7,509 of record NZ_JALOCP010000016.1, read on the forward strand.
ATTCTTCGCTCCTCGCGTGTCTTTGCCATGCCTTCGCGTTTCGAAGCGCAGAGCATTGGCTTTCTGGAGGCGCTCGCCTCGGGTATTCCTGTCGTGGCGAGCCGGATTCCGTCGTTCGGCTTCGCCAGCGGATTTGCCGGCGTCAATCTCGTCGACACGGCCGATCCGGAGGCCTATGGCCGCGCATTGCTCAAGGCGCTCGACATGCCGCGAGCGAACCGGCAACTGGCGGGATACACATTGTGCGACACGGCAGACCGCTACATGACGATCGCGCGGCAGTTCGTTCAGCCGCTGCGCGTTTCGACCTGAACCGCGTCGGGTCGATCGGCTCGCGCTACTGCGTCAACCGGTCGATCCGCACCGTCTCCGAGAACAGCCCCGGCAGTTCGCCGAGATCCTCGGCCGGGCCCAGGGCGAAACCATCGCCTACCGGATAGCGCGTCAGCGCCGGTGCGCCGCCGGTGAAATAGAAATCGCCGAGCGTCGCGTCGGTTCTTCGATAGAGCACGAGTGCCGCATTGCGCTTGTCACGCACGAAAGCCGGAAAGACATCCGACCACGACATGCCGCGCAAGGCCGCCGCCTGGACCGGCACGGCGTTTGCATCCGCTGTGTCGAGCGTGGCAATGTCGACGACCGCGTCCTCGTTCGTTCCGTCGAGATGCGGTGTCAGAAGAATCAGCGTATTGCTCGCTTTGCCGTGCACGGCCCCGACCGTCACTTTGACGAAGTCGGGCTGGAAACTCGCCGGCAATAGCTTGCGTTCGCCGACGGTCATGCGCGTGCCGTCGTTGGCGATTGGCGTGAGCGCGAGCCGGCCGTCCGCACCCTCCACCGCGACCAGTGACGCGCGTGATCCTGCCGTCTGGACTGGCAGAAGATTGGCGTTTTGCCGCAGGTTTTTTGCTTGTGCCATGAGCGTCGGCGCTGAGGCCACTGAGCCCGCTGAGCCCGTGGAAGACGCCATCCAGAGGTCGAGCCCGCTATCGGCGCGTTTCTGTGCGATCAGCACGCCGGCACGTCCAGTTCCGCCGAAGTCCGCCGCCACATATTGTTGCGTCAACGCAGGCCTGAACTCACGGCTGGTCTGAAGCCAGAGACGTGGGGCCTCGAAGCGCTCGCTTGTGCTGCGGAGCAACCAGAACGCGGTGCCACCCTGGCGCGCGGTGATGACCATCAGGTCCGCCTTGCCGTCGCCGTCGAAATCGCCGAGCAGGAAGCGCGCGCTATCGAAACACAGCTTGTCATCCGCGCAACTGGGCGCCGTGGCGCGAGGATCGAAAGGGACAGTGCCGGCGTACCAGAGGGCGGGGGGCGACGCTTTCACGAGCGACGCCGCGTACACGTTGAAGCCGGGTCCGTCGTGTTGTCGCTGCACATAGACCGCGGCTTGCTCCCCCGTGCCGCCGATGTCGCCGACCATCGCGGTTGCGAGCCGTAAATCGGTCGCCTGAGTGCGTTGCGTGGTCGCCCAACGGTAGCGTGTGGTGAGCAGAGTGCAGCCGCGCATGGTGAGTTTGCCGTCGTTTTCGCCAAGACAGTGCCGCAGCGGCGTGTAGACGAGGCCGAAGTCCCACGGCGTCCAGCGCTGCGCCATGTCCCATTGATCGCAGGTTTCGGAGATCAGATAGCCGTCGCGTTCGGCGATGCATTGCGAAGTCGCGACGCTGACGAGCGCGGCGTTGCGCGGATTGCCGGGATAGACAGTCACAGGATCCCAGCGCCATTGTTGCGTGGATGAGCCTGTGCACGCGGCGAGTGTCGGCGCCTGGCCGCTGCCTGCGGAAGTTAGACAACGGCTCGCCGCTGCGTTGAAGAGCTGAATGGGATGCGATTGGAAATCCGCGATGCGGCGATCGCTGCGGTCGGCGAAGGCATAGCGGCGCGCGACCCAGTTACCGTCCCACTGAAACTCGCCGAATACGTGCGAAAACTCGCTACCGTCGACAGAAAAATAGCTGGCGACGATGTCGCGCTTGCGCTGAACCTCAGCCGCCGGCACATTGCCGGGCCAGTCGCCGGTCGGATAGGTGATGTGGTATTCGATCGGCACGCTTTTATTCAGCGTCTGGGCGACGTGACGCGTGATGCGCGCTGCGTAGATGTGATCGGGATGCTCGAGAAACGGTACGGTGTCCGGATTGAGCGTGTAAATCTGCGACGCCCCGGCGAGTATCACTTTCAGTGTGGCCGACAGCGAGGCCCGATCGTATTGCACACGCACGGAACCGTCGGCATTCATCGGATAGGTGGAAAGCGTGGCGTGCTGTTCCCACAGGAGGCCGAGCGGTTCGCGGCCGCCGCGCACGGCGCCGCCGGGCAGGCGGAATTCGAGCAGACGCACTTGCGGCTTCGCCTTCAGCACCATTTGATGCACGAGCTTGCCGGCGATCGGAATATTCGTTTCGATCCATTCGTCAGGCACCCCCGCCATGCGCGCATACGCGAGCCGCGAGGCCCGCTCGCGGGTCTGCACGTAAGCGAAATCCGCACCGTTGGCGCCGCCGATCAGATGTACCGTGGTGATGCACCAGCCGGCGTCGAGCCGTTCGCTGATGGCGGGGTCCACAAAGAGCAGATCGTCATCGAGGTGGGCGACGACCGTGACCAGCGTCCCGGCGCCGCAATCTGCCGCGCGCGCCGCACCGGAAAAGAGAGTGAAAAAAAGTAGCGCTAGAAAAACAATGGATGAATCGCGAACGAGCCTGGCTGCCGATGATCGCATGTTTGATTCGAACCCTGACGGTGAGCTCGATCATACTGTACCGGCGTGGGCCGCCACGTTGGCGAACTCACAGTAGGCAGCACTTTGCGTGCCGGCAATGGATCGTGCGGATGGCGGGGCTGTTGGCGCGAGCGGTGGCCCTAACTCTGCCGCTAACGGAAGTAAGCCTTGGTGTTCTCGTGAACATCGGCGCGTGCAAGCAGCTCCGAAGGTGCTAGCCAGAGATAGTCGCTGTGCTGGTCGAGCCGGCCGACCGAGATGGTGCTGGTGAACTGCAGCGCATAGGCGAGCACGATGTAGTGCGTCGACACGTCAGGCTCGGCGGCGAAATTGTCTTTGTAGTGGTGCTCGAAAACGCCCTCGAAGCGTGCGGTCGAGCGCTTCAGCTTGCCGATGCCCAATTCGGCGTCGGCAATGCGGGTGAACGCTGCGTCGAGCGTTTCGTCCTTATGAATGCGCCCGCCGGGAACGAACCATGTGCCGCGGGCAGGGCGATTGCGCCGGTGGCCGATCAACACGCGGCCCTCGGCGTCGCTGACGATCAGATCGATCGCGACCAGCGGCGTCAGACGCACCACGTCCAGGAAATCGATCTCGGTCAGCATTCCATCTCCTGCAGGGCGCGCGTCGCGTTGAACGCGTGGTGATCGTGTGGCGATGCTGAAAGCGCTATTAGTCGCCATGGTGTTCATCATCCCGGGTGAGACGGTTTGAGACATTCGCCAGCAGCAGTGCGACCAGAATCGCGCCGATCGTGGCGAAGAGAAACGCCCCGACCATCCCGGCCAGCACCAGCATTGTCCATGCGAGGCCGTTCATTTCTCGGCTCCAGCGCGTTGATATGCATGCGACGTAGTCTCCGTCTGGATTTTACGGGTGTAAGAAACGACCTGCCCTGTCACTTCACGCCGAAGTATCGTCGCGTCTCGACAGCAAGCGTTGCGTATCGAAGGATCCACGGCGGCCGCTACGCGCACCCCGCACCCCGCACCCCGCACCCCGCACCCCGCGCGGCACATCTAGCGAGGCACGTAACCCTCCGGAGTCGTGACCGCGTCCTTGAACACGCCGGCGTTGGCGGACACCACATAGATAGGCGTCGGCGACAGCTTGAGGCTCGCGACACCGTCGCGATACGGCAAGCTCGATGGGTTGCCCATCATGTCGAACACGGTCACTTCGCCCGACGTGCCGGGCGCGTCGACACGCAGAAGATAGTCCGCGCTCTGGCTCGCGCTGAAGCCGGTTTTGGCATTCCACGCGTCGTTGTCATGCGTCCACAGCGCCGTCACGACCTTGCCGCCGCCGAGCCGGCGGAACGCGTACGCGTAGACGCCTTTGGGCAGACCTTTGAGGGGCCCGAGCGTATCCGTTCCGTCGATGATCCGCGTCATCGCCGCCACCGCGAGGGCGGCAGGTTTGGGGCTGATGCGAGCGGCGCCGTAGGCGCCATTCGGATGATCGAGTTCGAAGAAAACACCATAGCCGGGCGCGGCGTCCGGCATGTCCGCGAGGTAGAACACGTAGGTCATGTCCGCGCCTTCGCCGAGCAGGATGAGATGCGTGCGCGCCACGACCGCGGCTTGCGCATACAGCACGTTTGAGCCCGGATAGTTCTTGCCATACGCAGCACCAATGTCGTAGCTGATGCCGGTTTCCGTGACGAACAGCGGCGCACCGGGTTTCAGGTATTGACGCAACTCGTGACGCAGCGCGCGCATTGCGGCGGGAAGCGCGCCCGGCACGGTGCCCTGGTTGCCTGGGTCGGCGACGCGCTCGGGAGGGTGCGACGGTGTCGTGCCGATGTCGTAATAGCCGTGAATGATCATGCCATCCATATAGCGGCCGATCCCGAGTGGACCGAGACGGCGCATCTTCTCGACATTGACTTGCACCGAGGCATACGTCACACCCATCACCACGGCATGCGGGTCCGTCTGATGAATGCCCTCCCAGACGGCCTTGTACATCGCGACGAAATTCGCGTCGGTATCGCGCCACGGCAGGCCGCCGTCGGCGTCCGGTTCCCACGTCACCTGATAGTAGTTGTCGCGCTGTTTGGGGAAGTAGGTCATCCGCGTGCGGTTGGACTCGGTGCCGACTTTGGCCATGTAGTCCTTCATTTGCGCGAGCGAGGTCGGCGCATAGCTGTGCGTCTCCTTGCCGGTCGGACTTACCCACTGAGGAATACCGTCGAGCTGGATCAGACGCATGATGTCGCCGCGCCGGAAGTAGGGAAGCAACTGCTTGCTCGCGGGATCGAACGTGCCCGCGTTTTTTGGCTCTTCCATATACCAGTTGCGATTGTCGTTCGCCCACGAAAGGCCGAGCGCGGTATAGGCCGGGCGATAGCCGTCGCCGTCGCAACAATGCTGTAGAGGCGCCAGGTAGGCGGTGCCCTGTCCGCCGAATCGATGCAGATCTTCATACGGAAAGCGTACGGCGGGTAAGGCAGTGGAGGTGTCAGGCAGTACGCCGAAAGTGGCGATCCCTGCAGGACGTGTGCCGCGCGATTCGAGCTGGCCGGGTGCGCGTTCCAGCGAAGCGGAAACGGCGAAGTAGCCGGCAACGGACGAGGCGCAACTGAGGGTCGACAGCGTGGCGCCCGCCGCAACGGGGAAGCGGCCGCTGGCCCGCACGGCATTCCAGCTATCGCGGATCTGCCAGTTGAGCGTGTCGTTTTGCGTAGGTCGTGTCGTGAAGACGAGCGCGAAAGGTTTGTCCGCTGCGAACAGGCGCGTGCCGTCGCTCGGCGTGTCCGCTTCCAGCAGATCGCCGTTTGCGGCAGCGCGCACCTGCGAGGCGGGCGTGGCGCAGCGCAGACCCTGCCCGGGCGGCGCCTTCAATGAAGTGGGCACCGTGGCTGCAGATTCCGTCGCGGCGGCGGGCGCTGCGTCTTTTTGCGCCGAGACCGCGGCCTCGGCCTTGGCCGCCGTACTCGAATCAGCCGCAGTGACCGCAACCGCGCAGCGCTTCTCCACACCGGGTGCAGGATCGCCGAACACACCGTTATTGCAATCGGCGCTGGTCGTGAACGTCTTGATGACATGTTGCTCGACCGTGCCGTACAGCACGTCGCGCGTACCGCTGAACCGGCAGGTTCCATATTCCGCCGCGCATGCTGTCCACTTTCTGCCGTCGACCGTCAGATCGGCATTGCTTGCGCTGTCAGGACCGGCTGAAGCCGCTGCCGCACTACACGAGGAGGCCACGATGCCCAGCAGGATAAACACCGCCGCCCAGGCGGCAACGCGCAGCACTAACGCATGGGCGGCACAGGCGCCGAAGCGTGGTTGCAGCGCGCGATATTCGCATACATCAGACATGTGTTCCCCGTGTCGTTCGACGCATAGGTTCCGGCATGTTCCAACGATAAGGCGTCACCGGATGGCTAGTTGACCAGGCCATACCCGCCTCAGGTTACCTCGTGTCGCAATGTGTTGCGGAAACCGCATAGGCTATTTCCGCAATTCGATGGCGGAAACATACCGGCTCTCATCCGACAGAATCCGCCATTGGCCCGTCTATTGCCGGGCGGGCTAAAGTTGTCTTATTGCAGTGTTTCACGTTTGAAACATTAATCGTCGTGTTTATATTCTCCAGATCCTATAACAGCGAATTAAATAATTTTGTCTCTCGAAAAGTGCTTATATTAGAACCTGCTTTACATGTCTCCGCTGACCGAATATATCGTCAGAAGAAACCTCATCGGGCATCTGGTAAGAGCAATGAGTGGTGCAAGCAAGGCGGCTGCGCTCATTCTGACGACGTGATGGAAAGAAGTCACTTCAAATCCGCGAAATGTTGGGCGGATCAAATTGCAACTCAAGCATTTCGAGTAGCGATTGTATGTGCGTCAACGCACAAAAAATCACATTAAATTAGCATTAAGATTCGCAGAATGTGAATTCATTCATATGCAGAATCGGCTTTTAATTCATTGGAAAAATAGTAGTGGAGTGCTTGTTCCGAAAATCACTGGCTGGCCACCAGATCGAAACGCCAACATGTCTGCACTTTCGGTCATGGCGGCTAAATGCTTGATTGGGGATGACTATGATGCACTGCACAGAACATTCGTCTGTGTAGGCGTTCAAGGTTGAAAAGTAGATCCGTATTCTGTTGAGAGGATGACTATGACCTGCGCGAGTCTCGAGTCTGCAATGCTGCGCTGGGTGCACGCACCGAACAAAGGTATGCGTCGCATCGCAATCCTGATGTTCAACGACTGCTCGCTGCAGGGCGCGGGCGTGGTTGCCGAGGTGTTTCAGGCTGCCAACGAACTGGCATCGTCCGGCTCGGGTGGCTGGTTGTATGACGTTTCCTTCCTGTCGGCCGACGGCGGCATGGTGACCTCGTCATCGGCACTGCGGGTCTGGACCGACGGGCTCGACGCGCGGCATTACGGCGGCTTCGACGCGTTGTATGTAGCCGGTGGCAAAGGCGCTTTCGCCGCAGCCGGCGACGAGCGGCTGATCGCCTGGTTACGGCGCGTGCGCCGCAACACCGGCATGATCCGGCCGATCGCGGAAGGGCGCGCGCTGCTCGAGGCAGCGTATGTGCCGGACATCAAGGAAAGCGGCGAATTGCACCAGCCGCAGTCGATGTCTTCGCGCCAGTCCGAACAGAACGGCGATGCGGGTGACCGGCTTGAATCGATGAGAAGCGCGCTCGCCATGATCAAGCGCGATCTCGGCGGCGCGACCGCCCGCACGGTGGCCGAGCGTCTGCTTGCCGATTCGTGCTCGAACCTCGCACCGCTGCTTGGTGAAGACGGCGGTTTGAGCCCCGGCGACAAAGTGCGCGCGGCGGCCCGCTGGCTGCAAGAGAATTGCCAGCAATCGATTTCGATTGCCGATGCGGCTCAGTTCGCCGCGATGAGCGAGCGCAACTTCCTGCGCCGCTTCAAGATGGAAATGGGCATCACGCCCTCCAGTTTCCTGTTGCATGAGCGCCTTGCGGTGACCTGCAGCCTGCTGACCGAGTCGGAATTGCCGGTGGACAAGATTGCCCGGCGCACCGGCATGGGTAACGGTGACCGCCTCGCGAAGGTCTTCCGCAAGCGGATGAGGATTTCCCCGACTGAGTTCCGGATTCAAAGCCGCCGCATGGTCGGCGGATAGCGCGCGCCGCGAACCGCGCTGAGCGCGCCCAACACGCAGTCGTTTCGTACCGTGCTTCGGTAAGTATTTCCTTGATCTCAAAGAATTATAAGGATTCCGAATATGTTGACTAAGGGATTTGTGAGCGCTGCGTCGGCGAACCCGGACGGCGCCAGTGCCGGGACCGCCGGTGCGCATTGCGCGCGCATCGTCCCGGTCATTCTTGCGGGTGGCTCGGGCACTCGGCTGTGGCCGGTGTCGCGCGAAAACTATCCGAAGCAACTGATCGACGTGGTCGGTTCCGACTCGTTGCTGCAGGCGACCGCGCGGCGTATGGACGGCTTTCCCGCCGGATGGAACGTGGACGTGTCGCCGATCATCGTGTGCGGCGAAGAACACCGGTTTGTGATCTCCGAGCAGCTTCTGGAAAACGGCGTGGACGCGCGTCTGATCGTCGAGCCTGCGCGGCGCGATACGGCGCCGGCGTTGACGCTCGCGGCGTCGCTCGCGTGCGCGGACGGCAACGACGCGATTCTCATCGTGATGCCGGCCGACCATTCGATTGCGGATGTGCCTGCGTTGCAAGGCGCGCTGGAACGTGCGGCCAGGTACGCGGAACGGGGCTCGATCGCCACGCTGGGCGTGCCGCCCACGCGCCCCGATACGGGCTTCGGCTATATCCGCATCGGCGCGGAATTGCCCGACGGCGGTCATGCGATCGACGGCTTTGTCGAGAAGCCCGCCGAGGAAATTGCCGCGCAGTACGTCGCTGCGGGCACGTATTGGTGGAACGCCGGGATCTTCGTCGTGCGGGCACGTGTGTGGCTCGATACGCTGAAACGTCTGCAGCCTGAGATGCACGCGGCCTGCGAACGCGCATTCGCGAACGGCCGCACCGAAGGCGCGTATTTCCGTCCGCTGGTGGACGCTTTCCTGAGTTCGCCCGCTGACTCGATCGACTATGCCGTGATGGAGCGTCTCACGGACGTGGACGATGCGAGTGACGCGAGCGTCACGGATGAAACGGCCGCGACCCACGTCACCGACCCGCAGGAGTCCAGCGCGAATCCGTCCGGCGTCGTCGTGCGGCTCGATGCGGGCTGGTCGGATCTCGGTTCCTGGGACGCCGTCTGGGCTGCAATGGATAAGGACGCCAACGGCAACGCCGGGCGCGGCCGCGTGACGTTCGAAGGCGCGGTGTCGAGTTATGCCCATTCCGAAGGCCGGCTCGTCGCCTGTGTCGGCACGACCAATGTCGTGGTCGTCGAAACGGCCGACGCCGTGCTGGTGGTCGACCGCTCGCATGTGCAGGACGTCAAGGGCCTGGTGTCGCGCATCAAGGCGCAACACGCACCCGAGGCCGATGCGCATCGCAAGGTGCGGCGCCCGTGGGGTTTCTACGATTCCATCGACCACGGCGAACGCTTCCAGGTGAAGCGCATCGTCGTCACGCCGGGCGCGAAGCTTTCGCTGCAACTGCATCACCACCGTGCCGAACACTGGGTCGTCGTGCGCGGCACGGCGCTCGTCACGCGCGGCGAAGAGCAGTTCCTGCTGAGCGAAAACGAATCGACCTACATTCCGCTCGGTACACGTCACCGGCTCGAAAACCCGGGGAAAGTACCGCTCGAAATCATTGAAATCCAGTCAGGCACCTATCTCGGTGAAGACGACATTGTGAGGTTCAACGACAACTACGGCCGCTGCTCCTAACAGCGCCCCGGAATCATGTGCGGAAAAGAACGAACGGCAAGAACGAGGTAAGCAAAATGCGCAAGTTTCAGGATTTGCTCGCGCGAGTTTTCGATGTCGCGTTGGTACTAGTGGGTGCGGCGGTGGCGTCGCAGATTCGCTTCGATTACCTCGCTCAATCCGGGTTCTATTGGGCGCTCGTGATGTTTTCCGCCGCCTTTGCGCTGGCCATCTTTCCAGCGTTCGGCGTGTATGAATCATGGCGCGGCCGCTCCAAGCTCTCGCTGGCCGGGCAGGTGTCGCTCGCGTGGTTGATGGTGCAGGGCAGTGCGCTGGTGCTGATGTATTCGCTGCACCGCATCGACTTCGTCTCGCGGCTGTGGTTCTCGTATTGGACCGCGGTGACGGGCGGCCTGCTGATCGCTTACCGGCTGATCACGCATGCGGTGCTGGCGCGTGCGCGCAGTGCCGGTCTGAATCTGCATCAGGTCGCGATCGTCGGCAGCGGCTCGCAGTGCGACGCGATCATCCGCAGGATCGATTCGGCGCCCGGCACAGGCTTTCGCGCGACGGCCGTCTACAACACGCGCCCTGACGTGTCTGCTGTGACCAGCACGCGGGTTCCTGTCTGCGAGACGGTGGATGCGCTTGCCGACTACATTCGCACCAACGACGTGCACGAGCTTTGGCTGATGTTGTCGCTCGCCGAAGAGCCCCTGATCTGCAAGCTGATCAGCGAGTTTCGCGACGATCTGGTGAATATCCGCTTCATGCCGGACGTACGCAGCATTGCGTTGTTCGATGGCAGCGGCGTGATCGATCTGCTCGGCGTGCCGGCAATCAACCTGGTCGCCTCGCCGCTGTCGGCAAGTTCGATGTTGAAGAAGGAAATCTTCGACCGCCTGTTCGCCGCCACGGCGTTGATCGGCCTCGCACCGATCCTGCTCGCCATTGCGATCGCGGTGAAGCTCTCGTCGCGCGGCCCGGTTCTCTTCAAGCAGAAGCGTAAAGGCGCGGACGGCCGCGTATTCACGATCTACAAATTCCGCTCGATGCGACTGCATCACGAGCCGAAGGGCACGCTCAAACAGGCGACGCGCGACGATCCGCGCGTTACGCGCGTCGGCGCATTTCTACGCCGCACAAGCCTCGACGAGCTGCCGCAATTCTTCAACGTGTTGCGTGGCGACATGTCGGTCGTCGGACCGCGTCCCCATGCACTCGAGCACGACGATCTCTATCAGAAAGTGGTCGCCGGCTACATCAATCGCTATCGGATCAAGCCGGGCATTACAGGCTGGGCGCAGATCAACGGCTTTCGTGGCGAAACCGACCGCATCGAGAAGATGGAGCGTCGCGTCGAACATGACCTGTACTACCTGGGGCATTGGTCGTTCGCACTCGACATGCGGATTATCGGCGCGACGATCGTTGCCGGACTGGCGCATCGAAACGCCTACTGAGTACTAAGTAGTTAACAAGCACGCTGGGCTCTACCTCCCCCGAGGACAGTCCCTGGCGCAAGGAGGAAACACCATGAGCTCGCTTGGCATACGCACGGGAAGTCTCGTGATTTTCACAGTTACAGCACTGCTTTCCGGATGCGGAATCGTACCGGGTCAACAGATGATTACCCCAGCCGCGGTTCAGGACACGGGTGGGGACTACAGCACGGAAGCATCGCAGCAACAGCAGATTCCGATTACCGATATCAACCTCGCGCTGCTGCGCAAGATGAACACGACGCGGACGTCCGCGACGCTGCCGCCGGAGACGACCGCGCTGTTCGGCAAACCGACCGCATACAAGGTCGGCCCGGGCGACGTGCTGCAGATCGTTGTGTGGGATCACCCGGAACTCGCCGCCGCGCTGGGCCAGCCCGCGCAGAACGCGAAAACGACGGATGCCGCGCCCGGTTTTCTGATCGACGAAAACGGCGACGTGCAGTTTCCGTATGCGGGCACGGTGCACGTGGCCGGCAAAGACGTCGGGGCGATCCAGAAGGAGCTGCACAAGCGCCTGAGCAACGTGTATCAGAAGCCTGAGGTGACGGTGCGGGTGGCCTCGTTCCGGAACGCGCAGGTCTATGTCGACGGTGAAGTACGCACCCCTGGCGCGCAGTCGGTCACGGACATTCCGTTGTCGTTGACGAGCGTGATCAACCAGGGCGGCGGCTTCAGCGCAAATGCGGATCGCAGCCGCGTTGAGCTGATCCGCAACGGCGTGACGTACCCGCTCAACGTGGACGACCTGATCAAGCGCGGCCGCAATCCGTCGGACATCTACCTCCAGGCCGGCGACATCGTGCGGGTGGCTTCGCGCGAAGACAGCGGCGTGTATGTGATGGGCGAGGTCAACAAGCCGGCGACCATCCTGCCGATGCGTAACGGCACGCTGACGCTTTCGCAGGCCATTTCCGACAGCGGCAGCTTCGACTCGAACACGGCGGCGGCCAGACAGTTGTTCGTGATCCGCAATTCGACCAGCGAAGCACCGCAGGTCTACCACCTCGATGCGACCTCGCCGGTGTCCATGATCCTCGCCAATCAGTTCGAGCTTCAACCGAAGGACGTCGTGTATGTCGGTCAAGGCGGACTGGTCCGCTTCAACCGTGTGCTGAACCTGCTGCTGCCGGCGATCAATGCGGCTGTAACGGGTGCCGTTCTTGCGAAATAACAACCGTGCAACGTGACCTTGAACCGCCGGGCTTTGTTGGGTGAACAAAATGGCAATTAATTTCGAAAACCGCTATACCGACGTGTCCGGACCGGACGAGCTGCACCTGTCGGACTATCTGCGCACGATCGTGAGAGGTTGGCGCACGATCGTGACGGTGACGCTGATCGCACTCGCGCTGGGGTGCGCGTATGCGTTCCTTGCGCCGCCGACGTATCGCGCGGATGTGCTGTTCCACGTCGAGGACAAGACGGCCAACGCCAACGCGAACGGCAAGGATTCCTTGCCGCCGCTCACCGGCATGTTCGACACCAAGCCCTCGACGGCGGCGGAGATCGAGTTGCTGAAGTCGCGTCTCGTCACCGAGGAAACGGTCAAGAACCTGCACCTCGACATTTCAGCTTCGCCGCGTTATATGCCGTTTATCGGCGGGATGATCGCGGGCCTGGTGAACGGACATTGGGGCTTCAAGTTGCCTTCTTTCATCAACCTGTCGGGCTTCGCATGGGGTAACGAGAGCATTGCCGTGTCGCGCTTTGACACGTCGAAGGACTTTTACGACACGTCCTTCACGCTGATTGCGGGCGATGGGGGTTCGTACGTGCTGCGCGACAAGAACGGTATCGCGATTCTCTCCGGCCGCGTCGGCGAGACCGTGGAAACCGACACCGCCGACGGCCCGATCGCGTTGCGTGTCGACAAGCTGGTCGGCGAGCCTGGCGCGCGTTTCGAACTGCAGCGGGCCTCGACGCTAGGCACCGTGGACCGTTTGCAAAAGGCGCTCGTGGTGGCCGAAACCACGCTGCAGTCCGGTGTGATTCGCACGAGCCTCGAAGGCGGCGACCCCGCGCTGACCGCGGCGATCGTCAACAGCATGGCGCGCGAATTCGTGCGTCAGGACGTGGAAAGCCGTTCGACCGAAGCGGAGCACATGCTGGCCTTCCTCGACCAGCAACTGCCCGGCTTGCGCAAGGAACTCGACGACGCCGAGCAACGCTACAACAAATTCCGCAACGCGCACGGCACGGTCGATCTCGGTGAAGAAAGCCGCCTGTTGCTCCAACAGGTCGTGGACAACAAGACGAAGCTGCTCGATCTGCAACAGCAACGCGCGGAGATGTCGCAGCGCTTCACGGCGAATCACCCGGCGGTAGCCGCGCTCGATGCACAGATCGCGGCGTTGCAGGGCGCGGCAGCCACCATGAATCGCAGCGTGGCTGTGATGCCGGATACCGAGCAGACCGCGTTGCGCCTGCTGCGCGACGTGCACGTCGATACGGAGCTCTATACCAATCTGTTGAACAGCGCGCAGCAACTCCGGGTGGCGAAAGCCGGCCAGGTGGGCAACGTGCGGGTGGTGGACTTCGCCGAAACGCCTGACGAGCCGGTGCGCCCGAAGCGCGTGCTGGCGATCCTGATCTCGCTCGGCGGCGGCTTGCTGATCGGCATCATGCTGACCTTCTTCAAGCGCGCGATGTACGGCGGCGTGGAACGTCCGGACGAACTCGAAGCGGTGCTCGGCGTGCCGGTGTTCGCGATCGTGCCGCGCAGCCAGACGCAGCTGCGTTTGCAGGAAAACGTCATGCTGCGCCGGCGCGGGCTGCATGTCCTCGCGCAGCAGGCGCCGGAAGACATCGCCGTGGAAGGCGTGCGCAATCTGCGGACCTCGTTGCAGTTGTCGCTCGATCACGCCGAGAACAACGTCGTGATGATCACGGGTTCGCGGCCCGACACCGGCAAGTCGTTCCTGTCGGTGAATCTGGCGGCGCTGGTGGCGTCGGCGAACAAGCGGGTGCTGATTATCGACGGCGACATGCGGCGCGGCGACGTCCATTCGCATTTCGGCATCGCCCATCAGCCGGGGCTCTCGGACGTGCTGAGCGGTGGCGATCTCGCGTCGATGGTCCAGCGCGACGTGCTGCCCGGACTCGACGTGCTCGCCAAGGGCACGCTGCCCTCGCATCCGTCTGAATTGCTGATGAGCAAGCGTTTCCAAACGATGCTCGACGAGTTGAAGTCGCACTACGACATCGTGATCGTCGACACACCGCCGGTGCTTGCCGTGACCGACTCGACGGTGATCGGCAAGTACGCCGGCACGACGCTGCTGGTGGTGCGCCACGGCCGCCATCCGCTGAACGAGATTGCCGAGACGGCCAAGCGGCTGCTCAACGGCGGCGTATCGCTCAAAGGCGTGCTGTTGACCGATGTGCCTCAGGAAGGGGCATTCCTCGGTTCCGGCTATCAAGGCGGTTATTACGGATACGACAGCATTGCGGGTTGAAATGGCGGCCCCATGACGGGGCCGGCCATTCGATCGTGGTGTTGCACTGGGATCTCAAAGTTCAACGAGGGGAGGGGTTCATGAAACGCAAGGTCGCGCTGATCACCGGCATTACTGGACAGGACGGGTCGTATCTCGCCGAGCTGCTGCTCGCCAAGGGTTACGACGTACACGGCATCAAACGAAGGTCATCGCTGTTCAATACGGACCGGATCGATCATCTCTATCGCGACCCGCACGACCCGGACCAGCGACTCTTCCTGCATCACGCCGACCTGACCGACTCGACCAGCATTCTGCGCGTGATTCAGCGTGTGGAACCCGATGAGATCTACAACCTCGCGGCGCAGAGCCACGTGGCGGTTTCGTTCGAGGAACCGGAATACACCGCTAACGCGGACGGCCTCGGCGCGTTGCGGATTCTCGAAGCGATCCGCATTCTGGGGCTTCAGCACAAGACGCGTTTCTATCAGGCCTCGACCTCGGAACTGTACGGCCTCGTGCAACAGGTGCCGCAGTCCGAGACCACGCCGTTCTATCCGCGCAGCCCGTATGCGGTCGCCAAGCTGTTTGCGTACTGGACCACGGTCAATTACCGCGAGGCGTATGGGCTCTATGCCTGCAACGGGATTCTGTTCAATCACGAATCGCCGGTGCGTGGCGAGACCTTCGTGACGCGCAAGATCACGCGCGCCGTGGCGCGCATCGCGGTGGGCATGCAGAAGACCTTGTATCTCGGCAATCTGTCGGCGTTGCGCGACTGGGGCCATGCACGCGACTACGTCGAGATGCAATGGCGCATGCTGCAGCAGGAACGGCCGGAGGATTACGTCATCGCCACTGGCGTGCAGTACAGCGTGCGCGAGTTCGTTCAGCATGCCGCCGCTGAATTAGGCGTCACGGTGCGTTTCGAAGGCACCGGTGTGGATGAAGTCGGCATCGTAGAAAAGGTGGAAGGGCGCGAAATCAAGATGTCGCCCGGCGATGTGATCGTGCGTGTCGATCCGCGCTACTTCCGGCCTGCCGAAGTCGAGACGCTGCTGGGCGATCCGTCGAAAGCCCATGCGCAGCTCGGCTGGAAGCCGACTACGCCGTTCAGCGCGCTCGTCAAGGAAATGGTGCGCTCGGACTATCAGATTGCGAGACGTGACGCGCTTGTCACGCTGGCCGGTTTCACGGCGCTGGAACATCACGAGTAACGGCGATGAACAAACAAGCACGCATCTTCGTGGCGGGCCACCGTGGCATGGTCGGCTCCGCGCTGGTCCGGCGGCTCAATGCCGAGGGCTATCAAAACGTCGTCACACGTTCGAGAGCGGAACTCGACCTCACGGATCAGACTGCCGTGAACGGCTTCTTCGAGCGGGAAAAGATCGACGTGGTGCTGCTCGCGGCCGCGCGCGTGGGCGGCATTCTCGCCAATGCGTCGCAGCCGGGCGAGTTCATCTATGAAAATCTGGTGATCGAAACCAACGTGATTCACGCCGCGTATCGCGCGCAGGTGGAGCGGCTGGTGTTCTTCGGTTCGTCGTGCATTTATCCGAAGCAATGTCCGCAGCCGATCCGCGAGGAGTATCTATTGACCTCGCCGCTCGAGCCGACCAACGACGCCTACGCGATTGCGAAGATCGCCGGCCTCAAGCTGTGCGAGGCATACAACCGCGAATACAACACACAGTACGTCTCGTTGATGCCGACCAATCTGTACGGCCCCAACGACAACTACGACCTGAACAGCAGCCATGTTTTGCCGGCTCTGCTCAGGAAGGCGCACGAAGCGAAGGTGGACGGCTCCGCGACCTTGACGGTGTGGGGCTCGGGCACGCCACGCCGCGAGTTTCTGCACGTCGACGATCTCGCCGCGGCGACGCTCTTCGTGCTCGAACACAACGTGACAGAAGGCCTGTTCAACGTCGGGGTGGGTGAAGACCTGTCGATTCGCGAACTGGCCGAATGTATCTGCAAGGTGGCCGGCTTCGAGGGTGAGCTCGTGTTCGACGCGTCCAAACCCGACGGCACGCCGCGCAAGCTGCTGGACGTCTCGCGGCTCGCGCAAATGGGTTGGCACGCGACCATCGGCCTCGAAGAGGGCATCACGTCCACGTATCGGGAATTCGTTGAATTACACGCCGGCTCGACCGCCGCCGCCGTCATGCACGTTTAGGCGCGCATTGAAGGGCTGCTGGGCGCGATTCCGGCAATGAGGGAGCGCGTGGAGCGTTCGCATGAATAGCGTGCAACGCACACAGGGACGATTTTCGAGGAGTGGCATAAAAATGACTGCGTCAGTCACGATCTTCCACAACGTCGTATGGTCGCGTCACAAGGGTGTCGTGTTCTCCGCCTTGCATAACATCTCGGCATCCGGCGCGATTCGCTATTCGATGGTGCAGATTGCGGATACGGAGCACGACCGTATTGGTTTTTCGGACGTCGACTATTCGTACCATCGCTATCCGATGCATAAGCTGTTCGACGGTTGCTACGAAGATGTGCCGACGATGAAGATGATCGCGCGGCTCACCTGGGAAGTGTTGCGGACCAAGTCGGATCTGATCGTTCTGCCGGGTTACCACCGTCCGGAATACTGGGCGATGCTGCTGGCGTGCATCGTGACCGGCAAGCGGCGCGCGGTGTTCTGCGATTCGACCGCGCGCGACCGGCCCAAAAAACTGCTGACGTCGATTCCGAAGCGTGTGTTCTTTTCGCTCTGCGACGGCTATTTCGGTTTCGGTGAACGTAGCCGCGAGTATCTGGAGTCACTCGGCGCGAAGCGCGACAAGATTTTCGTGCCGTGCCAGGCCGCGGCAATGCCTGGATCGTTTGCGCCGGAGCGCGCGCTGGTCGAGCGGGTTGCGGCGCGCGCCGGCAATCCGCCGGTGTTTCTGTACGTGGGCCGTCTCTCGGAAGAGAAGGGCATCGGCACGCTGATCGAGGCGTTCGCCGGCTTGCGGCGCCGCATTCCGGCGGCGAAGTTGCGCATTGTCGGCACGGGACCGATGGCGGACGCGCTGCACGCGAAGGTGGCCGATCTCGAACTGGGCGACGCGGTAGCTTTCGCCGGCAGTTTGCAGGACGAGCCGCTCACCCGGGAATACTACGGCGCGACCTGCATGGTGTTGCCCAGCTATAGCGAGCCGTGGGGACTCGTCGTCAACGAGGCGCTCGCGCATGGTTGCCCCGCGGTGGTCAGCGAGAGTTGCGGCTGTGTGCCGGAACTGGTGATCGATGGCGTGAGCGGCTATGCATTCACGGCGGGCGATGTCGCCGGACTGCAGCGCACGATGCTCAAGGCGATGGAGGCATTCGCCGACGCCGGCGGCACGGCGCGCCGCTGCATGGATGTGATTCGCCGTTTCGATCCGCCTTCTGCCGCCGCCAATATCGCGCGTGGCTGCGCCATGATGCTGAGCGACTGAGGCGCCTCGCGGTCCCGTCGCCCATGCGAAGCTCTAACCCGTCCTGGCAGCCACAATGAAGATTCTGATCTACGGCATCAATTACGCGCCTGAACTGACGGGGGTGGGTAAGTACACCGCGGAAATGGCTGTGCTTCTGGCCAGACGCGGCCACGAGGTTCGCGTGGTGTGCGCGCCGCCTTATTACCCTGAGTGGCGCGTGGCGGCGAACTATGTGTCATGGCGGTATCAGCGCGAAACGCGCGACGGTGTGACGATCTGGCGCGCGCCGCTGTGGGTGCCGGCGCGTCCGAGCGGGCTGAAGCGGATGCTGCATCTGGCGAGCTTCGCGGCGAGTTCGTTGCCGCTGCTCGCCCGGCAGGTGCTATGGCGCCCCGATGCCGCGATGCTGATCGCGCCGACCCTGATGTGCGCGCCAGCTACGCTGGCGCTCGCGCGTCTTGCGGGCGCGAGTGCGTGGCTGCATATTCAGGACTTCGAGGTCGATGCGGCCTTCGATCTGGGTCTTCTGAAAAGCTCGCTCGCAGCGCGCGTGGCGCGCTGGATCGAAAGCACACTGCTGCGCCGCTTCGATACCGTATCGTCGATTACGCCGCAGATGGGTTTGCGCGCGGCGGTCAAGGGCGTCGAGCCTTCGCGGGTTGTGTGCCTGCCGAACTGGGTCGACGTGTCGACCATCTTTCCGCTGACGCGCGCGAGCGACTACCGGCGCCTGTTGGGCATTCCGCCCGGCCAGAAGGTGGTGCTGTACTCCGGCAACATGGGCGCGAAACAGGGCATCGAAACGCTCGCCGATGCGGCGGCATCGCTCGCCGCACGTACCGACCTCACCTTCGTTTTCTGCGGCAGCGGCGCGGCGAAAGAGAGTTTGCTCCAGCGCTGCGCAGGATTGACGAACTGCGTGTTCATTCCGCTGCAACCCATGGAACGTCTGAACGAACTGCTCAATCTCGCCGACATTCATGTCCTGCCGCAACGCGGCGATGCGGCGGATCTGGTGATGCCCTCGAAGCTCACCGGCATGTTCGCAAGCGGGCGCGCGGTGGTGGCCATGGCGCGGCGCGGCACGGGTCTCTACGACGCGGTGGCACCGCGCGGCGTGATCGTGCCGCCGGATAACGTCAAGGCTTTGGCGGCGGCGATCACGGTACTGGCAAGAGATCCCGAACGCCGTGCGGCGCTGGGTAAGGCGGCCCGCAATTATGCGGAGCGCGCGCTATCGCCGGAGTCGACGATCGGCACGTTCGAAGCGCGGCTCGCGACGCTGGTTCATGGCGCGCGTGGTTCACGTGGCTTAAGTGGCACGCATGCAAATGGGGAGACGCCGTATTTCGGTGTTCCGAGGTCTTCAACCTCCCCGACCCGGCGGCGCAAGCCGGCTACAACGGAGGAAGCCGCGCCGGATTGATCCGGTACGCGGCCATCTCATGAATGCGATATCACCACGGGGATTTGTAGACGGCGTGCTTGCCCGCATCGAACGGATCGGCGTAAGTGGTTTTCGCTGCGCCGTCGGGCATCAGACGGGCGGCCGCGTTCGGACCGCCTGGCTGACCGGCCGCGCGCACCTTGCCGTTGCCGGCGGCCTGCGCCTTGTTGGGCTGCTTGCGCACGGCAGGCTGCGCTCCGCCCAGCACCGTCATGCGTTGTTCGTCGAGCAGGGCCGCCTGCTGGGCGTCGGCGGTATTGCCTTGCTGCGCGTCTGGCGAGCCGTAGTCGCGTGGGGCGCCGAGCAACTGCGCTTCGCTGTTGCGATGCGCCGCACCCGGGTTGGCGCGCGCTGCGGGGGCGGGGGTGCCGTAGCTGGTCGCAGCCGTAGCGGCAAGGGCCGGCGCAGCGGGCGCGGGCGCTGCTGCGTTCTGCGCGAGCGCCGGTACGGCATAGGTCGCGATGGCGAGAACCAGCGGGGGTGTTATGTGCCGAAACGAGATGGTCATCGCATGCCCCAGGAAGATGCGGTCGCAATAGCGCTATCGTGCGCCAACCAGTACGCGTGCAGCCGCCAAAACGCTTGCTCGTACGGCCATGAAGCCGGCTTCAGTAAGGAGTCGCAACATAATGTGAGTGTGACGCAGGGGTATGTCGATTCCCGTTCGTGGTCTGGAGAAATCTGATGGGTAACGCCGCCGACGATCCGCAGATCGGGCGTATGCCGGAAGTCGAAGGCGTTCGCGAGGATGGCCGTGTCATCGATCTCAGTCTGGCTGGAAAGGGGAACTATCGCGCGAAGCGCGGTGCCCTGATCGAGCTCATCTGGTTTGTCACGGAAGCCTGTGTGATCAACAACAAGCTGCTTCCGCTCTCGTCGGTCAGGGTTGCGTTGTTACGCCTGTTCGGCGCGAAGATCGGCACGGGTTGCCGCTTCGTGCATCCATTGCGCGTGAAGTCGCCGTGGAACCTGGAGGTGGGGGATAACTGCTGGTTCGGCGTCGACGTCTGGATCTACAACCAGGCGCTGATCCGCATCGGCTCGAATGTCTGCATTTCCCAAGGGACGTTCCTCAGTGCCGGCTCTCACGATATGAGCACGACGATGGATCTGCGCGTCGCGCCGATCGTCATCGAGGACGGCGTCTGGATCACGTCGAAATGCGTTGTGCAGATGGGTGTGACGATCGGCCGGTCCGCCGTGGTGACACCCTTGTCCGTCGTGCATCGTTCGCTCGATCCAGAGGGCGTGTACGGCGGCAATCCATGTCGTTTTATCCGGAACCGTTTCGATTCCGTGACCTGAAGCACAGAGAGAGAACCGCAGCGTTTATACGCTGAGGAGGCCAGGTCGTTGACAAGCCGGAATGTCGGCGACCGCAATCGGATTGTCGATCGATGCCCTTGATCGACACCTGCGGCGACGCCGGTGATGCGTTCGGCAACGACGTGTGCGTGGTTTGCTTGTCAGCCCCGGTTGGATGAGTAGCCGGTTTGACGCACTCAGACATGCATGAAGAAGATGGGGAGTAGGGATGTTCATCGATACTCGCACTGTTGAACACAACACGGTCATTGAAACGACGGTCTGCATCATCGGCGGAGGAGTCGCCGGGATTACGCTTGCGCTGGAGATGTCGAGGGCGGGGGTCGACACCTGCATGCTCGAAAGCGGGGGCTTCGGGCCGGATGACGAAACCCGCGACCTCTATCGCGGCGAGAACGCCGGGCTTCCCTATTCGTTCGCGGACGGCTCGCGCAGCCGTTACTTCGGCGGCAGCAGCAACTGCTGGGGCGGCTGGTGCCGTCCGCTCGATCCGTGGGACTTCGACAAGCGCGACTGGATCCCGCACAGCGGCTGGCCGTTCGGTCTCGACGAACTGGCGCCGTACTACGCGCGTACGCATGAACTGCTGAAGCTCGGCCCGCAGAATTTCGACCCTGCCTACTGGGAGCGCGAGATCGGGCGCCATGACGTGCGCCGCATACCGCTTGCGACCGGCGACATGCGCGATACCGTCGCGCAATTCAGCCCTCCTGTGCGTTTCGGCAAGGCCTATCGCGACGAGCTGTCGCGTTCGGCGCGGGTGCGCGTGTTTCTGCATGCGAATGTGCAGAATATCGACGCCGATGCTGAGGGCACGTCTGTTGCGCGGCTTCAGGTGGCGACCATCAGTGGACGCAAAATGACGGTGACCGCGAGGATTTTCGTGCTCGCCACGGGCGGCATCGAGAATGCGCGGCTTCTACTCGCTTCGAACAACGTGCAGGCGGCGGGACTCGGCAATGCCAACGATCTGGTGGGCCGTTACTTCATGGATCATCCGCGGATGATGTCCGGCAAAGTGCGTTTTCGTCCGGGCAACGCGCGCAATAAGCTGTATGACATCAAGTATCACTATCAGAATGCCGCGGTGTCGGCGCACGGCACGAAGATATCCTCACAGTTCGCGCCGAAGCAGGAGTTGATGGAACGCGAGAAGCTGCTGAACTCGCGCGTGTGGCTTTATTCGCGCTGGTACGGTGAAGGAACGGCAGGATCCGAGGCCCTGATCCACTGCAAGGAAGCGCTGTTGCAGAAGGACCAGCCGGGCCGCAGCCTGAAAACCGATGTCGCGACGATGATCGCGCATCCGCTGCACACCGTCGGCTACGGTTTGACGCGGCTTTTGCAATGGCCGGCGTTGATCACGGACGTGACCTTGCAGGCGATCGTCGAAGCGGTGCCCGACCCCGATAGCCGGGTCACGTTGTCGGCCGATAAACGCGACCGGTTCGGCATGCCGCGGGTGAAGGTGGAGTGGCGTCTGGGCGAACAGGTGCAACGCACCTTCGACAAAACCTTCGCGTTGCTCGCGCAGGAGTTGCAGATGGCGGGCATCGCGGACGTCGAACTCGACGTACCGCTCGAAGGCCGTAGTTGGCCGGCGAAGCTGGAGGGCACGTGGCATCACATGGGCACCACGCGCATGCACGATTCGCCACGTGAAGGCGTGGTGGATCGCGATTGCAAGGTGCACGGGATGAGCAATTTTTATGTGGCGGGCAGCTCGGTGTTTCCAACCGTCGGCGCCAACTTTCCGACCATCACGATCGCCGCGCTTGCGCTACGCCTCGCGGGTCATCTGGTGCGGCAACTCGATGTCCCGGATATCGTCGGCGATACGCGGGGCGACGCCGCCAACAGTTCCCTGATATCGATTCAGACGCAGCAGCCTCAAGTCGAAACCCTGCCGATCGCAGCCTCGACCTTGACGCCGTTGATGAAGGAGCAGTGAAGAACAGCCGGTGACAGTGCGCGCCTCGCGGCGCGCGCTGTTATCCCAACGTCACCGGCTCGGTTGAGTCGTGGCTTCGCGCAGCGTGGTGAGCGTGTTTTCGCGCGTTTCGCCGATGCTGCCTTTCGTTTCCAGCAGCGCGGTCAACGCGCTGACCATGGTTTCGACCCGGAAACGTGCTTCGAAAGTGCGAGTTGCCTGAGCGCGCATGGCGGCGCGTGCGGTGTCGTCGAGCTCGAGCCAGCGCACGAGATTCTTTTCCGTACCGTCTACTGTGTCGGCAGCCACCATTCCCGCACCGTCCGCTTCGATCTCGCGCCACACGTTGACTTTGTCGGAGATCAGCGCCGGCAGTCCGCAGCCGAGCGCTTCGGCAACCGCTACGCCGAAGTTCTCCTGATGCGAGGGCAGAACGAACACGTCGCTTGCATGGAACGCGCCCCACTTGAGATCACCTTGCAGCATGCCCGGCAGGCTGAGGCGGTGCGCGATGCCGGCTGCCTGAGCCTGGGCGCGCAAGCTGGCCACCCAGCCGGTCTCGTCGGGACCCGCAATCATGAGATGCAGCGACGGGTCGCGGCCGGCGATCCGCGCAAACGCATCGATCAGCAGATCACAGCCTTTCTTCGCGTGCACGCGGCCGAGAAACAGCACGATGCGTTTGCCGCGCAAGCCGGGCACGGCTTGCAGGAACGCTTCGCGCAGAGGCTCTATGTCGAGCGGCGGCACGGTCGCGCCGTACGGCACGATCCGCTCATGCGCCCGGTACAGCCAGAACGATTGACGGGCGCGCGCACGTTCTTCCTCCGTCGTAAAGATGACGGCGCGTGCATCGCGCAGTACCCGGTATTCGGCCCAAGGCCAGTACAACCACTTCTTCAGATGCTTGAGCGGGTAAGCCTGTTTGAACCAGGGGTCGAGCATGCCATGTACGTACACGTAGTAGGGCACGTCGCTTTGGCGCAGCGCTTTCCATGCTGCGAAGCCGTGGTACTGCCACAAGCCGTGCACGATGACCGCGTCGAAGCGCTTCGCGTTGGCGGCGAGCCACGGCGCGAGTGGCGCGCTGTAGCTATAGCGGCTGTTGACGGGGCCGAATGCGTGGACCGGAAACGGAAAGGACGCGAGGTAGGCGTCGCCGGGCGCATCGCAGGTGGCCACTTCGATTTCGTGCCCGGCGTCCTGCATCGCCGCGCCGCTGCGGCGAACGCCTTCAACCGGGCCGCCCGCGCGGGGATCGACGCTTGCAAGCAAATGGAGAATTTTCATCGGACGATATTCCGTCGATTGGCGTTTTGCGTCGACGTGGTGCGCGACACGAGGGCGCCGAACTGGCTGGAGCCGGGCGCGGTGCTTGCCGCGTGCGAGATGCCGAGGGTCGTCGCGAGATCCGCGCGACCCATGCCGGGCTGGATTCTGCCCGGCAATTCAGGCATGGCGGCTGGGTGCAAATGCGGGGGCGTAGGCGGGCGTTTCATCCGCGCTGGCAGTGCGCGCTGCAATCGCGCGTGCGTGGCGATCATCAGGCCGAGGGCAACGCCGAATATCAGTCCGGAGAAACGCGGCCCGAGCGGATTGCCACCGATCGACGTAGCCGGCAGCGCGGCGAACAGCATGATGGCGCGGCCTAACACCGGAAGCATGGGCGCGTCGGGAACCACCACGCGCCAGTAGCGGTACGAGAAAAAGCAGATTGCCAGCGCGGCCAGGGTCGCCAAAGGCATGGCGATGCCGAACAGCAGTCCGCCCGCGAAGAGCTGATAGACCCAGAAATTATGGCCCGCCGGCCATTCGTTGATCGCGTAGAAGTCTTTCTCGCTGATCTGGCCGGCAAGGTCTGGCAGGTAAACGGGGGAATAACGGTAGTAGTGCCCGTAGCCTTCGCCGAACAGCAGCGTTTCCGGCGACGCTGTCACCTGGTCGTACTGATCGCGCATCTCGGCGAGACGGGTGATCGTGGTGGGATCCTTGCCGGTGACGGTTTCCTCGGACGCGAAAATGCGCTGCGTCCAGTGTTCGGTGACGGTCGGGAAAGTGACTGCCACGATGCCGACCACGCCGGCCAGCACCGCGCCGGTCATTACGCTGCGGGCGGCCGTGCGCCAGACAAGCTGGATCGACGGTGCGCTCAGTGCCATCGCGAACAGGAACAGGAAGACCGTGCCGATCATCAAACTGCGCGTCACGCTCAGCAACTCGACGATCACGCTGACCGCGAACACCGCGATGGTGAAAAACGAAAAGCGTCTGGCGACGACGAATTCGTGCAGTAGCACGGCTTGTAGCCCCAGCAACGTCACGGAGATGATACGAAAGCGCGCATCTTCGAGGTCGCCGCTCGTGGCGAGGCCATAGGCGAAGGTGAACAGGAGACAGATCACGTTGGAGACGAACAGGGCTTTCTCGAACTGCGAGATTCTGTATTCGCTCCACGGACGGCAGGCCACGAGGTAGCCCAGCAGAAACAGCACGAACGGCAGGAGAACGCGCAGATAGTTGCCGGTGTCGTTATCCTGAACAAACTGGGCGACGATGCTGCCGAGCACGCACAGCAGCACGCTGAAGGTGATCACCGAGCGCAGCCGCGAGCCGTTGTGAAAGCGCGGCGCGATCAGCGCGAGAGCGAGTCCCGAGGCGATCACGGGGATGACGAAAACGAACTGGATAAAGTGGCCTACGTTGGCGTCGGGCGCTTTATAGTCCAGTGCAAGCGGTAACAGAAATAACCATATCCAGAGCGTCGCATACTGATGGCGCATTGCTAATCCCTCCCCGTGCTGTCGATCCGCCGTTGGTCTATAGCGGACGGTCTCGCATCGGGTCATTGTGCGGGAATATCCCCATGTGGCCGTTCCACCTGGCCAGTTTCGTCGCCCATTGCCTGGGTTCTGGCGACAGTGGCAAGGGCGGTCCCTGCAAGACGCGCGCACACTTGCTGATGTTGTCGGCCAATGCCTTGATGTTGGCGCGCGCGCACGCGTGCCGCCACCGAAGATGCAAAAAGGGACACGCGCCCAAGAATGGTGACAGGGGAGAACAACATGAAATTATTCGGCGGGGCGAAATCCGTAACAGCCGGGCGGGCCATCGAGCTGGATTTCGTGCGCGGCATCGCCATTATCATGGTGATGGGCTTTCACTTTCATGTCGTTCAGACCGGCAACATCCTCATTGAGATCATCGAGTACCCCCTGAAGAATTTCGGGCGGGAAGGCGTCAACCTGTTCTTTACGCTGAGCGGATTTCTGGTTGGCGGCCTGCTGCTTCGACAGTACGCCGAATCAGGTAATGTCGACGCGAAGCGCTTTATCGTCCGGCGGATTTTCCGCATCTGGCCTGCGTATTACGTGCTGATCGCGTTTCATGTGCTGGCCGGTCGCCATCCGTGGAATACGTTTCTGGTGCAGAACCTGACCCACCTGCAGAACTATCTGGGCACCTCGATTACCCAGACCTGGAGCCTCGCGGTCGAAGAACACTTTTATCTCGTCCTGCCGGCGCTGCTGTTGCTGTTCGCGCGCTGGCGCCTTGGCGCATGGACGATTGTCGGCGTGCTCACCGGAATCTGCGCGGTGGTGTTCACCGCGCGCTGCTTCGCTGTGGCGGGCGGCAACCTGGAAGGGGCATTCGCGTACACGCAATATCGCATCGACAGTTTGCTGGTCGGCGTGATTCTGTCCGCGATCTACTGGATGAAACCGGGCGTCTATCATCAGATCGCAAAGCGCAAATGGCTGCTGGTCGCCAGCATCGTGATTCTGTGTGCGTGGCTCGCCCTTGCGACGAAACACATCGCGCTTGACGAAAGCATCGGCTATACGATTCAGGCGCTCGGTTTTGCCGCGCTGATCGTGTTCGTGCTGGAGTATTCGGGATCGTTCAAGACGTCGTGGGTGTATCGCGGGATTGCCTGGATCGGCCTCTATTCGTACGGCATTTACCTGTGGCATTCGCTTGCGCTCGCTCCGGGCGACATGCTGATTCGCAAAGCGACCGCCATGGGTCTCGCGCCGAGCGTAATCTGGATCGTGGCGCTTACCGCGCAGTTCGCTTTCGCGATTGCGATCGGCTACGTGACCACGCGCGCGATCGAGTATCCGTTCCTGCTGATGCGCAACGCGCTGTTCCCGGCAAAGCGCAACAGCTCGGTGCGCGAGGAAGTGCCGGTTGCCGGCGGCCAGGCTGCCGCGCGATGACATAGCGCATCGCGCCAGACTCTCTGAGTCTCTACCGAGGTGAGGGTGTGTCGAAGAAGGCGTGTTGCCGGGTCAGGCCATCTGCTGAAGCAAGGTCTGCTTGAATTGCCCGAGCGTATGCCGTGACAGCAGATCTTCGCGTGCCGCCGGAACGGCCTCGGGCTCGTGCGGCCACGAGGTCATGGTCTCGGTGATCGCCTTGCCGATCGAGGCGGAACTCAAGTCCTTCAGAATCGGTCCCAGTTCGCAGCGCCGGCTGAACCAGCCGATCAGGCCATCTTCCGTTGCAATCACGGGCTTGCCGAAGCGGTACGCCTGCACGAGCACGCCGCTCATGCCGTAGTGTCCCTTGTAGCCTAGCCAGACTGCGTCGCAGGCGGAGAACAGATCGCGCTCGACGTCGTTCGCAATGAAGGAGTCGAGCACCAGCGGCGCAGGCGTGAGGTTGCGCACATGATTGCGCATGAAATGGCGCGTGCCCGCATCCTGCTCGCCCGCGACGATCAGCGTGGGCGCATGCTCCAGACGCGTCAACGCGTGGACCAGTTCGTAGATGCCCTTGCGTTCGGTGATCGAGCCGTACACCAGCAGATAACGCTGCGTGGGGTTCAGTCCGAGACGCTCACGGGCCAGCACTGGATTTTCCGCGTGCTCGTCCGGAAACGGGTCCGCGACATAGGCGACGGCCGCGCTGTTTTTCGAGGCGTTGTGCGCGGACCATTCCGGCAGAGTCGGGTCGATCGTCAGCAGTGTGCGCAGCCCGACGGAGCGAATTGCACGCTTGAAAAGCAGCGCCTTGACCGCATTCACAATCGGTCGGTCGGGCGACTTGATGCCGACCTTGTGATGATGGAAGGTCGAGCGCATCGTGATGCCGATCCAGGGTGTCTTGCGAAAAGGCGAACCGAGAAACGGCAACGCGTAGAGGAAGTAATCCACATAGGGCACAACCACCAGCCTGATCGGCTGCGCGTGGCTGACGATGCGATGCACGCGCTTGAAATAGCGGTGAAAGCGTGAATACTGGTTCGACTGGCGCAACAGCCCGCGGGGCCGCTCCTCGGGGTCGACGAAGGCGATCTGCAGATCCGCGCGGTTCGCGGCGACGATCTGTCTGGCGAGCCGATGGTCTTCGTTGGCGGATTCCGTTGCGAGGATGCAGGGATAGCCGGCTTCCGTGCAGGCCTGCATGGTCCATTCGACATAACGCCAGCGGTGGCCGGTGAGGTTGGGTTCCACAATCAGGACGTAGTCTTGTTCCATCGATGCAGTGGTCTTCAGTGGTCGAATGCGTTGTGGAAAAGCACCCTTGCGCCGGCTGTCTGAGGCGCTAGCTGAACAACGTTAGCATCGGCGGCGTCAGTGAATCCGTCTATTTGACCCGTTCTGTGGGTAAACGTACTAGAGCGCAATGGCTTCGGCTGAACTGACCTAGCTGATGGCGGTTGTTGCCGATTGTCTCGCTGTAAGGTCGTATATGGGATTCGATGAAAAAACTCGCCAGCTTGCTGGTGCAATCTAACAATTTATGCGCCGGCGGCGTTTCGCAGCGATGCATTGAATCGCTGCTTATGGCCGAGTCAACGGCGCTCCGATTCGACGGAGAAACAGCTTGCGGGCGATCAGGCTTCCGGCGCTCTCGATAGCGGCCAGCTTCGGCGCGAGCGCGGCGACATGGGTGCTATTGCAGCAGTTCGCCGTGCGTGGACTCGTAGCCATCAAATTTCTTGCGATTGGCCGGATGCTCGGGCCGGCGGCGATCGGCAGCGTGAGCGTGGCCTTGCTCGCGGTGGCGATTGCCGAGGCGTTGTCGGACACGGGTCTCGCGCAGGCGGTCATTCAAGGCGAACATCCACCGTCGCGTACGCAACTCGGCGCGGTGTGGACGACGCTGACCGCGCGCGGCGTGCTCATCTCGCTGCTGCTGGTCGCGCTTGCACCATTGCTGAGCAGTCAGTTTCATCTGAACGGTTCACTGGTGCTGATTCAGCTTGCCGCGTTGCTGCCTCTGTTACGCGGTCTCGCATCGCCCACTTACTACCTCGTGCAGCGCGAGCGGCGCTTCCAGCATATTGCCGGCGTCGAGGTCGGGGCGGCATTTGTCGATTGTTCGGTCGGACTGGGGCTCGCGTATTTCGGCGCCGGTGCGGCCTCGGTGCTGCTCGGCCTCGTGGCCGGCGAGAGCCTGAAAAGCATCCTGACCTGGGCGACGATGAAACCGCGTCCGCCGATGCGCGCCGTGTGGTCGGGCATTGGTCACTACGTCGGCTTCAGTCGCTGGATCTGGGCGAGCAGTGTGATCAACCTGCTGCTCAACCAGTTCGACAAGGTCGTGGTCGGCAAACTGCTCGGCCCGGCGCAACTGGGTGGCTATCAGATGTCGTCGCGGCTCGCGCAGATGCTGCTCGCCGACGCCGCGATCGCCATGTCGCAATACCTCTTTCCCACCTTCGCGGCACGTCATCGCCGGAGTCCGCAGGCCGCATCGCGGCTGATCAAGATTTATCTGCTCGTGATCGCGATCGGGCTGGCGGGGTTCGTCGCGGTGCTGAGGCTGATCGCCGAGCCGCTCTTCTCGCTGATTCTCGGCGCGGCCTGGTTGCCTGCGGTGCCGCTGTTCAGAATTCTGGTGATCAATATGGCGATCGGCGCGTTGATTGCCGTGCTGGTTGCTTATCTGCGCGCGGTGGGTGACGCGAAGGCGACGGTGCATGCGTCGCTGATTCAGGTTGTCGTGCTGCTGGCGAGCGTGCCTGCGGCGGTTCATTGGTGGGGCGTGACGGGTATTGCCTGGTCCATGACCCTTGGCCTTGGCTGCGCCGCGGCGTGGATGCTGTTCAGAACGTTGACTGCAAGGACTTCATGATGCGCGTCTTACATCTGGTTCTGGCGCCGCGTTTGTCGGGCGCCGAAGTCCTCGCCAAGGACCTCGCTATCGATCAAAGCGCCGGAGGCATGGCCGTGTGTGTGGCCTCGCTGTTGCCCGTGCACGCCGAATTCCTGCCCTTGCAGGACGAACTGCAGCGGCACGGTGTGCAGTGCTGGTTTCCTTCGCGGCGCAGGCGCGTCGCGGGCAAACTGTCGAATCTGTTCTTCACGGTGCGGCGATTTCAACCGGACGTGATTTTCGCGCACGCCACGATTCCTTCGTTTTATGCGCGCGCGTTGCCAATACGGGTGCCGGTCGTCTACGTCATGCATTCGGCCGCCAACGATTTCGAGCGGCCGCTGTTCCGGCGCGTCGAGCACATCCTGTCCGGACGTGCCCGGGTCGTGATCAGCGTATCGCAACAAGGCATGACCGATTACGTGCAGGCCATCGGACCGCATCCTTCGATGACCGTGGTGCCCAACGGGGTCGACCTCGGCCGCTTCACGTTCACCGACGGTGCCGGATATAGTGGCCGGGCGCCCCAGGTCGTGCAGATCGGGCGGTATGCGTCGGTGAAGAATCAGCTTCTGACGGTGCGCGCCTTTGGCCAGGTGCTCGAGCAGGTGACGGACGCGCGCCTCGTGCTGTACGGCGTGGTCGAAGATCCGGATTATCAGCGCACCGTCATTGGTCTCGTGCAGGAGTTGGGGATCGCGCACCGCGTCGTGGTGGCGGGTCCGCGCACCGATGTGGCGAGCGTGCTGTCGGAGTCGAACGTGTTCGTCATGCCCTCGCGTTCCGAGGCACACAGCGTGGCGTTTCTTGAAGCGTTGGCTTCCGGTATCCCGATCGTCGCGAGCAGGATTCCGTCGTTTGCCTTCGCGAACGGCTTTCCCGGTGTGCAGTTAGTCGATACGGACGATGTGCCGTGCTATGCGGATGCCGTGGTCGCGGCGCTAGGGCAGGCGCGGGCGCAACGCTCGCTTGCCGGTCTGACGCTTAGCGATACGGCGGCTCGCTATCGGGCGATTGCGCATCAGGTCAGTAGCCATCTCGCCGTGCCGGCCCGTTAGTTCTTCGGCTGGACCCTGCCTATGGCTTGCGCCGGGACACCTGACGTTCAATGGTGGCTGATGGCGGAGCTGCGGTCGTCGGATGTCGTCTCGGGTGCGGGCGTCGACGGCCACGCGCTCGCCAGTTCGGACTCGCGCATCGCGAGGGTCAGCAGGCGCTGGGCTTCCTTGCTGCTCGAATCGACCTGCAGCGCATCGCCGGCTTTGTGCCAGACGCACGCCCAGCGTGCGACATAGCCGCAACCTCGCGCCACGCTCAAAAGAGCGTCCCGCTCTTGTTCACGCGCGGTCACGGTGTCGCGCATGCGCAGTGCGTCGGGGTTGTCCGGCTGGGCCGCGATGGCTGCCGCCAGGCGCGCTTTCGTCGCCGACAGATTGTTCTGCTGCAGATTGGCGCGGGCGGACCTGATCTGCTTCGAGGCGTCTACGGGAGGTTTGACGGGCGGGTTGTCGGTCTGGCCGCCCGGGTTGTGCTTCGCCTCGGCCGATGCCGTCATCATGCGCCGCGGAGCCGGCGGCGGCGCAACCGGTGCCGGGACAGGAAGCGATCGCACGGGCACGGGCTTCACGGGCCGTTGAGCAACGAAGACCGGCGCGGACCGCTGAGCGAGGGCAATCGGCGGTTTCACGTTCTGGGTCTTCACTTTGCCGGACACCGCGATAGGGGTGCCGTCGTCCGAGTCGTTGCTGTGAATGAACCCCAGGTACACGGCGGACGCGACAACCAGCATCGAGACGCCGAGCACGACGGGCTGGCGTAGTTTGTGCACGACGGGGGCGGCGACCGGTGTCTCGCTGGTGACGGAATACGGATCGGTTAGCTCTCGCGAAGACGGGCGCCAGATTCGCGGCGTCATCAGCCGGGTCACCAGCATCGGCTGGGTATCGCCCAGCGGCATTTTCAAGGGGGGAGGCAGCGGTCGGCGCGTGCCGGGCGAATCGACTGGACGCGCGCCGCACTCGGCGCACGGCGTAAAGCGACCGGCTAGCGACGCACCGCAGTGCTCGCATTGGGGGTAATCATGCTGATCGGAAGTAAAGTCGCTAAGCATTGCCGTTTCGCAAACGGGCGTCGAATGCCGGCGCCACAATCAGGAAGAACCAGGCACGGCAGCGAGGCTTGCAGTCGGGATTACTGTGCGACGACGTAACCCCGCGCTTGCATGCACGCGCCATACGCGGCCCAATACTGTGTCATTGGCGGTTCAGGCGCCGGCAGCGGCGGCAGCTTCACGCCGGATGCCGCGGCCGTTTGTGCCGCGCCGGCTGCTGCCGTCCCCGAGGCGCCGTTATCCGCGCTGGTTGCCGATGCCGGCGTGGCGGCCGCGGTCGTCGCGGTTGCCGTGGTTGAACTTGCTGTCTTTGTCGCTGCAGCGGTCGTTGCCGTGCTCACGCCGGCTCCGCTTGCGGCTGGTGCGGCTGCGGCTGCGGGCATGCTGGCGCCAGGCGGGGTCGCTGAAAAACTGCTGGAGGGCAAGGGTGGCCGCGACGGGGCCCCCGTCGACGACGTTTTGGTTGCCGCAGGTTTGCGCGGTGGAAGCTGCGATTCGTGCGCGATGTTGATCTTGGTCTGCTTGTTGGCAGTGGCGTAGCACATCGCGGTGTCGATGCTGCGCTGATAAGCGCTTTGACTTCGGATGGGATAGATGAGCGGCTGCCATGCGAAAGCAGCACTGCTAAGCACCGATAGCGTCAATGCCGTATATGTTCTGATTCTCATCGCAGTCGCTCCCGCAGCGATGTTTCGCCGTTCGCCGGCAATCGCGCTTCGCGGTATGTTCTCGTGGCTGCTGATTTTGCCGCTGAACGGCGGCTCACTGCCGCGAAGGCTGCTTTCTTGAGCCTAACACCGGGCACTGTCGACACAAGGCGCCTTATAGCGTACGAAAACGCCATCCTGCAGTCGAATCAAGACACTCCGGCGTGAAAGGGCGGCAAACGCGGCGAAAATCCAGGGGAATTCCCTGGACGCCGCGTGCCGCCACGCTGACTGAGTGACCCGGTTGTCAGATTGCCTTTCTCACCGGTTGGAAGTCCACCTGGTCAGCCGCGTTGCGATATTCCGCCAGCCATTTCTCGTGTTTCGTCGCAGCAGCCAAGACGTTGCGTTCCTTGACGTGGCCGAAACCGCGAATCTCGTCGGGGAGATTGGCAAGCCGCATCGCGACGTCCAGACGGTTGTTGTCCAGCGTGCGACAGAACTCGTCGATCAAGGCGATGTACTGATCGATCAGGGCGC
Organism: Paraburkholderia sp. SECH4; assembly: GCF_030511745.1. Lineage (NCBI taxonomy): Bacteria > Pseudomonadati > Pseudomonadota > Betaproteobacteria > Burkholderiales > Burkholderiaceae > Paraburkholderia > Paraburkholderia sp. SECH4. The sequence goes on from NZ_JALOCP010000016.1 coordinate 40,496, forward strand.
GTTCACCGCGCCGCTCGGCGGTCTTGCCGAACACGTCGAACGCACCGCCGCGCAGGAATTTGAGCTTCGCGAGCACGCGGAACATCGGGAGTGTCCGTTGCCCGAAGCGTTGCTTTTTCAGGTGACCGTGTTCGTCGCGTTTCGCCAGCAAGGGCGGTGCGAGGTAAAAGCCGAGCTTGTAGTCGCGGCCAGGTTCGCCTTCGAACTGCGCCCGCAGTTTGTCGAAGTACGCCGGGTCGGCATAGAGACGCGCAACCTCGTATTCGTCCTTGTAGGTCATCAGCTTGGCCAGATTGCGCGCGACCACTGGCGTGAGGCGTAGCTTCGCGCCCGCGGCGAGCGCGGTTTCCTTGGCTCGCATCTGTTCGATTACCGCTCGATAGCGCGCGGCATACTGTTCATTCTGGTAGAGGCCCAGCAGTTCGACGTTACGCTCGATGAGCCGCTCCAGCGACTCCGGCATGTGCACGACGATTGCCTGTTGCTGATTGGTACGCGGCGCGAATGCATCGGCCGCTGCCTCGCCATGCTGCGCGACAAAGCGGCCCCATTCGAACGCGAGGCGATTCTTGTCGACCGCGACCCCATTCAGTTCGATGGCACGGTCGAGGCTTTCGTAGCTGACCGGCAACCAACCGCGTTGCCATGCGAAACCCAGCAGCAGCGGATTCGCGTACAGCGTGTCGCCAAGCAACGCGAGCGCGAGGCGATTGGCGTCGATGAAGTCGCAGTCCTCGCCGATGCTGTCGCGCAGGTCGCCCTGGATCTGATCGCCGGGAAAGGCCCACTGCGGATCGCGCACGAATTGCGCGGTCGGCGTTGCACCGCTATTGATCGCCGCCTTGGTGACACCGCGTTGCGTGCGCGCCAGCACTTCGGCGGACGCTGACACGATCGCGTCGCAGCCCAGAATCAGGCGCGCTTCGCCGGTCGCAATGCGGGTTGCGTGCAATTCGTGCGGCGTTGCTGCGATCTGTACGTGGCTCAGTACAGCGCCGCCTTTTTGCGCGAGGCCCGCCATGTCGAGCACGCTGACGCCTTTGTTCTCGAGATGCGCTGCCATGCCGAGCAGGCCGCCGATCGTCACGACGCCGGTGCCGCCGACACCCGTTACGAGCACGCCATAGGGCTTTGCAAGACCTGCGATCTCTGGGCGCGGCAGCGCGGTGAAGTCCGGAAGCGCGGTCCCACTGGCCGTCTTTGCCGGCTTCTTCAACTGCGCGCCTTCAGCAGTGACGAAGCTCGGGCAAAAGCCGTTCACGCACGAGAAGTCTTTGTTGCACGACGATTGATTGATCTTGCGCTTGGTGCCTTGCGGCGTTTGCAGCGGTTCGACAGACAGGCAATTCGATTTCACCGAGCAGTCGCCGCAGCCTTCGCAGACGGCGTCGTTAATGAACGCCCGCTTGGCCGGATCCGGATAGGTGCCGCGCTTGCGGCGCCGGCGCTTTTCGGTCGCACAGGTCTGGTCGTAGATCAGGATCGTGGTGCCCGCGACCTCGCGCAACTCGCGTTGCAGACGATCGAGCTCGTCGCGGTGATACACCTTCACGCCTTCCGGCAAGCGTACGCCCGTAGCGTATTTTTCGGGTTGGTCGGTGACGACGAGCACCTGCTTCGCACCTTCGGTCGTTACCTGGAACGCGATCTGAGGCACCGTCAGCACGCCGTCGATGGGCTGGCCGCCGGTCATCGCGACCGCATCGTTATAAAGAATCTTGTAGGTGATATTCGCACCGGCCGCGATCGAGGCGCGGATCGCCAGCAAACCCGAGTGAAAGTACGTACCGTCGCCCAGATTCGCGAACACGTGACGTTCATTGGTGAAGTGCATCTGGCCGGTCCACGCGACACCTTCGCCGCCCATCTGGCTGAAGGTTTCCGTGTTGCGGTCCATCCATATGGTCATGTAGTGACAGCCGATGCCGGCCAGCGCGCGTGAGCCTTCGGGGACGCGCGTCGACGTATTGTGCGGGCAACCCGAGCAGAACCACGGTTGCCGTTCGGTGACGGTGCGCGGTGTGGCGGCGTCGCGTTCCTTCGCTTCGATGATGGCAATGCGTGCTTCGATCCGGGCGCGTACGTCCGCAGGCAAATCGGCTTTCGCGAGACGCCGCGCGATCGCCTTCGCGATCAGCGCCGGCGACAGTTCGTATTGCATCGGCAACAGCGCCTGACCACGCGGGACCGACCACTCGCCGCCGGCGTCATCGCGTTGATCGAACTTGCCGAATACCTTCGGGCGCACGTCGTCGCGCCAGTTGTAAAGCTCTTCCTTCAGTGCGTATTCGAGGATCTGGCGTTTCTCCTCGACCACCAGAATCTCGTCGAGTCCCGTAGCAAAGTCGCGCGCGTTCTGCGCATCGAGCGGCCATACGCAACCGACCTTGAGCACGCGAATGCCGATCCGTGCGCAGGTGTCGTCGTCGAGCGACAGGTCCGCCAGCGCCTGGCGCACGTCGAGATAGGCTTTGCCCGCGGTCATGATGCCCAGACGCGGCGTCGGGCTATCGATCACCACGCGGTTCAGTTTGTTCGCGCGCACATAGGCGAGCGCCGCATACCACTTGTGGTTGAGCAGACGCGCTTCCTGCGCAAGCGGCGGATCGGGCCAGCGGATGTTCAAGCCGCCTTCGGGCATTTCGAAGTCATTCGGCAACACGATCTGCAAGCGGTCAGGATCGATGTCGATCGACGCGCTGGCTTCTACGACGTCCGTCACGCATTTCATCGCGACCCACAGACCGGAATAACGGCTCATGGCCCAGCCGTGCAGGCCATAGTCGAGATATTCCTGCACGCTCGCCGGATAGAGCACCGGAATGCCGCTCGCGACGAACATATGTTCGGACTGGTGCGCAACGGTCGACGACTTCGCCGCGTGATCGTCGCCCGCAAGCACCAGCACGCCACCATGCGGATCGCTGCCTGCCGAGTTGGCATGCTTGAAGACGTCGCCGGTGCGATCGACACCCGGTCCCTTGCCGTACCACATGCCGAATACGCCATCGACTTTCGCGTCGGGCCACAGATTGAGTTGCTGCGTGCCCCACACCGCGGTGGCGGCGAGGTCCTCGTTAACCCCAGGTTGGAACACGACGTCGTGTTCCTTCAGATGCTTCTTCGCTTTCCACAGCGCCTGGTCGAACGCCCCGAGCGGAGAGCCGCGATAGCCCGATACGTAACCCGCCGTGTTCAGTCCCGCGCGACGATCCCGTTCTTTCTGCAGCATCGGCAAGCGGACCAGCGCCTGGGTGCCGCTCATGTAAACGCGGCCTTTCTCAAGCGTGTATTTGTCGTCGAGTGAAACGGTGGCAAGCGCGTCGTGCAGCGGGGGCGATAGGGGGGCGTTCATGGGCGGCGTCTCCGGGAGCTTTATTGTCCTGGCGAGTATAGGAAGCCGAATTCCCATCGTAAAATCACAAATACCGAACCCTGCTATGCGAAAAACACATGTCAAAAGACGTCACGTTGCGGCAGATGCGTTACTTCGTTGCGGCCGCGCAAAACGGGCAGTTTTCGATGGCGGCGGCGACCGAACACGTGTCGCAATCCGCGATTACCAATGCGGTACTTGCGCTGGAGGAGACGCTGGGAACCCGGCTTTTCGAACGCCTTCCACAGGGTGTCGCGCTGACGCCGGATGGGCAGGACTTTCTCAATCACGCGCGTCACATCCTCGATTCGGTGCGCGACGCGATCTACAAGGCGCCGTTTCGCTCACACGACCTTAAGGGCACGGTGCGTATTGCTGCCTCGTACACCTTGCTCGGTTATTTCCTGCCGGAACTGTTGGGGCGGTTTCGCGCGACCTACCCGCACGTCGAACTGGATCTGCGCGACGCCGATCGTCCCGAGATCGAGCAGGCCGTACTCGACGGCGACATCGATCTGGGCGTGGCGTTGCTGTCGAATGTGGATCATCTCAAGCGGTTTCAGCATCACGTGCTGATTCGTTCACGGCGTCAGTTGTGGACCGCGCCGAGCCATCCGCTGGCACAGGTAAATGCACCGTCGCTCGCGGACATTGCGGCGTATCCGTATATCCTCATCACCGTCGACGAGAGCGAACGAGCGACGCTGCGTTACTGGAAAGAAAACGGCGTCGAGCCGAATATCGCATTTCGCACGAGTTCAATGGAGGCGTTACGTGGGCTGGTGGCGCATGGCTTTGGCGTGACAATCCTGTCGGACATGGTGTTTCGGCCCTGGTCGCTGGAAGGCAAGCGGATCGATGCCCGGCCGATTCTCAATGCGATCCCGCAGATGGATGCGGGGATGTTGTGGCGCAAGGGCGCGACGCTGGATGCGCCGGCTTTGGCGTTCCAGCAGTTCCTGATCCATGCGTGCGGCAGCTAAGCGGACGCTTATCCGTTTATCGCATACCTGCCAGCGCATCCTTCCGATCTGTCCGGTTTTTGCCGCGTTGCTATGTGCACCACGGCCAGGTCGTTCGGCGGCTCGCCTAGATCAACTCCAGCTTCGACGTGAGGTAGGTGAGTTCGATTCGATTCGCGACGCCGAAGCGCTTGCGCAACTTGCGCAAGTGGTAGTCCACGTTGTGGGTGCTGGTGTCGAGGCGGCGGCCGATTTCCTTGTCGGAGGCGCCTTCGGCGATCCCCGTCAGCAGTTCGCGCTCGAACGAGGTGAGCCAATCGGTCGCGTGCTCGCGCGCCGCCGCAATCAGTTGCGGCGAGGCGAACTTGTGCACCGAGAGCCCGATCGACAGCGCCTGTTCGATGGTTGTCGAGAGGATCCAGTCGCGGTTGCGGCGCGGCGCGGTGAAGCTCATGAACGCGTGCAGGCGGGTGCCGGGAATCGCCATCGCGAACATGATGCCGCTGCACATGCCGTCTTCCTGCATGGTCTGCAGGAAACCGTCGAGCGCTGCACGCGACGCGGCCTCGCGTTCCGACGCGTCGCGTTGGCGGCGCAGATTCTGCAGATCCCACACCATCGGTACGTTGCACAGACGTGCGCCGAGCGTGCGCGGATCGATCTCGTGATGACGCTCGCGAACATAGTCGCCGCGATAGGTCACGGGCACGAATGCTTCGTGCAGGAAGAGCCGTTCGACACGCTCGCGTGTGATTTCGAGGGCGAAGTAGGCGAAGGTGGAAAAGCCTGTGAGGTTGAGCAGGCTCGTGACCATGCGGTTGCGCTCGGCCGCGCTTTGCGCGCTGGCGAGCGCTGTGGCCACCCCAAGCCGCGGCGCGTGCTTTTGCGCGACGACAGCCTGCTTGGGGTCGTTGCACCAGACGACTTCGATCAGGCGCTCGCGAGCGGGCGCGATCTCCTGCAATCGATGAGACGAACAGGAACGAGGCATGGCGACTGGCTCGTCCTCGCGGATTTCGACGCTATACATATAAGGCCTCTGATCGATATCCCGCGCGCGACGAACATGAAATAAGCAAGTGGCGAATAAGCCATGGCTTTCGATGCCGTGCGACGCGAATACAACAACAGAATGCAGTCATCCACGAAGCGAACGAAGGATTGTACAGAATCGCGTTCGCCCGAGTAATATTGGGTAATAATAATACGAAAGAAAAACGACTGAATAGGCGCTTACTGAAAAACGTGAGTACGGGGTCCTTGTACGAGGCAATACATCGAGGCAAAACCCCAATGACACCGAATGACGGATTCCCGGCGCTTGAATGGTTTTCACAGGCCGACCTGCTTGCATATTCTCAACAGCACGACGCCAAGGCGGATGCCGGAAGCCGCGCAGCCGATCTTGCCGGATGCCATCACCGGCTCAGACAGGTGGGCTTCAGCACTTTGAATTACATAGCGTTCGAAATGATCGGCAGGCGCGTATTGCGCGCGTACCTGATGCGCGAACTGACGCCGGCTTCGTTCATTCAACCGTACATGGAAGACCTCCTCTACGAAGTCGATCCACGTTTCATGGCTGTGCGGCAAAGCGGTTTTCCGGTCGCCTGGCGGGTGGACCGGTTCGAAGCGGAAATGGCCGCCGGAGCGGATCGTCAGGTGGCCGTGCTTTCAGCAAGCTTACGCGCGCACGGGATGAATAGCGGCGTGATCTTCGGCTTGTCGGCGCCGCGCAGGGACTTGCGGGTCGCGGTGAGTCTCACGTCGGAGGCGCACGATACCGACTGGATCGACGACCGCGTGATGGGCGCAGCGCTTGCTGTCAGCCTGACCGTGCATCGGTTCGCGCTGCCCTATATCGAGGCGCGTTCGCGTAGCGCGCGCGACGTCACGCTGGTCGACGAGCAACTGGCCGTGCTCGACCGGCTCGTCAAAGGCCTATCGGATCAGGAGATCGCGACCGCACTGCAAACCTCGCTGCACAAGGTCAATTACCACATTAAAATCTTGCAAAATGCTTTCAATGTCGAAAATCGCGCTCAATTAGCTTATATGGCGGCGCGTTGGGCCCCGGATGAATAGCGGGGTTTACCGGTCGGCATTGATTTTTTAAACGGGTATTCGGTCATTTATTCCCGGTCAGCGTGTTAATTGCGTTGCACCGATGTCATTTATTTCCGATGAGTTCGTAAAAAGCGCAATGCGCTATTGGCCGACGCATTGTTAATTGGCCACTACGAAATAACGTAGATAAATCGGCCGACCAGAAAAAGAGCAACAAAAAAACGAGTGGGCAAATACCAGGCCACGTGAACCTTCCAGCTCACGCGCCGTTTCGTAGTGAACGTGTAGTAAAGGGTTGCGCTGACTGACTTCGCCTACGAGGCGAGCGTATTCATAGCGATTACCGGCCCAGTAAACTCGTCTGCAGAAAGAGTCCGCGGCTATGCGCGAATAGCAATGCTAAACACGCGCCAAGGCAAGCATTCCCCCAGCACCAGCCTCTCACCGGCACGCCGTTTCTGAGCGGCCGACCAGCATACGTACAGGGAGTCGATTAGAAACGATGGCCTATCCGAAGGCGCTTCCGCGCGATTGGCAGCGGATGTTGACTGCTGGCCGCGGCATGTCCGGCAAGCGGCTTGCCGCTGCGTCGCCGCGTGCCGACCTGTTTCTCGCGGCCTTCATCGTTTCTGTCGTCGCACTCTTCATCCTGCCGCTGCCCCAGGTCGCGCTCGACGGCATGATCTCGCTCAATCTCGCCGTGAGCGTCGTGCTGCTGACCGTCTCAACCTACGTGCCCTCGGCCGTGAGCTTCTCGTCGTTTCCGGCATTGCTGCTGTTCACCACGCTGTTCCGGCTCGCGCTGAACATCGCATCGTGCAAGCTGATTCTGCTGCATGCGAACGCGGGCCATGTGATCGATGCATTCGGGCGGCTCGTCGTCGGCAACAACGTGGTGGTCGGCGGCGTCGTGTTTCTGGTCATCGCGGTCGTGCAGTTCATCGTGATCGCCAAAGGCTCGGAGCGGGTCGCCGAAGTCGGTGCGCGTTTCTCCCTCGATGCGATGCCGGGCAAGCAGATGAGTATCGACGCGGACCTGCGCGCCGGCATCATCAATGCCGACGAAGCGAAGCATCGCCGCGAGCGGCTCGAGCAGGAGTCGCAACTGCATGGCGCAATGGACGGCGCGATGAAGTTCGTCAAAGGCGATGCGATCGCCGGGCTTGTCATCGCGTTCATCAATATCGTCGCCGGACTCGCGGTCGGCACGCTGATGCACGACATGAGCATCGGCGAAGCGCTTCAACGTTACGCGATCCTGACGGTCGGCGACGGCATGGCGTCGCAGATTCCGTCGCTGCTGGTGTCGATCGCGGCCGGCATCGTGACGACCCGTGTCGCCACACGCGATGCGCGCGAGCGCCAGCTCGGCGAACAACTGGGCGAGCAGCTCGGCGCACATCCGCGCGCGCTGCTGATCGCCGCGCTCGTGCTGCTCGGTTTCCTCGCCGTGCCAGGTTTTCCGAAGTGGTCGTTCGCGCTGCTGGCGTTCGCGCTCGGGACCTTTGCCGTGCTGCAACTGCGGCGCAAGACGACGCTGCCCGCCTTCAACCTCATCAGCATCGCGGGGCGCGTGGGAGAGGCGGCCGAGGCGGGCGGCAGCGAGAGCACGCAGCATGCGGGCGTGACGTCGCTGATCGCGGTGACGCTTGCAGAGGACTTGCGCGCGGAGCTGAATCTCGCACGCCTGCAGGCGGCGCTTGCCAGCGCGAAGGCGCGCGTCGATGCCGACGTCGGCACGGTATTTCCGCGCATGACGCTGAACTACGACGAGGCGGCGCCCGCCGCGAGCTACCGCATCTATTTGCAGGACGTGCTGGCTTCGAGCGGCGCGGTGAAGCCGGGCTGGCTCCTGTGGGACGGCGTCTCGCCCTTGCCCAAAGATGCCGAGCGGCAGGCCGCGGAAGCCTTCGGCCCGTTCACCACGGCGCTCTGGATTCGTACCGCCGACGGCGAACCGCCCGAAGGCCGGTATCTCGACAACGAAGCCGTGCTGGCGGCGCACGTCGAGCAGATCGTGCGCCAGCACGCGGACGAGTTGCTCGGCATCCAGGAAACGCAGGCGCTCGTGCATCTGGTGCGGCGCGACCATCCGGAGCTGATCGGCGAGTTGACGCGCCTCGTGCCGCTGCAGCGCGTGACCGAAGTGCTGCGGCGCCTGCTTGGCGAACAGGTGCCGATCCGCAACCTGCGGGTGATTTTCGAAAGCCTCATCACATGGGCGCCGAACGAACCGGACGACGTGATCGCGCTCGTGGAACTGGTGCGTATCGACCTGCGGCGCATGATCACCGACCGCTACGCGGGCGTGGGCCGCCAGTTACGCGTGGTGTTGTTCGAGCAGAACCTGCAGGAGCGCGTCGAGGGCGCGGTGATGCGCACGAAGCAGGGCAACTTCCTCGCGCTGCCGAGCGATGTGAAAGAGGACATCTGCGAGCAGGTGCGCGGCATCGCGAGTCTGGCCGGCCTGACGGGCACGCAAGCCGGCACACCCGCGGGCACACAGCCAGGCGCGCGTCTCGCGGTCATGGTTGCGCTTGGCGCGCGGCGCTACGTGAAGACGATTCTGGAGCCGGTGCTGCCGGACCTGCCCGTGCTCTCGTATCAGGAGATCGAGGAGGACGTGCAATTGCATACGGTCGGCTGGGTCAAGAACCCGCCGGATAACGGCATCGCCGGCGCAGGCGCGCAAGTGCGGGGGAGCAGTTGATGGCCAGCTCGACGATTCTGGATCTCACGCGTCAGGCGCTGATGCTCGTGCTGCTGCTGTCACTGCCGATCGTCGCGATCGCGACGGTCACGGGGCTCGTCGTGGCGATTCTGCAGGCGGTGACGCAGGTGCAGGACGCGAGCATCGGCATCGCGGTGAGGTTGATCGCGGTGATGGTCGCGCTCGTGCTGTTGTCGGGCTGGTTGGGCGGCGAGGTGCTGCGCTTTGCTCAGCAGGCGCTGGAACGGGGATTCGTGTTTTCCATGGGAGTGTCCTGATGCACGTTCGTGCAGCTTCGCGATCGTTCGAACGACGGCGTGCACAGACCGCCGCAACGGTGTTCGTCGCGTCCGTGCTGTTGTCGGTCTCGCTTTTCATGGCGCTTGCGCAACCCGCGCGCGCGGCCGACCTGCGCTGGCGCAACCGGCCGTTCACGATCGTCGCGAACGGCAAGCGGATCGCCGATTTCATCCGCGAACTGGCGTCGTCGCAAGGTGTCACGGCGATCGTGGATGCGAAGATCGACGGCACCATCAGCGGGCGTTTCTCCGGCTCGCCGCAGCAAACGCTCGACACCGTCTGCGCGACCTATGGCCTGACCTGGTACTACGACGGTTCGTTTCTCTACATCGATCCCGCCGACCAGTCACAGACGCAGGTGATCCCGATTCCTCCGCAGTCGGCGAGCGCGGTCGGCCAGGCGCTGCAAACCATGCAGATCGTCGACAAGCGCTTTGCGCTCGTCATCAACGACCGCGCGAACAGCGTCTACGTATCTGGGCCGCGTCGCTATGTCGAGTTGGTGCGGCAGGCGGTCAGCACGGTGGGCGACCCCGCGTCGAACGGTCAGAACGCGGACATCCGCGCGTTTCGCCTGAAATACGGCTGGGCCTCGGACTTCACGATCAACCGCTCGGGCAAGGAAGTCGTGATCCCGGGCGTGGCGACGATGATGCGGCGGCTCTTCGGCAAGACGGGCGGGACGAGCGCCAGCAGCGCGGGTGCGCCGCTTGGGCAAGCCGCGCGGCAGGTCAAACTCGGCTCGGGCCTGACGATCGACGTGCCACGCATCGAATTCCCGGATGTCGCTGGCGGCGTGCGTTCTGGCAGCTACGGAGCGGCAGGCGGAAGCGGCGCAGAAGGCTCGCCGCTGCTGCGCGATGCGGGCGGCGGCGACACGCTGCCGCAGATCGAAGCGGACGCGGCGATCAACGCGGTCGTCGTGCGCGACCTGCCTGAGAACATGCACCGCTATCAGGTGCTGATCGATCAACTTGACGTGCGTCCGCGCATCGTCGAGATCAACGTGACAATCATCGACATCGACGAGAACTCGCTCGACAGCCTCGGCATCGACTGGCGCCTGCATACCACGCACGGCGATATCCAGATCGGCAACGGCGAGAATCCGCTCAACGGCAACACGCAGTACGGCACCAGCGGCAACCCGCCGCTCACGTTCGGCACCGGCACGACCGAAGCCGGGCAGACCGGCATCTTCATGCCGACGGGCATTGCGCTGACCGCATCGATCGGCGGCGCGCTGCGCAACTATCTGCTCACGCGCGTCAATGCGCTGGAGCAGACCGGCCACGCCGAGCTGCATTCGAAGCCGAAGGTGCTCGCGCTCGACAATACCGAGGCGATCCTCGAAAACCTCACGCAGTTCTACGTGCAGGTGCAGGGCTATCAGGATTCGTCGCTCTACAGCGTGACGACCGGCACGAGCATCAAGGTGACGCCGATGATCGTCGACGACCGCACGCATGACGCGAGCGGCGCGAGCGCGCAAAGCGTGATGATGTCGCTCGACATTCAGGACGGCAACATCGTGCCGAACCAGAGCGTGTCGAACGTGCCGGTGATCCAGCAGCGCAACATCGTGACGAAGACGATGATCGACGAAGGCAAGAGCCTCCTGATCGCCGGCTTCAACAACGACCAGGTGCAGCTCAACAAGAGCGGCGTGCCGTGGCTGTCGGACATTCCGCTGATCGGCAGCCTGTTCAAGTACACGGACAAGAACGGCCAGCACACGGAACGCTTCTATCTGCTCACGCCGCGCATCGTCAGCAACGCGACCATGTATGCGCCCGATGGCTCGCCGGTCAATCCCAGTTTCGACAGCGTGCCCGACGCGAGCGGTCTTGCCATGTACCGCGCGCCGGATAACGACAGCATCGTGCCGCTCGCGCCGAAGCCGCTGCCGGGCACGCTGCTCGGCGCGCCGCTGCCGCCGCCACCACCGCCGCCGAGGGACCCCGCCGTCGAGGCGCCGAAGCCGATCGCAGGACCGCCGAATGCAAACGAGCACCCTTGATGCGCATGCCGGCGCGGCAGGGCTGCGCGCGGCGCCCCAGGACGCGGTGGCCTCACCGTGGAACCTGTGCTTCCTGAGTGGGCCGATGTACGGCCGCACGATGTCGCTGGTGCGTGGCGCCAACTGGGTCGGCACGGCGGCGGATTGCGAAGTGATCCTGCCCGATCGCGAGATCGGCGCGCGCCAGGTATGCCTGCAAGTCGGCGCGCTTGCGGTGACGGTGCAGAACCACGGCGGCGCGGACAGTGCGCCTGTGCTGTTCAACGACGAGCCGCTCGCCGGGCGCCGTTCGTTCATGCCGGGTGACGTGGTGACGGTGGGTTCGATCAAGCTGGGTATCGCCAGCAACGGGCAGGCCGCCGTGCCGCTGCCTGCGGACGGGGAGGAGGCGCGCCCCGCGCGCGATGCCGCCTGGCTCGGCTGGGCGGCGAAGGCGCTGCGGCGGCTCGGCAGCCGGCGCTCCGTGCTGGTGCTGGTCGCGCTGTGGGTCGGCGTGCTGCTCGGCGCGCTCGGCTATGGACTCGTCGCGCTGTCCGGCAGCCTGCCGTGGCAGCACGAATCGCCGCTCGGCCGCGTGCACCGCTTGCAGCAGGCACTGCGAGCGTACCCGGAGCTCGCCGTCGCAGCGCGCGACGACGGCGAACTCGTGTCCGGCTATGTGAAGAGCGCGGCCGAGCGCGACCGGGTCGCGCAAATCGTGGCGGGCGTCGATAACGCGGCGCTCGGCACCGTGTACATCGTGGGCGACCTGATCGCGACTGCGCAGACCTATTTCAGTGATACGCCGCTGAAAGTGTCGTATCTCGGACGCGGGCGGATCGAAGTGACTGGCGAGGCGCCGCGCGCGCAGATCGCGCAGCGCATCCAGAACTACGTGAAGGACGCACGGCCCGCGCTCGAAGTCGTCGATCACGTTAACTACGCGGACGAGCACGACAACCGCACGGCAACGCTCGGCGGGACGGGCGGCGTGCCGGAGATCGCCACTGTATTTGCCGGGGACGACGATCAGCGTTTCATCGAAACAGTGGACGGCAGCCGCTATTTCGAAGGCGCGCGGATGAAGGACGGCTTGACCGTGACGTCGATCGGTCCCGAGGCCGTGGTGTTCGAGCGCGATGGGCGGCGCATCACGGTACCGCTCACCGCCGGCGGCAACGGCAGCGGCAGCGCGGCCGACGCGCCACCGTCCGCGGTTGCCGCGAGCGGTGCGGCGGCGGGCATCGCGGTGCCGGTGGCGGGGCAGGCGCCGGCTTCGGCTTCGGTGGCTGCAGCGGCGACGTATTCCGCCGGTCCGGGCGAGTTGTCGGCATCGGCATCGGCATCGGCAGCGGTGCCGGCGGCGTCGCCGGCCAGGTAGCAGCAACGCATTTTTTGCATGGCACGGTGTGTCAGGGGCAGTGTGCCCCGCACAGCCGGGCTCACCAGGACGCAGGCCGCCGCATTCGTCGCGACGGCAGGCGGGACCGGTGCGCCGACACATGTCGGTGGCCGGTGTTTTCAACTACCGAGTGAAGGAGCAGCAAATGGGTACGTCTAGCAATCCGGTTTCGACCGGCGATGTCCAGAACCAGGCCAACCAGCTCATGGACGAGCAAACGAAGCTGACCGAAATCAACTTCCAGGTGCAGCAATCGACAGCCACGTTCCAGACCTCGACGGCTGTGACCGCACAGGCCGGCACCGCAGCCGCGCAAGCTGCGCAGCACATCGGCTCGGCCGGTCGCGCATGAAAGCGGGCGCCGGCCGCCGGTCCGACGACCAGCGTGCGTGCGCACGCACGAGGCGGCTGGCTTGCCCGCAGCGCGCAGTGATTTCTTGAAGGAGCAGATCATGACAGTCCCAGGGGTCGCGCCGCCGGGTGCGGCGGCGCTCACCAGCGCCACGCAGACGAACGGCGCGGGCGACCCGGCTCACGTGAAACATTTCGACACGCTGATGGGGAAACCCGAGCAGTCGCAGGCGGCAAGCTCGCCGGTCTCACCGACATCGCCGGCGGCAACACAACCGGCCTCCGCGATCCAGTCGGTGCAACTGCACAGCGCGTCGAATGCACTCCCCGGCGTGCAGATGAGGCCTGCCGAAGCGAGCCGCTCGTCGCTCGCGGAGCGCCTGCGCACGTACGGCAACGATCTCGATCAGCGCTACGCGGGCATCGAGAAGCATCGCGAACAGATGCTGACGTCGATGCCGAAGCTCGGTCAGGACCCGCTGATGGAGATGGCGCAGATGATGGACTTCCAGTGGTCCGCGTCTACCACGATCGCCGAGTATCAACTGAGCATGTCGGTCGCGCAGGCGGCGAACGGCTTTTCGCATTCGATTCTGAAGAATCAGGAATGACGAATGACACATCACCCATGACAGCGGCTCGATGAGCCCAGCCAAGCGATGACGAATTTCCAACCGACCCGGCGGACTCGCGCGGCGCGTCCGCTTGCCCGGCTTGTGCTCGTGTGCGCGGTCCTGCTGCTCGCGGGCTGCCAGCGCGAACTATATTCCGGGCTTTCCGAAGCCGATGCCAACCAGATGCTGTCGGTGCTGGGCGATGCGGGTATTCCGGCAGAGAAGGAAAACGACGCGCGCGACGCTTCGGATAAGCAGGCCTGGCAGCTCACTGTCGACGACGGCGATCTGCATGCCGCGCTGACGGTGCTGCACGCGCAAGGCTTGCCGAAGCCGAACTATGCGAGTCTCGGCGAGCTGTTCCAGAAGCAGGGGCTGGTTTCCACGCCTGCCGAGGAACGCGTGCGCTATCTATACGGCGTGTCGCAGGATCTGTCGCGCACGCTGCAGGATATTGAGGGCGTGGTGGTCGCGCACGTGCAGGTCGTGATTCCGGAGAACGATCCGCTGGCCGACAAGATCAAGCCTTCGTCGGCGGCGGTGTACATCCGCTATAAATCCGGGGTCGATCTGCGCGCGATGGCGCCCATGGTCAAGGATCTGGTCGCGCACAGCATTGAAGGGCTGCAATACGACAACGTGTCGCTGTTCCTGCAGCCGGCCGATGCGCGGCCGGTACGCGCTGACGGCGTCGGCAGCGCGCTCAACGACATCGTGCGGCTGCGCTCGCCGCTCGGCTGGCTCGTGTTCGCGCTGATCCTGCTGACGCTCGCGATGGTGGTGCTCGTTGGCGCGCGGCGCGGTGCATTCGGTCGCGGGCTGGCATCGCTGCTGGGCGGCGGCGTCGCGCGGGCCGGCGCAGCGCGCGGCACTGCCGCTCGCGTTCGCGCGTCGGACGGCACGCGAGAGTCCGGCACCTGAGGCTGAATCATGAAACGCCCGCGCGCATTGCCGCCGCTCGCTATCAGGCGCCGCTCGTGTGAGGCGAAACACTGATGGATTTCGCCGCCGCCAGTGCCATGCCATGGACGCAGATGCTCGACGCGCCTGCGCCGCCGCAGCGCGTGCCGTTCTATCGGATGGTCTGCGAATTCAACCTGCGTCCGGACACCTATCTACACGTCACGCGCGTGCCCGATGCATGGCCGGCCGCGTATCGCCAACTGACGGCGTTCGGCGTTGCCGGGCGCCGGCTGATCGCGCGGCATCTGCTCGACGCGGCCGGCGTGGCCGGGCACTACGACTTCAACGTGGCGAGCCCGGTGGCGCGGCTTGCGCTGTTGCCGGGCGCGGCGCTCGAACAACTGGCCGCCTACGCGGGCTTGCTGCTGCATCGTGCGTGGTTGCGCGAGGCGCTGAGCGTGCGCCGCGTGCGTGCCGAGGTGGCGGCGCGATTCGGTGCGGACGCGCTCGACCTGACGCTCGAACGCGCACCCGCGTTCGATGCGCTCGGCGAAACGCTCGAACCCTGGCGCGCCGACCCCGCCGCGCTGCCGCCGACGATCCGCGCGCGCGGCGGTCGCCTGCTCGCCGATTTCATTGCCGCGGCAGGCGTGCCGGTAGACGCCCGGGCGCGCCTGAAATTCAATCGTGCGATCGACAGCCAGGCGCCGTATCTGCTGAATCACGCGCAGCGCGACATGGTCGGCGAACTGGTGTTTCTGTTCCTGATTCCCGAGAGGCTTAACGCATGGGACTGGCTTTTCTGATTACGAGCGACAACCTGCAATTGTTGTCCGAGCGCAAGGTGCTGAAAGAGCGCGAATACGCGACGCTCCTCGATGCGTCCGCGGTCATCGCCACGGCGCGCACGGAGGCCGAGCGCATCGTCGCGGCTGCGCAGCGCGAATATGAAGCGCGGCAGGCCGCCGGCTATGAGGAAGGCGTGCGCCGCGCGCAGAAGGCGTCCGCGGCGCAGTCGTATAGCCAGGCGCTCGCCGCCGCGCAGACCATGGAATCCATGAAAGACGCGATGGCCGAGATCGTCGTGAAGGCGGTGCGCGCGATCGTCGGCGAGATGCCGGTGGCGCGCCTCCATGCGGCGGCGCTCGAACGGATCGCGCCGCTGGTGCGCGACGAGCCGTTTCTGATCGTGCATGTGGCGCCCGGCCGCCACGACGAGATGGAAGAAGCGCTGGCGAGCGCCTTTGCCGGCCACGAGCGCACGCAGAAAATCCGCATTGTCGAAGACAAGGATCTGGCGAGCGCGGCGTGCATGGTCGAAACGCCCTCCGGACGTATCGACGCGAGCCTCGAATTGCAGATCGATGCGCTACGCCAGGCGATTCGCCGCGAGCCGCTCGGGGGCGCCGCGCGATGAGCGAATTCCGCTTCGGCGCTGCGCCACGGCCGGACGTCGATGACCCCGTCGACGAAGCCGACCCGTCGGCAGGCGGCGAAGCGCTCGATCGCGGCCGGTTGGTCGGCGAGCTGGATGCGGGGCTCGCGTTTTTCTCGCCGGTTTCGGTGCAAGGGCGGGTGAATCACGCGGTCGGGCAGATTCTGAACGCGACCGGCATCCGCGCGCGGCTCGGTGAAATTTGCGAGCTGCGCACGCCGAACCAGCCGACCTTGCTCGCCGAGGTGGTCGGCTTCTCCAGGCAGACGACTTTGCTCACGCCGCTTGGCGAGGTGGCCGGTTTGTCGCCCGAGACAACGGTCGTGCCGTCCGGCCGCGAGCATGTGTTCGCGGTGGGCCGGGGGCTGTTCGGGCGCGTGCTCGACGGGCTCGGCCAGCCGCTCGACGGCCGCGGACCCGTGGCCGGCGCCGTCTGGGTATCGACGCAGCAGAATCCGCCGAATCCGCTCGCGCGGCAGATGATCGACACGCCGTTCGCGACCGGCGTGCGCGTGATCGACGGCCTGATGACGCTCGGCGTCGGCCAGCGGGTCGGCATCTTCGCGCCGTCCGGTGTCGGCAAGAGCACGCTCCTGGGGATGATCGCGCGGGGCGCGCAAGCGGACGTGAACGTGATCGCGCTGGTCGGCGAGCGCGGGCGGGAGGTGCGCGAATTCATCGAACACAGCCTTTCGTCGGAGGTGCGCGCGCGCTCGATCGTCGTCGTGTCGACTTCCGACCGGCCCGCGATGGAACGTGTCAAGTCGGCGCTTGTCGCCACCGCGATCGCCGAGTACTTTCGCGACGAGGGCCAGCGCGTGCTGCTGCTCGTCGATTCGCTCACGCGCTTTGCGCGCGCGCAGCGCGAAGTCGGCCTCGCGTCCGGCGAGCCGCCGACGCGGCGCAGTTTTCCGCCCTCCACCTTCGCCGTGTTGCCGCGTCTGCTCGAGCGTGCGGGGCAGGGCGAGCGCGGCTCGATCACGGCGCTGTATACGGTGCTTGTCGAAGGCGACGAGGAGTCCGATCCGATCGCCGAGGAAGTGCGCTCGATCCTCGACGGTCATATCGTGCTGTCGCGCAAGATCGCGCTCGCCAACCGCTATCCGGCGATCGACGTGCTTGCGAGCCTGTCGCGCGTGATGCC
Organism: Paraburkholderia sp. SECH4; assembly: GCF_030511745.1. Taxonomy (NCBI): domain Bacteria; kingdom Pseudomonadati; phylum Pseudomonadota; class Betaproteobacteria; order Burkholderiales; family Burkholderiaceae; genus Paraburkholderia; species Paraburkholderia sp. SECH4. The sequence goes on from NZ_JALOCP010000016.1 coordinate 57,759, forward strand.
GCTCGTCGCGTCGCGCGCGCATCAGATGGGCGCGGCGCGTGTGCGCGAACTGCTCGCGAAATATCAGGAGATCGAACTGCTCGTGCAGATCGGCGAATACCGCGAAGGCAGCGACCGTCTAGGCGATCTGGCGTTGCGCGCGCGCGACCTGCTCGGCGCGTTCTGCATGCAGACGGGGAGCGAGGACATCCGTTTCGAGGAGACCCTCGCGAGGCTCATCAAACTGGCGAACGACCATGCCTGACGACCAGGAAATCCTGACCACGCTCGCGCGGCTGCGCCGGGTGCGCGAAATGCGCAGCCAGCTTGCGCGCGTCGCGGCGGCCAGGCAGCAGGGCATCGCGGCAGAGAGCCGGCGCGCGCTCGTACAGGCGCAAGACGGCCTGACTCGGCAAATCGAGGAGAAGGCCGCGATCCAGCAGCGGCTCGCGGCTGTCGGCGCGCGCGAAGCGTCGGCGCGCACCTTGCAGGATGCGGCTGTCGATGCGCGGTCGGCGAACGTGCAGATCGGCGCGGCCAACCGCTCGCTCGCCGACGCGAGGACACATCACGACGGCAACGAAGTGCAGCTCGCGCAACTGCAGCATGCGGCGCGCCGCGCGAAAGCCGCTGAGGACAAGCTGGAGAAAGCCGGCGAGCGCCATACGCGCTCGCTTGCTGCGCGCACCGAACAGCTCGCGGACGAAGTCGCCGACGGCTTCGCGGTGCGCCGCTTCGGCGCGCAGCACGCGCTCGAGCAGGACGAAGCAGAGGCCAACGACAACGGCGCCCCCGCTCCCTATCCGCGCCCGGGTGGCCGATGCTAGCGCAGGTGCAGGATTTCAACGATATCGCCGGCAGCCTGCGGCCGCTCATGTACGTGATGCCGCGTCTCTTGCCGATCATGCTGATCGTGCCCGTGTTCAACGAGGAGATCGTGACGGGCCTCGTGCGCAACGGCCTTGCGGTCGTGATCGCCGCGTTCGTCGCGCCGGCGATCGACGCGGCACAGATTGTCAGCATGCCGTTCCTGCTGTGGTGCATGCTCGTCGCCAAGGAGGCGGTGGTCGGCGTGCTGCTCGCGGGCGCATTCAGCGCCGTGCTGTTCGCGATCCAGAGCGTCGGCTACCTGATCGACTTCCAGACGGGTAGCGGCAACGCTTCGTTCTTCGATCCAATGGGCGGCCATGAGGGGGGACCCACGTCGGGTTTTCTGAACTTCGTCGCGCTGACGCTGTTCGTGACGGCGGGCGGGCTGCAGTCGCTCGTGCGGCTGTTCGCGCAGTCGTATGTGTGGTGGCCGATCGGCGCACTCGGACCGGACTGGTCTGCTGTGTTGTCCACCTTCGTGGTGCGTCAGACCGACGCCATCTTTACGTGGCTGGTGAAGCTCGCCGCGCCGATCGTGATCGTGCTGGTGCTGGTCGAATTCGGTATCGGTCTGATTGGGCGCGCGGTGCCGCAACTGAACGTGTTCGTGTTTTCGCAGCCGTTGAAGAGCACGCTGGCCTTCCTGATGATGGTGCTGTTCCTGCCGCTCGTGTACACCTCGCTGCATGGCCTGCTGAGTCCGGAGAACGGCATGCTCGAACTGCTGCAGAGCTTGATGGCCAATCCGCACTGAGCACGCGATGGCGGAAAAGACCCAGCAGCCCACCGCGAAGCGCCAGCGCGAAGCCCGCGAACGCGGCGACGTGCCGAAGAGCGCCGAGACGATTTCGACCGCGATGTTCATCGGCGTGGGCGCGGCGGTGGCGGGAGGCTTAGGCGATCTGTTCGGGCGCGTGCAGCGCCTCTTTGCGCTCGTTTTCGACGCGGTGGGGGCGCCCGATCCGGGCGTGCGGATGGTGGCGCTCGGCCACGCGGCGGCGCGCGACTGGATGATCGCCTCGATCGAGATCGTGCTCGCGGGCGTGCTGCTCGCGGTCCTCGCGGGCCTCGTGCAAGTGGGCGGCGTGATGGCGTGGAGCAAGCTCGTGCCGTCGCTTGGGCGGCTCAATCCTGCCGAAGGCCTCAAGAACATGTGGTCGATGCGCAATCTCGTCAACCTGGCGAAGATGGCGGTGAAGACCCTGCTGCTTGGCGCGACGCTCGGCTGGCTGATCTATGCGTCGCTCGATCCGGCCGTGCAGTCGGGCTTCACGCGGCCGCTGTCGATCCTCGTACTCGTCATGCACCTGCTGTTGCTGCTGCTCGGCTGGGCGGCGCTGATCTACATCGTGATGGCGCTGATCGACATCGTGCACCAGCGGCACGAGCACAACCAGAAGATGAAGATGTCGATCGAGGAAGTGCGGCGCGAATACAAGGAAGAAGAGGGCGACCCGCACGTGCAGGCGATGCGCCGGCAACTCGCGCGCGAGGTGCAGTTGCGCTCGCTCGGCGACCGGATCGAGTATGCGGCGGTGGTGGTGTATTCGTCGCGCGTCGCGGTTGCGCTTTACTACTCGGGACTCGGCACGTTGCCCTGGGTGCTCGCGCGCGGCGAAGGCGAGGTCGCCGAGCGCATCGTGAAGCTCGCGCACGCGGCGCTGCGCCCGACGCTTGCCAATGTCGGGCTGGCGCATGCGTTGTATGAATCGACGCCGGAGAACGGCACGATTGCGCAGCGCCATTTCGATGAAGTGGCGCGGCTATTGAAGTGGGCGCGCGGGGCGGGATGAAAGGGCGCGCCGTGCGGCGGGCGACTGAAGCTTCGTCTGCGCCGTCCCTTGCACCCCTCACCCGATCACGATCTGCTGCCCCGGGTACACGAGATTCGCATCACCTCCGGCCAACTGTGGATTGAGCTGGAAAATCTCCTGTAATGCGCGCGCGTCCTGCTCGCCTTCCGACATTCCTTGCTGATCGGCCGCGGACACGTGCGCGGCGTTGAGTAGCGTTTTGCGGTTATGGTCGGCGATCACCCATAACGAATCGCCCTCGGCAACGAGATAGCGCTGGACGGTGGGTGTCGGTTGCGGCGTCTGTACGGGTTGCCCCGGCTGGCTCGGTGAGGGTGATGCACCGGGCGTCGCCGGGGTTGAGGGCGACGCTGATGGAGCTGGCGACGCACTCGCGCCCGTGGTCGGGCTCGCGCTGACGCCGGGCGAGGGACTTGCGCTCGCGCTCGGGCTCGGTGTGTTCGTCGACGCAGGCGGTTGAGGGCCCGTGTTGCCGCTGCCGCTGCTATTACTGCCATTCATGAAGAGCGGCGCGATCTGATTGCCGATGAAGATCCCGATGGGCAGGAGTGCGAGCCAGATCGGCACCTTGCTGACCTTCGGCGTGGCGTTTGGAAAGCGGGCATTGAGCCAGCCCGCCGACAGAATCAGCGACGACGCGGCCGCCGTGCCGCCTGCGAACCAGTGGTTCTCGATCAGTTGCGAGGTCGCGCCGAGGAGGCCGCCGGAGGCCGTGAACGCGTCGCTGGCGGAGTCGGCGAAGCGCGCAACGCGGCTGCGCTGGTCGACGTTCACGCCCTGGCGGCGACCCAGCAGGACCATGCCCGTATACGTGCCTGACAGCAAAACGCCGGCGGTCGGCAGCACGGTCAGCCACGGGTCGTTGCCGGCGAGCGCATGGATATCCATCGCCAGCGTGCCGGTGTAGCCCGCCAGCGCCGAGATGCGCGCGGCGGTGCCGAGCCAGTGCCGCGGATTGCCCTGGTGGATCTGTTTCAGCGCCGTGCCGGTGAAGGCGCCTTGCATCTGCCCGAGCATGTCGCCCACGATAATCTGCGTCTGCTCGACCGCGTCGGTATAGCTCAAGCCATGTTCCTTGTGCAGCCAGCGGATGCGCGCGACGTTGGCTTTGCCTTCGTCGGCCAGCAGTTGCAACTGGGCGCTGCGCTTGCTCGTCCGGTCGTAATTCGGCAACTGGCTCGACAGGCGTTCGACCAGCGTATCGGCCACCTTGTCGAAGACGCGCGGATCGCCGTTTTGCAGGCTTCTGACGGAGGCCTGGTGCGCCGCCTGGAACATGCGGGCGATCCGCGTCGCGGTCAGCAGATGCGGCGTGGCGGTCTTCAGGTTGGCAAGGCCAAGCGTATCGAACAGGTTGAACTGGTTGGTGCCGAGCACGGTCGCGACGCCGCCCAGCCCGACGATCGTCGCGCCGGTCAGGAACCGCGTGCGCCAGTTTTTCTCGATCGGCGCGAGGTGCAGCGCGGTGAGTTCGGCGAGCGCCTGTTCGTCCTTCGCAATCTCGTCCTGACCCAGTTGCGCGGCGGTCTCGCGGCTCTCGCTGACAGCTTTCTTTGCGTCGTTCTTCAACGCCGGATCGCTGACGATTTGGGCCCACGGGGTGAGCTTCCCGGGGGCGGATGGCAGCGTGCGGTTGCCGGGATTCTGCAGATGGCTGCCGACGTCGGTCATCCAGCGCCGTGCGTAGGCCTGCGCCTTCCCGTTGCCCGACGGGTTCCAATGGCGCTGTGCGTAGGTCGTCTCGGCGAGTCTGGCCTGGTTGACGAAGTCGGTCGTATTGCGCTGATAGATACGTTCACGGATGCGGGCAATCGCAGCGGGCGGCAAACCGTCTTCACGGCCCACCCGATCGAGTTCGATGAGCAACGGCCGCTGCTGCTCGACAAGGAGCGACGCGGCGGGGCGATCGAACACGCGGGTCAGCGCATCGTCGCCGTGAATCCGTGCGAGCTTCTCCGGCTGCCCCGCATACTTGACGATCAGACGGGCGAGCGCGGTGGTCAGCTCTTCATTGGCGATCGAATCGGAGCCGTGCGTACCGTACCCAAGACCCATATGCACCCAGTTCAGCGTCTGACGATCGAGTACCGCTTCCACCAGTTTCGCGTGACCGCCGCCCGGCACCGATTCCAGCACCGTATCCCAGCCGTGGAAGGTGACCATCACCTGGGGGGCGCGCGTGCCGGCATTGCGCTTCGCCCAGTCTTCGAGCAGGGAGAAGGTGCGGACGTAGTCGTGGTAGCTGTCGTTGGTGCCGGCCTGGATCGCCTTGTCGTGCGCCGAGACCAGATGACGCGACGGCGCCGTTTCGAGACGCAGCGCGAAGCCGGCCTCCCGCGCCGCATCGAGCCAGGCGAAGAGCGTTTTCTCGTTGAGATGGTCGAGCGGCAGAACCTCATTGTTGGCGCCGCGGATCACGCCGTTTTCATAGTCGACAGTCGCCCCTTTCAACGCACCGAGCCTTTTGACCGCCGCGACGAACTGGGGATCATGCTTCTTGCCCTGCGCCGCGTTCAGCGTATTCGGATCGACCACGAGCGTGACGACGGGCATCGCCCCGCCGGTGCGCTTGACTCTCTCGACAGCCTGCTCGGGATTGTCGAGCAGCGTAAACGCCCGTCCCATCGGCGCGACGCGATCCTGAACCGCAGGGTCCGCGGCGAGAAAGTGCCGTATGAGTTTCGTATCGCTGACCGTCGCCACGCTCAGACGTCTGCCCGCGCGCACGTAGTTGCGAAGCAGCCTGGCTTGCCAACCGGTTGCCGTGTCCAGAAGCCTGGCAGCGCGCCTCGTCGGCAGCGCCGAAAACTGCGACAAGCCGTTGGGCGAGTCGTCGCGTGCGACGTGCAGCGGCAGGTGAAGTGCTTTCCACTGGGTCGCGTCGGCCACCACGACGTCGGGCACCCGGTCGACTGCGGCATCGGTGAGTTCGACTGGCGTAGCGGAGGCGTTGCGCTTGCGGCTCGCATATTCCTTGAGGGCCGCGAGCTGCGGGAACAGCCACGATTCCTTGATCTTGCCGTAGCGTGCGATCAATTCGGTGACCGTCGCGCTCGAGAGTGCCGGCTGGTACGGCTTGATCTCGATATCGGTGGTCCTCCTGCGCGCGCCGAGCAGACCGGTGCCCTTGTTGACTTTGGCATGCGCTTCCAGTGCCTTGGGGTCGAGCTCGGTCAACAGGAACTGCATGTTGGCGCCGTGCGGACCGCGGCCGATCGGCGATTCGTCGATCGATACTCCGGGCGCGTTCGCGTCGTGATGCTTCCAGTCGCCGAACCAGCGCAGTTCCTTGCCGCGCATTTCGAGGCGGCCGCGCGCATTGTTCGTCATGTGTGCGATGTCGCCTTCACTGTCGTACACATAGATATGGTGCTTGCCCTCTTTGATCGCGCCGAGTTCCGAGGCTCGCAGCAAATGCACGAAGTTGATGCCGCGAAAATTGACCGCGTGGAGGGGCTGTTCCGGCAGCAGGTTTGGCGCGATGCCTCGCGTTACCGGGCTCACTTTCCGTGCGGCCGCTTCCGTTCGGTGCGCCGCGCGCTGAGCTTCGCGCAGTCGCGCGAGCGCGTGCAGTCCGGCCCGGCCTTTGTAGATGCCGAGCAACGTCAGATCGGCGCCGCTGCGGTGCGGATCCCTGGCTGGCTTTTCCGCCTTGCGCGCGGCGCGCTTCGATAGCATCGGGTCGAAGCCGCCGAACGCCTCGACCGTTTCGGGCGACTGGTCGCTAATCACGAAGCGCACACCTTTTCGCGACGTCCACGGCATCGGCACGCGGCCCGCGTGCTCGCGGAACGCGCTCTTCAGCTTCGCCGGCGCGACACGGGTTCCGGCAACCGGTGCATTCTCCGTGTATTGCCAGGCGTCGTCGATTTTGCGCGCGTGGCCTAACGGGACACCGGTCTTCGCATCGACCGCATAGATCGTGTCGGTATCGTGGACGGCATGGTTTGCGGCCTGCCTGGCGCTGGCGAAATGCTGGACGCCAGCCAGCTTGCCGATGGTTTCCTCGACTTGCTGGCTGACGCTTGTCGCGGCGACCGGCAGCTTCTCCGTCTCCGGCACGCCCGTTTCGGCGATCTCGGCTGCGCCGCCGAACGCGTTCAGCGTCTCGAGCGGCACCGGTGAGATATAGAAATCGAGCTTGCCGCGCGCCTTGACGCTCTTGTTCGACGTGTCCAGGTGGCTGAGGGCGCGCTTCACCACCGGCGGCAACTTGCCGCCGGGCGCTGTTGGGTGGATTTCGCCGGGTACGCCGGGTACGCCGTGTTCGTCGAGCTGCGTGTGCGCGATGAACGTCGGCTGCTCGCCGGCGCGGCGTGCGCTGCGCTCCGCGATCAGCACATGGGCGCCGGGGCCTGCTTCTACCGCGAGGTCCGCGAGGTTCGACACGCGTGCACCTTCCACCCGCTGCAGCTTGCGCAACCCGCGTGCGTCGAGCCACCGCGCCGCGCGTTCCGCGGGCGCCGAGCCGCCCGGCACAGCCGGTGGGTTCGGCGTGGTCGGAGCAGGCATCTCAATGCCGTCCGCGGTGTGCCAGCGCATCCGCTGCTTCGCCCATGCCGCTTCGTAGTGTTGCCGATACGTACGGTTGCCTTTGAGCGAAGTCGGCGCATCGGCGAAGGCGGCAGCGAGCCGTTCGAGCGAGGCGGGGTCGTCGGCGCGGGCGCGGCCGGCTTCACGTTCGATTGCATCCGGCAGGCGGACGTGTTCAGCAATATCGATCTCTTGGGCCGCCTTGATTTCGTCGCGCACCCGGAAGGCGACCGCCTGCGCGCGCGCCTCGGCCTCGAGCGCGCTCTCGACGAACGCCTCTTTGCCGCTGCCGTCGAGTCCGAGTGTGCCGTTGACGGCATCGACCGCGTGACCGACCTCGTGCGCGAGCGAATAGACAATGCTGCCGGTGCGACGCAGGCCGCCGTCGATCACGATCTGCTTCCTGCGCTCGTTGATCTTGCTGCCGCCGCCTACGTGGCCCATCTTGACCTGCCAGCCATGATCGCTCAGCAGGCGCATGTGTTCGGAAAGCAGGCTCGAGTGCTGCGCGAGCGCACTGACGTCGCCTGAAACCGGCACGCCCCGAAAGAGCATCAGGATGCGCGTTATCAGCGACGGGCGGGGGGCATAGTCGCCGCCCGGGCCGAGGTCTTCGGTCATTGCCGGGTGCGCGAGTTCGATGTCGCCTCTCTTGAGCCCTTGCAACAGTTTCTTGAGCAACCTGTCGGCGCGGTCGAGCGACTCGCGATAGCCGTCGCTTCCAGCGACGACCTTGCCCGGATCGCTCAGGTAGAAATGTCCGTTCTCGGTAAAGAGCCCTTGCAGGTCGAGTCTGAGTTTTTCCCGTTCGACGGTTGCGCGGATCTGCGTGAGATGATCGATCGTAGCCTGCGTGACGCGCTTGGGCAGCGTGCCGTTTTCGATCACTTCGAAACTATCGAGTACCGCGCGCGGCCGGTAGAGCACGGCGAGGCGGTTGGCGACCGAAAATGGCCCTAGCATCGCCACCGTGCGCAGGCCGAGTTTGCGCAGCATGACGAGGCCGTCCCACTCGTTGCGCGCGGCTTCCAGGTTGGCGCGCCGTGTGAAAGGCGCTTTGTCGTACAGCCCGACGACCGTGTCGACGCTCAGTTCGTACACGGCTTTTTCGCTGCCGATTCCGAGCATCGCGCCCAGGTAGCGCTCCACGTCGATGCGTTTCGTCGGGTCGTCCGCCGCGTGCACGCCCTGGCGATCGACGGCGAGCCGCCCCAGGTCGGGCAGCGCGTATGGCGCGGGATCGTAGCGGCGCATCGCGTCGGCGTGGAGAAGCGTGCCGTCCGCCTGAACCGCTTCGGTGTGCGGGGCGTAGATCGGCATCTGCCAGATGTTCGCCATTTCGGCGGCGCTTCGCACGTCGGCGTAGCGGGCTGAGAGAATCCAGCCGAAATCGACGTCGCGCGGGGTCTCGCGCGTATCGAGCAGGTAGTCGTGGGTGGGCACCGGCTGGCCGCCGAGCATCAGTCTGCCGTCGGGGGAGCCCTCCGCGTGCAGGACGATGAGTTGATGACCGGGGACGAGCGTGGTGGCGCCCATGCGCCGGCCGAGCGAGGCGGCATCGGGGGCTTGGCCGCCCGCGAACGGCGACTCCGGTCGCGCGTGGGCGAGGCTGTAGGCGACGCGTTCATCGAAGCTCGACGGCAAGCGTTCCGAGCTATCGGCGGGCACGGGGGGCGTGCCGGCGTGGCGCACGCCGGCAGCGAGCCATGTGCGCACCGGCGTCGGGTTGGTGTCGGGGGCGCGCTCCAGACGTTTGTTCAGCTTGTCCTGATCGGGCTCGAAAGACGCGTCGACCTCGGTCGGGATGTTGCGCTCGCGCGCTTCGGCCAATTCGGCGACGGTCACGTCGCCGCCGCCGAACGCGTAGTAGATGCCGTTGTCCTGCGCGATCGAAAGCATGTACGAGCGGCCGTCGGGCGCCATCACCTGCCAGTTTTCATGCGGGTCCGGCACGTAGATGACCTGGTCGCAATACGGCGAGGCGCCGAATTCGCGTGCCGCTTCCGAGACGATGCCGGCCGTCGCCAGGCCGTGGCTCTTCGCGACTTCGTACGCAACGCCTATGCCGTCACTCGTTGCGCCCGCAACCACCAGCAGGTTCTCCGCGCCGTGCGCGGCCACTTCAGCGTTCAGCGTCGACGCGATGTGCGCCTTGAGCGCATCGACGTCCCGGTAGCCGAGCCCGGAATAGCCGCCGAATACGACCACGCGCTTGCCCTCCGCAAGGGTCTCCACCTGATCGAGGACAGTGTCAACCGGCCGCACGGACGGCGTCGCGGCGGGCGTGGGCTGCGGCTCGGGACTTTCGGCTGCGCCCATGATGCGCCGGATGATTGCCGGCTCACCCGTCTCGGGATCGTGCAGGAGTTCGAAGGGTTGCCGGCTGTCGGGCTGACCGGGCATGCGAATATCGGCGAGCCGCGTTGGCCGTGCGCCTCTCGCTCCGCCGTACACGCGCACATCGACTGCGTGGCCGTCCACCGTTGTCAGCCTGACCGTTCGCTCGTCCACGGCATGGGCGTCGACGGAAACGTAGTCGGCTGGCGCAAGATTGCGCGCGGGATTGCTCGGGTCCACGCCGAACTGCGCTAGCCGCTGCCCAGTACGTGCGCGCAGATAGGCGGTTGCGTCGAAATTCGGGCCCGCTTCGTTCTGCCGGGCGCGCGTATCGCGCAGCGCGAGCCAGATCGCTTCGGCTCGTTGCTCACCGAAACTGAAGTCGTCCTGTACTTCGGATACGTCGACGCCACGCGCACTCGCGATGGCTTCGCGAGCCTTCGTTTTCATGTCTGCGCTGACTTCGGCGGCGGTCGAAACACCGCGCAGCGCGCCCTCCGTCATATGCGGCACGTCGCTGCGGAAGTGGTCCGGATGAGCTTGCTGATACGCTGCAAGTGCGTCGACAACCGGTTGACGGTCGTGCGCGTCCGTGATGTAGACGACGATATTTTCCGAGCGTCCGGGCGCCGATTTCGGGCCCGCGATCTTCGCGCTATAGACGCCCGGAAAATCTTCCGGGCGGTCCATGATGTCCTTGACCAGGAATCGCATCACGTCGGGTGCGTGTTCCGGCGTAGCGTTGATGTACACGCGCTCCTGAACATCGTCGTATTCCGGACCGACGCCTTCGGGCGGCATGAAGTGGTAGTAGCCTCCGCCGAAACCGGGATTTTCCGCGAGGAAATCCGCGATGGAGTCATGAATTCCCGCGTTGGTCTGCACGGCTTCTACCGATCCGTCGGGTCGGTCCCCGACCAGTTGCCGGAGCTGATCGAGATATCGGCCTTGCTGGTTGGCACTCAGCGAGAACCGGGCAGCCTCTTGCGCAGGGACTTTGTTGTAGAGCCCGTAAACATCGTCTGCCGACCCGACACCCTGCGCCAGCGCCTGTTCGAGCAGTTTGCGGAGACCGTCATGCGCATTCGCTGGCTCGGCGTGCACGTCACCGCTAAAGCGCAAATAGCCGGCCTCGGGATCGAGCGAACCTGGGTCGTTGGACAGGTTGCCCAGATCGACCGTCGAGCCATCGCCCGTGACGAACTCCGTGCGCACATTCACGAAGCCGGCTGCTTCGAGTTCACGCGCTGTCGCGTCGATCGCCGCGCGGGGATCCGGCTCCTCGAGCAAGCCGCTCGGGCGCTCGAGAGTCACTCTACCGCCAGGACGCATCACGCGTGCGACGTCACCCAGCACGCCGGGCCGGTTCGTCAACGCGTCGGCGAAGCCGGGTCTTAGCGTGACCGACTCGTAGGTGTTCTCCGGAGTCGATGAGAAATCGAACGCGGGATGGCCGACCGAAAGCTTGCGCACGCCATGCTCTGCAAGCGGCGGCGCGCTCGTGATCCTGTCTGCTGGATGGATGACCTTCGGTATCCCCGTCAGATCGTCGTGCGTCTCGCTGGCGTAGAGGGGCGGCTGATCGAGGGCCGGGGAGGATCTGGGCACGCCGCCCGCGTCGCTAGCTCCGGCGGCGCCCTGTGTCTGGCCGTCAGGGTGGGGCATGCCATCCGGGCTCGCCATCGCGCTCGGCGTGTGGGTCTTCTGGCGCGCCCATACTTCGTCGTAGAACGTCTGATAGGTCTGGCCGCCCTTGACGGAAACCGGCGCCTCCGCAAAGGCTTCGGACAGGCGCTGCGTGAGTTCGGCGCGATCGCCCGTCGCCCAGTTGCCATATTCCCGTTCGATCGCCTCAGGCAGGCTCGTGCGCGCGGCGATATCGACGCCGCTCGCAAGCGAGATCTGGTAGCGTGCCTCGAAGGCATTCAATTGCGCGCGGGCTTCCGCCTGCAGCGCACTGCGCGTGAAGCGGCCCTGTCCGCCGTAGTCGAGGCCGAGCGTGCCGGTCGCCGCTTCTACCGCGTGCCGGGCTTCATGCGCGAGCACATAGGTCATGCTGCCGGCGTCGCGCAATCCGCCGTCGATCGTCACGGTTTTCGTCTTCGTACTGATCCGGCTGCCGCTGCCCGGCTTGCCGCGGACAACCTTCCAGCCCTTGCTGTCGAGCATTCGCAACTGGTTCGACAGCGTGCTCGACTGGGACACGAGAGCGCTCACTTCGTCAGGCAGTGGCGCGCCGAAGAGACGCATCCGAATGCGGTCGATGAGCCCTGGCTTGCTGCTGTACGGGCCTTTTTCGGCCATCGCCGGATGCGGCATGTCGAGCGGTGCGCCGTCGACCAGAATCTTGCGTTCGGCAATGCCGCGTGCGATCGCGTTGATCTGCTCGTCGATCTTTTGCAGCACCGCGTCGTGATATTCGTCGGCCCCGTATTCGATCCGGTTCGGATCGCTCAAATAGAAATGGCCGTCGCGGTAGATACCCTGGAAGTCGAACGCGAGCTTCTCTTGCGTGACGATCCTGCGGATCGTATCGAACTGATCCAGCGTTGTGCGGCGGATGTTCGCAGGCAGCTTGCCGGCCGCGACTTCGCGACTGGTGAACTGGTTGCGCAGATGCGCGTAAGCGGCCTCCACCTCGTGGCTGTGCACTTCGCCGCGCGGCTGGTACAGCACCGCGACGCGGTTGGCCACGCTGAACACGCCGTCCATGGTCAGTGTCCTGAGCCCCAGGAAGCGGAGCCTCTCAAGGCTCTCGAATTCGGTCGTTGCCGCTTGCACATGATCCGCTGCGGTCGTCCCCCCTTGCGAATACACGCCGACCACCGCGTTCGCGCCCAGTTCGAAGCCGCCTTTCTGGACACCGAAGCCGATCAGCGCGCCCAGGTGCTCGGCGAGGTCGACGGGGCCGTGGGCCTCGCCGTCGAAGAAGATGCCGTTGGTGTTGGCGGTCAGCGGGCCGAGGTCGCGCAACTGATACGGCGCGGGGTCGATGCGCAGGTAACCATTTGTTGCGCGCAATTGGCCGTCGCTGCCGATCGCGCCCTCAGGCGCGACGAAAATCGATTTCTGCCAGACGTTGGCGAGCTCCGGCGCGAATTTCAGTTCCGCGTTTGCCACCGACAGGATGACTGGCTCGCGCATCTCGTACGGCTCGGGAAACGTATAGCGTGAGCGCACCGTGAACTCATGGCCCGAGAGCACCGGCCCATCGCCGATGTGAAGCTCGCCTTGGGTTGTGCCGGAGCCGCGCACCACGTAGAGATTCTGCCCTTCGTACTGATGCAGCGAGACCGGGCCCATCTGCACCGAGTGGTCGGGGTGCTTGCCGGAGAGCAGCGAGCCCTCGAACGGTGAGTCCTCCTGCGCGTTCTCGCGCGACCAGTCGGTGCGCTCCCGGAACGTAGCCGGCAAGCGCGCTTCGGTGGCGTCGGGAGCGGGCATCGTGCGGGCGTTCTGGCTTGCCCAGACCTCATCGTAAAACGCTTGGTAGGTCTTGCCTTCCTGGATGGAAACCGGCGCCTCGGCAAAGGCCGCGGACAGGCGCTGCGCGAGCACGGTGCGATTGCCCGCATGCCAGTTGCTGTATTCGCGTTCGATGGACTCGGGCAAGCCCGCATGTTCGCCGATGTCGCCACCGCCCGAGAGCGAGATTTCGTAGCGTGACTCGAAGGCGTTCAACTGCGCGCGCGCTTCTGCTTCCAGCGCGCTGCGGGTGAATTGCCGCTTGCCGCTGTAGTCGAGGCCGAGCGTGCCGGTTGCGGCTTCAACCGCGTGCTGGGTTTCATGCGCGAGCACATAGGTCGCAGCGCCAGGATCGCGCACGCGGCCGTCGATCGTCACGCGGCGCCGCTTCGTGTCGATCCGGCTGCCGCTGCCGGGCTTGCCGCGCCGCACTTTCCAGCCGTTCTCATTGAGCAGGCGCAGTTGTTGTGAGAGCGTGCCCGATTGCTGGGCAAGCGCGCTCACCTCGTTGGGCAGCGGCGCGCCGCCCATGCGCATCTGGATGCGTTCGATCAGTCGGGGCTTTGGCGCGTCCGGGGCGCCGGCATCGCCGGCCATGGCGGGGTGCGGCATCTGAAGGCCGGCGCGCGACCCCGCGCCCGCGGCGACGAGCGTGCCGGTGTGGCGCTCGGCTTCGGATGTCGCGGCGTTCCCAGGCTCGCTCGACACGCCGGGCGCCGCGAGGTTCGTTTCGTTCGGCGCGACCTCGTCAGCGAGGCTTAGGCCCTGCGCTTCCAAGGCGGTTTCGCGGTTGACGCGTATTTCGTTGGGTACCGTCAGGCGCGCGACAATCCGGTTGGACGGGCTCAGCAAGCCGTTCGCCGTCCGCGTTTGCAATGACAGGAGGCGCCATTGCTCAAGGCTGTTGAATTCGGCCTGCGTCGCCGGTCCACGCTGCTGGACCTTAGGGGCGGACGCCTTGGAGACCATGAAGCTTGCGGTGGATGCCGGCTTGATGACGGCGCCTATCTGCACCGTGTAACCGGCCAGTTCGCCGACATGATCGGAGAGATCGATCGGTCCCGACGCATTGGGCGCGCTGCCGGAGAGCGCTTTGCTGTTTGCAACCGGCGGCTCCGCTTCTGCGGAACTGGAGAGATTGCGCGGCGGCACGGCGGCAGTGCGAGGCGCGCTTTCCGGCATGCCCGCCGCACGAACGACATAGATACTGTGACTGCTGTCAAAGGGCAGAGCGGTCGGATCTGCTTGCGGCGGCTCGCCCGTGGGTATGCTGTCAATCAGGCTGCGCTGAACGGGCATGGGTTCGTCCGCGTTCAGCACGGACGCTACGATGCGCGCCTTGAAGCTGACCGGTGACGCTTCGCTGGGCGCACCGGCGCCGGCGCTGCTGTGCGGGTCGACGACACGGCGAAACTGCACTTGCTGTTGATCGCTGCGACGCTGGTCGGCACGGGTGTCGTCGTTACGGGTGATCGCGCTTTCCTGTTGCTGCTCGAGAATCTGCGCTGAGCCCTGATTCACGCGGCTCTCTACGGTCTGCGCAGTGGTCGCGGTTTCGGCTGCGGTGGTGGCGGAAGCCTCGATCGCCTGCGTGTCGGATGTGCTGTTGCCGCCGTTCTGGGTTGGGTTCGAACTCTGACTAGCGTTCTGATTCTGGTTTTGCCTGGATGCGGGCGGCTTGGGAGCGGGCGCGCTCGGCAGCAGGGTATTTTTCGTGCTGGCGAGCGAGAGCTTGTCGGAGAGGGTAAGCGAGCCGTCGGTGCCGAACGTGATCTTCTCCCCCGTCGCCTCGGTCTTCGATGGGCCGAAGCGGTTGTAGGTGTATTTCGATATGTTGCCGTCCTGGTCGACAAATAAAGTGTCCTGCTTGACCTGGTCCGGATTGCCCGGGCTGCGCACACGCACCGGCATCCCGTCATAGGAGATCGCCTTGTGGCCGACCATCAACGTGCCGTCTCGGGCAACGCCGACGGTCCGTCCGTCAAGGGTCGCAGCCGTGCGATCGAGCGTCAGGTAGTTGTGCGCCGCAATGGCCTTGGGACCTGCATACACTCCAAGTTTCTGTCCGTCCACCCTGACGGCGCCCCCATCGCCTTTCAGCCCGTACGGCACGTTGCGGCGGATGAGGCCCTGCGACCATCCCTCCAGCTTTTCATGGCCCTTGAGCAAGACGACGTTTTCCAGGACCGACCCGACGTCACCGGCGACGCGGTCAGTGTGACCGGTCACCGCATCGGTGATGGTCTGGCGGCCGGCGTCGATTGCGCCTCCCCATGCGGACACCTTGGCAGCCCCTTCGGCGAGCTTCGCGATCCTGCTCCCTTCCGCGAGAACCTTGATCCCCTTCGCCGCGCCCGCCGCGCCGAGCGGCAGCAGGTTGATGTAGTCCGAGCGCGCGCCTGGATCGGTGATGCTCATGCTCTGGTCGTGCTGGGCGCGTTGGTAGAGGTCATTTCCCGCGTTCAAGGCGGAGGCGCCCACTGATCCCCAGATCATGCCTGTCCCGACGACATCGAGCGTGACGCCCAGCGGCGCGAGCACGACGGACGCGTCCAGCAGCCCGCCGACGAGGTCGAGCGCCATCCCTCCGGCGAGTGTCAGGAGGTTCAGATTGCTGGCGCCGAGCTTCTCCAGCCAACCCTCGTGATGGGCCTCGCTTTGTTTTATCTGCAGCACGCCGTTCGCGTCGTAACCGGTCGCGATATCGAGCGTGCCGCTTGCCGACAGATGGTTGTTGTCGACGTAGTCGTTGGTGCTCGTGTACTTCGCGCCTTCCTGGTCGATGTAATACGTGGAGCCACTCGGGTTGGTCACCTTGAAGAGCGAGGTCGTTGCCATCCCGCTGTCTTGCGACGCATAGACGACTGGCATCACGCTAACCTGGGCATTCGCGCCGCCGACCTTCATGATTTCATCGCGCACCTTGTTGATCGCCGAAAGTGCGTCGCCACTGTAGTGGAGCGTCTTGTCGATCGGTGCCGGGCTGTTGGGGTCACTGGACTGCGCGCTGTTGTCCACAGGTGGCCCGTCCGGCTGCAGGCCGAGCGCGGTGCCGATCAGGTTGCGCTGCTGGTCTGCGGTGAGCGGGTTCGCACCTGTGTCGCCGAAGCTGGCGGATTGTCCTTTCAGCGTGCTCTGACTGACCGAGTCGAGCAGCGATTGGGACATGTCGCTGCGATGCTGCTCGTAGAAGTCGTGGATTCTCTTCTGATAATCGGCCTGGTCGCTTTCCGACTTGGGGTTCAGCAGATTGTCCGGCAGGCTGGCCCGAAACTGATCCATCAACACTTGTTGATGCATCAGTTCCGAGGTGATCTTCGCTTGCCCGAGCACGGTATCCGCTTGGGTGGAGGCGTTTTGAGCATCCGCAAGCGCCTGCCCATAGGGATTGACGGGAGTTCCCGGGCGGGGCGGCCGGTCGGTGTTGTCGGACTGCGTCGTGCGGCCGTGCTGCTGGTTCCAGTCGTCGTACTGGCCCTGGACCAGCGAGAGCGAGAACTTCTTGCTGTCAGAGTCCGATTGCGCGGCGCTGACCGCGTTCTGTGCGGACCGCTCGTTGACGGAATCGGCCAGCCGGCCGTCCGCCGCGCGCAACGCCGACACGACGGACTGCATCGTTTTCGGATCGACATTGAGCGGATTGTTTGCCGTCTTGTCGGTGATGGCCTGCGTGGTGTCGGCATACTGAAGCGCGAGCGAACCGCCGAACGTCGCGACGAAGTTGTCGTGTGCGAGTTGCGCCTGTTGTTGCGCCGTGCTGAGATCGGCGCCTGCCTCTGACTTGAGGTACCTGCCTTGCACACTGCTGACAGCGGCGCGCGCGGTGTCGACATTGCCGTCGGCGACCAGCATCTGCAGGTAACTGCCGCTTGTCGCCGCGGCGGCCTGCGCGTGAGTCAGCGCGCTCTGATCATATTCGAATATGTGTTCGCTCGCGATGACCGGGCCGCCGAATTTGCCGGTGTCGCCATCGCTCGCCGCTTGTGCGTTCGCGAGCGTGAGCGCGTCGGCCGCTGCGTTGGTCCATGCGTTCGCGAGATTGGCGACCTTCGCGACGTCGTTCACGTTCGCGCTGGGCTGCTGCTGATCGTCGAGCGCTGCCGGCGCATTCAGTTGCAGGCCGAGTGGCGCGAGTGCGTCATTCAACCGGCCGACGCCGGCAACCATGGCGTCCTTGTAATCCGGGTTCGATGCATACGACTGGAGCTGCGCATAGGCGAGATTTGAATTCGCTATGTCCGCGCTGCTTGCGCTCAGGGCGGCGGTCTCCTTGGCGTCGGCGATCTGCCATGCGTCGTAGGCAGCCTGGGCGGCGGGCTTGTCGGCTGCGGTCTTGATGTCTTGCGGGTTGGGAACGTAGTTATCGTTGGTGCTCGTTCCGGGAATGAGTGCCTTCAGCGCTTTCAGCTTGTCGGCGACATCGCCTTTCGCTGCGTCGGCCGTCGCCTGATCGGCGTCGGCCTGCTTTCCGTACGCAAGCATGTAGCCCGCATCGGCTGTCACGTTCAGCTCGCGCTGAGCCTTTTGCGTCGCGTCGCGGGCGCTCGTGTAGTCGGCTTCCGCCTGTTTCAGGTCGGCGGACGTCGTCTCCGGGTCGTGATGCATCATCATCAGCACGCCTTGCTTCGCTTTCTCGTTCGCGAACGCATTGTCGTACTGGGTCTGCGCGCCCTGTATGGCCTGCTGGGCGGCCTTGGTCTGATCGTCGTCGACGGTGATGTCGGGCGGCTTTGGGCGGTACTGGTCAGCGAGGCTCTGGATCAGATTGCTGGCGGCGCTGATTTCCTCGTTAGTCGGCTGGTTCGGGTCGACGTTCGGGCCGGCCGGTACCGGGATCGGCGCTACGACCGGGTTTTGCGAGCCGCTGCTGTTGTTCGCGGGGGGCACCGGTTGCGGCTTGTCGAGTGTGTCGAGTGTGTCGAGCGCGTTGGCGAGGAAGTTCTGCCAGTTCGCGCCCATACCGATGCCGTCTATGTACAACATAAAAGCCTCCGATCGACCATGTGCCACCGCGCGACGCATACAGGCGTGCGCGTCCAGGCGCCGCGCGTGCAGTGCTCATTCGAGTGTAAGGAGGCGCCACGCGGCCGGCCGTATCGTGTTTCGTAGCGTGATGCGGGGTGCGGGCGGCGCAGTGAGCCCGATTTACGAAATGTGCCGAATTGCCGGCAAGATAGCCGCCGGCGTGTGGGAGACCGCGGCTGTCAGCGCGCGTCGAGGCAACGCACGCACATCGCCCGCGCTTGCACGACGGACAGGCCGCGGCAGGTCATCACGACCGGTGCGCGGGAACGGCAGGTGGAGGTGCTGTTGCGGTTCGTGCGCAAGCCGTTTTCGCCGGCGGGACGTTGCGCTGTGTTTTGCATTGCAAGCGGCGCGCTTCGCAGGCCCGGGCTACGCGGCGCAGCGGGAGCGTCCCGCACCACGGGTATCGGTTGAACGGCGCCGCCCTCTGATTGGACCCGTGCGTTCGAGACGACGCGGCTCACGTAACCCGTTTCGAACCCGGTCGTGAAATTGCCGCTGTAGTAACACGACAGCGCCGCGCGCAGCGCATGCTGCGGGTTCGGCGTCGTTCCACGCGAGCGGGCAAAGCATTCGGTGAGGACGGCGGCGCCGGCGCGCAGATTGCGACATGGCTCGAAGATCGACTCGACGGTCTCGCCCGCGCGCGCGAAATTGCGGTTGTTCACTTGCGTGAGACCGACGCTGTAGCTAAAGCCTTGCGCATCGAGTTCGCGTGCGGTGGCGAGCGCCACGGCGAGCGTCGCCGGCTGGCGCTGCAGATGCCCGCCCACGACGCCGATCGCATACGGATTGAAGCCCGATTCGGTGCGCACGAGCGCGGCAAGCGTTTCACGATCGACGTTCGGCGCACATTCGCGGGCGAGGGTCGAGAATGTGTCGCCGGCGTTGGTCACGCTCTGCGCGGGCGCGGAACCCGCGGCGGCCAGCGCGCACAGGAGGGCGAGCAGCGCGTGCGACAGCCATGCGCCGGGCGCCGTGTTCATCCCGCCACCCGATACGACAACACCAGACCGTGCACCAGCAGCGACCAGCCGTCGAGCGCGACGAACAGCAGCAGCTTGAACGGCACGGAGATCGTGGTCGGCGAGATCATCTGCATGCCGAGTGCGAGCAGGATGTTGGCGACCAGCAGATCGACGACGATGAATACGATGTAGATCACGAAGCCAATCTGGAATGCCTTCGTCAATTCGGCGAGCGTGAAGCTCGGCACGAGCACCAGCAGATCGTCGTCTTTCAGGCCGTCGGCGCGGTTTTTCGGCCAGACGCTCGTCGCCGTCTTGACGAAGAACTCGCGGTCGCGCAGCCGCGTGTGCGAGACGAGGAAGTCCTTGATCGGCGGCAGCGCGGAATCGGCCAGCGTCGTCACGTCGGCGACCGACAGTTGCCCCGACGCATCGAAATGCTGCTGTTGCAGACCGTCGCGGATCGTCATGCCGACGGGCGCCATGATGAAGAGCGAGAGGATCAACGCGATGCCGTTGAGCACCATGTTCGGCGGCACCTGCTGGATGCCGAGCGCGGAGCGCAACAGTCCGAGCACGACGACGAGCTTGGTGTAACTCGTCACCATCAGTGCCGCGAACGGCGCAATGCCGAGCGCGGCGATGACCGCGACCAGCGCGACGGGATTTGGCAGATTGCCCATCGCCTAGCGCTCGCGTGCGTTGTGCGGCGCCGGCGGATTGATCGCGGTGACCCGCACGCCGAGCTTCTGCCCGACCGCGATCAGGGTGCCCGTGCCGATCAGCATGCCGTTCGCGACAAGATGGATGACGCTCTGGTTGATGCCCTGTTCCATCTCGATCACGGCGCCGGGCTGCAGCGCGCCGAGTTCCGCGAGCGGCATCGAGCGGGACGGCAGCTCGAAGCCCAGGTCGATGGCGAGCGTGTCGAGCTGGCGCGCGCCGGCTTGCTGAGGCGCGTCGTCGGCCGCATCGGCCGCCGACGTGGCCGATGCGGGCGAGCTGTCAGGCGATTGTGACTGTTCCAACGGCATCTCCTTGATTCGTTCGACGACGATTCGGTTGCCTGTCGGGCGCCCCTCGATTTCCCATCCGGGTGTACCAGGTACGCGCGCCGAGCAGAGCAGGTTCTGACCTTTCGCGCGCCATCGCTCGATCGCGATGATGTCGCCGCGCACGACGTCCGAGAGTTCCGCCACCGTCAGTTCGGTGCGGCCGATTTCAAACGTGAGCGGCACCGGCAGTTGCGCGAAGATCATACTCGCGCCGGCGGCCGGCGCCGGTGCGCCGCCGAAAAACACGCCGAGCGCATCCGGCGTGTCGAACGTGAGGGCGCCGTGACAGCGCCAGCCGTCTTGCGCGCGGCTCAACTCGAAGCAGAGCGCGGCCGGGTCCGTACGCCAGCCGCGCGCGGCAAACGGTTCGGACTCGTGGCCGGCGGCCGCAGCGGGCGCGTTAAAGGGCTGGCCGACGGGCGGTGGCAGTAGTTCGACGTGCTGCCGCGTGAGTGCCTGCAAGCCTGCGATCATGCCGGCGCACAGGTCCGCCAGCAGCGCGCAGCGCAGCACGGGGGGCACGGCTTCGTGCGCGGCGTCGCCAAGCCATGTGTGTTCCGCGAGCGTGTCGATCCATAGCGTGCCGTGCGCCGGCCCGACAGCAAAACGATACGCGCGCGCGTCGTCAGCGGGCGCGGCATGTGCGCGCCATGCGAGCTGATACGGCGTCGTGCCGATCGTCACAGCAAGCGGCGCTTGCGCGGTGTAAGCGCGCGTGAGCCCACGTGCCGCCGCCGCGGCGAGGCGCGGCAGGAGAGGCGAAGCGTCGAGCGCGGAGGGTGTCGCGAGTCCGGCGGGCGGCATGACCGCGTCGCGTCGCATCAGCGAACCCATTCACCAGGGGTGGTCGGCTCACCGGAAAGACCGCGTGCGCGCGGCAGGATCGAGTTGTTCATCGCGGAAGCCGGCGGAAGGAGAACGGATCGTCAGTAGCGGATCAGCAGGTTCGACAGTCGATTGTATTGACCGTGCATGGCGTCTGCGGCGCGGCAATTCGTAGTTTCAGGACACTGCGGTGCGCGGGTGTGGATTGTGTCTACGAAGCGCCGCGCGTTCGGCAGTGCGCCGATTCTCCAGTTCGTGGCGGTGGGCCCGCGGTGGCGTTTTTTTGGGGAGCGTTCGACTAGTCCTGAGTGGCCACATCGGTAGCGTCGGCCTGTACCAGTGCGCGCACGAGCAGATACACGGCTGGCAAGTTGTCGTCGTCACGCCGCCAGTCGACGGGTTCGTCGAGATCCATCCCGGACAAACGACTGTCCTCAAACCGGACAAACGTCGAGCGCACTGTCTCGTTGTGTCTCGCCAGGATATAAAAACAGCACTGTGCATTTATACAGTATTTGATCGGGATGCAAGTCAATCGTCGGATGTCGTCTCGGGCGCGGGCACCGCGGAGCCGGCGGCGGAGCAGCCGATGCCGGGACAGGAGGCAATCGCTCGGGCGCCGGATCGTGTGTGTGAGAGCGCACTTAACTTTGGCGGGGAACGGCGCTTACTGGGCGCGTTAGTACTGTCTGAGAAAACGAGCATGCCATTCGGTAATCCAACCCTGACGCGAGACGTTAACCGCTATCAGCGCTTAGAACAATGAAACCTGTCATTTTCAATGGGCATTTTGGCTGGCTGCATCCGGCCGACGGTAACAAGGGTGTGGTGCTTTGTAACCCCTTCGGGCACGAGGCAATGTGGCTGCATCAAGCGCTGCGCGAACTCGCGCAGCGTCTGGCCGCACGCGGCGTTCCGGTTTTGCGTTTCGATTATCGGGGGACAGGCGATTCCATTGATGGCGAAGGTCTGGTGTGTCCCACCGATTGGGCGGACGAAGTTATCGAGGCAATCGACTATTTGAGCAGCATCACCGGCATAGAGCGGGTTTCCCTCGCGGGGTTTCGCTTGGGCGCAACGGTCGCTGCATGGGCGGCGCGCAAGCGCGAAATCGAATCGATCGCCATGCTCGCACCGGTTCGGTCGACGCGTCTTTTTTGGCGCGAAATGAACATCCTGAATCAGACCTGGAGACAGACCGCAGGTGTTGGCGCAGACCATGAGCAGACGCAGCCTGGGGCGCGGGACATCCTGGGCCATAGGGTCAGTGTGCAGGCGCTTGAAACAATCGGCGACCTCGACCTGTGCAACGAGCCACAGGTACCCGCGCAGCGGATCCTGATCGCTCACAGCGGCCAGCGCGACGGCAGTCACCAACTCATTGCCCACTATGAACGCAACGGCGCCTGCGTGGAGTCTGTAGCCTTCGAGAACTACACACAGGTACTCCAGACCGCATGGCTGACCGAGCTCCCGGAATCACTGTTGAACAGGGTGGCGGACTGGCTGTCGGAGGGGGGTGAGCGGTGCGTCCGGGCGCCGGCAGTGTCGGTTGATGCGAGCCCGGTTCTCGTCAGCACATCCGCCATGGAATACCCGGTGCACGTGGCGGGCGGGCGTGTTTTCTGCATCCTGTGTGAACCTGCCATGCGGCGCACAGCGCGTGAGCACACGCCCGTGCTTCTAATCGCCAATACGGCCGCCACGCATCACGTCGGCGACGGACGTTTTGGTGTGGAGCTCGGACGGGAACTCGCGAAGCGCGGTTTCGCGTCGCTGCGAATCGACGCCGAAGGGCTTGGCGACAGTTGTTCTGCGGCACACACCGGCGGTCCTGGCCAAACGGTTCTCGATGCGATGGGGGGGGATCTGTCCCGCGCGGCGGATTGGCTTGCCGGACGCGGTTACCGAGACGTCGTAGTGTTCGGCATCTGCGCGGGGGCATACGCGGCGCTGCAGGCGACGAGACTGAACCGCGCGGTGCGTGGACTCATTATGGTCAATCCGGTTGCCTTTGTCCTGCCGGACGGATGCACGATGCAAGGCGCGGCCGAGCGTAGGCCGGGGTCGCCGCGAGTCTATCTGCGCTCCATGATGCGCGCCGGGAAGTGGCTCGAGGTGATCCGCGGCCACGCGCGGCTTGGACCCGCCCTGCGCACGATGTGGCGACACGCAATTGCGTATGTACAGGACATGGTGGCGGCCTGGAGTGGCGAAGTGCTGTGCCCGGCGACGGAAAGCCACGAGGTCCGCAAACTGTTTCAGCGACTGGACGCGGACGGTGTTCACATTCGCCTGCTCTTTAGCCCGCGGGACCATAGCCTCGGCGAACTTCATATGCACTTTGGTGTGAATGGTCGCCGTTTGAAAAAGCTCTCGCGTGCGCATGCACTCATTGTTCGCACCATGGATCATGAGGTGCTGAGTCGAATTGCACGGGAAGATGTGATAGCCGTATGTGAGGAGCTGCTACGCGCAGTATTCCATAGCGCCGCCACAGACGACAAAGTCTCCCCTGCAACGAAAGCGGTCGGCGCCGCAGTTGCATCGCGCCCAGCTCATGCCGGCATCGGCGCTGGAAAAAATAGAAGCGCGAGTCGCGAATCGGACGTCCCAGCAAGTTCTCCCCGGGCCAAAAACTCGGCATGACGCGACACAGTTCTGTCTAGCGCGGTTCAACCGCTTGCGCTTTGCTCCATTGCGTCACTTCGGACGCGTTGCTGTCGAGCCAGCTGGAAACGGGCACGACCTTGCCGTGACAAATCACGATGAGCGCCATAGCGACCGCGGCGAACGGCGTGGAGTCGTGCATCGAGAATTTCCCGACTGAAAAGGTGCGGACACGTGACTGAGCCATCAGGCTGCACGTCATGCCGGCGATAAGCGTGCCGAGCAGCCATCCGGTCACGACTTCGGCGGTTGAATGCAAGCCCATGAGGACCCGCGATACGCCGATCGCTAATGCGCAAGCGAGGCCGAAAAGATAAGCCAGCGCAATAGTGCGTGGTTTCGCCTGAGTCGCGCAGAGGCCAAAAGTCGTTGGATAGACCGCGCTGGCCAGCATGGAATGACCGCTGATGACCGCAAAGTTCAGCGCGGGTATTTCGACCCCCCAGGCTGCGTGGGCAATCCGGCTTGCTGCGACGGCCAATACTCCCAAACTAAAACAGCACGTCCAGGCAAGCAATGGTCGCCACGCCCGCGTCGCTGCAAGCCACAGCATGACGACACCCGCGAGGAGCGACGTCAGGTAAGGATCGCCGAAGTTGGTGACATAAGATAGCAGCCGCACAGTAACTCCTTATGTCAGACAGATCATTTGTCTAGTTAGAAACTAATTGCGCGATTTGGTGCGACCTGGCGCAATGGCATTCCGCGCAATCCGGCGCTACGCAAGCGGGTAAATGCTGCGCTCAGCGGCCACACTACCCAGAGCGTTCGCGCCTGTCACACGCCGTTCAATTTTTTTCCATATAACATGGCTGCGTGACTCGCAACGCGCGGCACGCAACCCACAGGGACCGACCCGCTATGTCGACTCGCTCGGTGCGCCTGGTCATCATTGCAGCGCTGCCAACTGCATATCGCGATCTCCAGTGCGACCCCGGCGTTTCCTGTTGATTGATTAGGAATGCGGTGATTCGCGCCCAGTTGGTCAGGCGCACGGCGCCAATAAGAGCGATAGTTTGGCGGATGTTGATGCGCATAATGGACAACCCTAAGTGGCGTGAAAAAGGTGTAATTCGTCTTATTTTATTAAAGCTTCCTACGGAGTCTGGAAGCTGCGTGTTTTGTCTGATAGTTAGCACCTGAGTTGGTGACGTACAACCTACCCGACCAGTCGACAAGAATTGCTGTTGCGTGGAAGTCGATTTTATTTACGGATCCGCATACGACAATTTCAACAATCCGCATACCAAATGGGGTGATAGTCCTGGCAGTCCTGGGTAAAGGATCATCAACAGGAAAAGGTTCCGATTTGGACAACCAATCTTATCGATCGTTAGTTTATGTGTCCCGTTCACCCGAGCGGAGTCTGTGCGACAAACTCGGACAACGTGGCTGGGAGGTTGCGCCGCTGAGATCCGGTCGGGCGGCCAGGGCTTATCTCGCCGCGCACCATCCAACCGTAGGCGTGTTCGACTTCGCGAGCGGCTTCTCGTCACGCGAACTTGCCAGTTTCCAATCTTGCTTCGCCACGGGGGGGATAGGCTGGGTCGGCATCCTCGCCGTGCCTCAGCTAACGAACGAACTTCAGCGCAGTGTGATCCGGCGGTATTTCTCACGGTTTGTCACCGTTCCTTATGAGCTCGACAGCCTTGTCGATACCATTGGGCATGAGCATGGCATGATGGTACTCAGCACGGAACCAGATCCGCTCACGGTTGACAATGAAATGGTCGGTACCTGTCGTACGATGAAAGAGCTGTTTCGCGCCATAACCAAAGTTGCGAACAGCGACGCACCCGTGCTGATTTCCGGCGAGTCGGGTACGGGTAAGGAATTGACGGCCGTGGCCATCCACAAGCGTTCGGTGCGGCGCAATGGCCCCTTGGTAGCAATCAATTGCGGGGCGCTTCCCTATCATCTCGTGCAATCCGAGTTGTTCGGGTATGAACGCGGAGCCTTCACGGGTGCGTTCCAACGTAAAATTGGCCGCATCGAGGCTGCGCACGGCGGCACGCTGTTCCTCGACGAGATCAGTGATTTGCCGTTCGAAAGTCAGTCTATCGTGCTGCGTTTTCTGCAGGACAGGAAGATTCAGCGGCTCGGTAGTACGGAGTCCATCGATGTGGACGTGCGGATCATTTCCGCAACTAATGTCGCGCTCGAAAAGGCCGTCGCCGAGCAAACGTTTCGCGAAGATCTCTATCACCGGCTGTGTGTGCTGCGCATAGCGGAGCCACCGCTCAGGGAGCGTGGCGAGGACATCGAGGTACTCGCATATCACATACTGGAAAAATACCGCGCCGACGCCGCTCATCGGATCCGCGGATTCTCCGGTGAAGCGATTAAGGCGATGTACGCGCATAGCTGGCCCGGTAATGTTCGCGAACTCGTGAACCGCGTCCGTCGTGCGATCGTGATGTCGGATAGGCGCGTGCTTGGCCCGGCCGAGTTGGAACTGGACTATCTGTTGAGCGAAGGCGACAACACGCTGACCCAGGTGCGCGAAGCCGCGGAACGAAATGCCATTGCAGCGGCCCTGCGTCGTCATCGCGGCCGGTCACTTCACGCAGCACGCGAGCTCGACATCTCGCGTGCGACACTCTACCGGCTAATGGCGAACCACGACGGCCGTGCGCATCGGGACGGCATTGCCGCTTCCACGCGACGCCCGGATGTCCCCGCCGCATGCGACGCGGAACAGGAAGCGTGGGAGGATCGCTACGCCAAAGTGGGCAACACCCGGCGCAAAGATTGAGCGCGTCAGGAATGCATGCGTCCATAGTTGTCCTCGAACCTGACAATGTCATCTTCGCCCAGATACGCACCAGACTGCACCTCGATCATCTCAAGCGCTGTGTTTCCCGGGTTGCTCAGGCGATGCACCGTGCCGAGCGGAATATAGGTGGACTGATTTTCACTCAGCAGGAAGGTCTTTTCGCCGCACGTCACCTGCGCTGTCCCGCGAACGACAACCCAATGCTCTGCCCGGTGGTGATGCATCTGCAGCGACAGGCTGCCGCCCGGCTTGACGACGATACGCTTCACCTGAAAGCGATCGCCCGAGTCCAGCGAATCGTAAAAACCCCACGGCCTATGCACCATGCGATGGTGATTCGCTTCTGAACCGTGCTCAGCACGAATACGTGACACGACGGACTTGATCTGCTGGGCGCTCTGCTTGTCCGCGACGAGGATCGCATCCGCTGTTTCGACGACTACTACGCCGTTCAAACCAACGCACGCAATGAGACGACCTTGGGAGTGCGCAAAGGTGTTGACGGTGTCTTCGAAGATGACCCGGCCGCGCGCCACGTTTCCACTCGGATCCTTCGGCATCATCTGCCAGACGGCATCCCATGAGCCGACATCGGACCACGACGAATCCATCGGCACAACAACGCCGCAGGTGCCCTTACATTCACCGAGTCGTTCCATGACACCGTAATCGATCGATTCGTCAGGACAACCGTCGAAGTCTCTCGCAGCGAGATGCACGAACTTGCCGACCAGTGAACGGTTGCGGTGTGCGGCCTCGCAGGCGGCGTAAATCGCCGGGTGCAGCTCATGGATAACCGATAGCCAGACCGAAGCCCGGACAACGAAGATGCCGCTGTTCCACCAATATTCGCCGGACCGAACGTACTGCTCCGCAAGCTCACGGTGTGGTTTTTCGACGAACCGGTCGATGACGAAGCCGTCATCGCTTCCCAACGGCACGCCTACCCGAATGTATCCGTAGCCCGGCTCGGCGTGGCGGGGCACGATGCCGATGGCGACGACGGCGCCGTCGGCGGCATAGTGCGCGGCGCGCGACACGGCGTCCTGGAATGCGGGTGCGTCGGGGACAACGTGATCTGCAGGCATCACAACGAGCACGGCATCCTTGTCCCCGGCGACCGCCTCCAGCGCCGCCGCAGTAAGCGCAGGCGCTGTGTTGTGTGCTGACGGTTCAAGCAGAATGCGAGACGGTTTGCCGCACTCGCCTAGCTGTTCCGCACTGATGTGGCAATGATTCTCGCCACACACTAAAAGCAGGGTGCTGGAAACCGGCCACAACGTTTCAAGGCCATCAAGGCGTCGTGCGGTCGTGGCCAGCAGGGACTCCTCTCCAATCAGCTCGATGAGCTCTTTCGGATATTGCTCGCGGGAGAGGGGCCACAGTCGCGTGCCGGCCCCGCCCGCCAGAATCACCGGCTGGATCGATAGTCGCTCGTCAGTCATGGACGTGAACTGCAGCAGTTTCGATTGAGGCGCAAATGCGATAGTCATCCGGCGGCTCCGTTTTAGGTGGGCAAGCCTTCGTCATGGCGAAGGGCCTCGCCCTGATTCAGACAACGAAGTGGCAACGGGGACACCATATGTCGGTAACAAGAGCCTCTCTGTGCGGATTCGAACTTAACGGTTTGCGACGTGGTTATGTAATACGCGAAGCATGGTTAGCCACGCTAATCCGCGCGTCGTTTAAAGTGATGATTCGTATGATTAGAAAGAGGAACGCAGGATAGCGAATTAATCATCCAGACGTGATGTCTGGAGTTTAAGCATGGTTCAGAACTGAGACACTTTTGGTTCGAACTCGGGTGTTCGGCGCTGCCCTCTCTCGCGCTCGCGGGGCGTATTGCGAACCCTATCTTCCGCCATAGCCCGCAGGGCGTACGTCTATCTCGAAACGCACCGCGTCGCAGCAATTATTGCGCCGCGCCACAGAAATTCGCTGAGCCCGCAAAGTTGTTCAGATATGAGACGGTTCGCGGACCGAATCCGGCGCCCGATCGACATCTATTAATAAAGTCCTTTAAAAACAGTCGTTTGAAACGTATGGCACGCCTCTGGCTAAAGAAGGAATGCCCATGGGGTAATGCCTTCGGGCATTTCTACCGGGCACTTCAGTGGACTATCGCAGTGCAGTAATTTTTAGGCGGTAAACCGTTGCCCTCACACTCTGCATGCCTTTTGGTGTGCTAAGACCGGCAGGAAACGACCATGCTCGACTTTACGAACTATCCATTCGCGAATCACCTGCTAGCCGTCGTACCGGAGCCCGAGATGGCATTGATGGCTCCTCACCTCAAGCTTCAGCGACTACGCGCTGGTGAATTACTCTCGGACTCAGGCGAAACCGTCAAACACGTGTATTTCCCGACTACGGCGATTGTGTCGATGCTCTTTCTGATGGCGGACGGCGCGACTGCGGAGGTGGCCGCTGTCGGTAACGAAGGCGTGATCGGCGTTCCGGTGTTGATGGGCGGCGCGACCATGCCCAACCGTATCGAAGTGCGCAGCGGCGGCTATGCCTACTCCATGAGCGCCCAGATATTCAAGCGCGAGTTCGAGCAGCATGGCCCCGTGCATAAGCTGATGCTGCTTTACATCCAGGCGTTACTCACCCAGATCGCTCAGAATGCGCTTTGCAACAGGCACCATCACATCGTCAAGCAGGTGAGCTCCTGGCTCCTGCTCACCCATGATCGGCTGAAGTCGGACGAACTGGTCGTCACCCAGCAACTGATCGCGACCATGCTCGGCGTCCGTCGCGAGGGCGTGACGGAAGCGGCGGGCAAGCTCCAGGACGCCGGACTCATCAGCATGCGTCGGGGTCACATTACCGTACTCGACCGCGAAGGTCTGGAAGAGCATGCCTGCGAGTGCTATGGGATCGTCAAACGGGAATTCCGCCGGCTGCTGCTCGCTAGTGCGGCAGAGAAAGAAGGGGCCACACCGATTGCCTCGCCACCGCCCGTGTACCGCAGAGACAGGGAGCGCGAACGCCAGGTGGTCTGTAGCGGACGTTGACGTCTGAAAGTCACGTGGCGGGGCAGCACCCAGAGTCAGTTGCCGCTTTTGTCATGATCGCGAGTTCGCAGCACGGCCGCCAGCCAGCGCCACGTCATGCGCTTGCGGAACGGGGCCCGCCGCACGTGCCGACGCACGCCGGCAACCTGCCGTCGGGCCTCGACTTCGTCGTGCGATAGCGCGCGTTCCGTTCGTTCATCGGTGCGCCGCGCCGCCACGCATAACGATACGGCAAAAATTACCGCAACGATTTCGAGTATGGCAAGGATGGTCAAAAGGCGCATGGCGTCCACGAAAAGTCGCGCTGTGTCGCGCGGAATAATGGGTTGACAGTCATAGTGTGACATACGGCTAGGGCCGGGCATTTTTGAAAGAACTGCCAATATTCGCCGCTATTCGACGAATAGCCCGTGGTCTGCGATCGGGCGGTGGCCGGTTACGATTCGGCATCCGAACCACTTTGTAATGATCCTGATGCGGAGCCGCCGGAAGGGGCTGTGTTCGCATTCGCACATTGCTCATGATTTGGGGCGGCTACAGTCACTGCGCAATGTATTCCCTCCTCCTCTTACGACGATGCTTAGACGCAGCCTGCTCGCCAACTATGCTGGCCAGATTGCTACCGTTGCGCTCGGCATCGTCATGGTGCCGGCGTACGTTCGATATCTTGGCGTCGAAGCGTATGGTCTGATCGCGCTCAATGCCGCGTTGCAAGCGTGGGTGCAGATATTGGATCTTGGACTTTCGCCCACATTGTGTCGCGAACTTGCGCGCGCGCAGGATGAAGCATCAAGGAAGGAGGCGAGTGTCCTCCTGCAGTCACTCGAAAAATTCGTGGCGGCCATGTGCACGCTGCTCTTCGTGCTTTCTTTGCTGGTGGCACCGTTCTTTGCGAAAGACTGGTTGCACGCGGCAGGGTTGCCTGCGCACGAAATCGAAATCGCGTTTGTCTTGATGGTTTTAACCGCTTCGTCGCGTTGGCTTTCTTCGGTCTATCGAGCAGGCATGGTGGGCATAGACAGGCAAGCCACACTCAACGGAGTGGTTGTGGGCTTTGCCGTCATCCGGGCTGCGCTCGTTGTTCCCGTCATCGCGAGGTGGCCGCAAATCGACGTTTTTTTCCTGTGGCAACTGGGCGCAATTGCCGGCGAAAGCCTGGTCATGCGATTGCTGCTTGCCCGCGTGATAAAAGCGCCGCTACTCACACGAACGTTTTCGCGCGCCGCATTATCGGCGCGCGCAAGATTGTCACTGTCCATCGCGTTCTCCGCGCTCGTGTGGGCGACCACCACGCAGATCGACAAGGTCATTCTGTCGAAGGTTCTGTCTCTGCAAGCATTCGGCGTATTTAGCATGGCCACGCTTCTCGCCAGCGGTATCCTGCTGCTGGCCAATCCGGTCCAGCAGGCGTTTATTCCGCGCTTTTCCGCCAACGGCGTGGGCGATAGCCGGAACATCATACCGAGCTATCTGCTCGCGAGCGAGATCACGATGATCGTGGTCATTCCTGCTGCAATGATCTTTGCAATAGCGCCTGACCTCGTTCTCAGGCTGTGGTCAGCGAGCGCGCCCTCGACGCCGGAAGCCTGGCGTGTCCTGCAGTGCTATGCGATCGGTAACGCATGTTCCGCTATTGCGGAGTTGGCTTTCCTCGTGCAATGCGCGCAAGGAAATCTGTCCCTGCAGATCAAGGGTAACGTCGCATTCCTGGTGATTCTCGTACCGGCCGTTTTCCTGGGTTCGCTCAACAATGGGGCAGTCGGCGTGGCTTATGCGTGGCTTGCGTTAGGTCTGTTCCGGGTGCTCGTCTGGGTCAGTATCGTGCACCGCAAATTCCTGCCAGGTATCAACATGAGGTGGCACAGGGATATGGTCGCGCGCACTGTGGCGACGGGATTAGTAGGCTTCGCATTTCACTACACAACCCTGCTTCGCGCATCGAGAACTCAGATTTTCGTTTTCCTCCTCCTCATGTGGCTGTCAATGATGGTGGCCGCCGTGGCTGTCTCACCGATCTCGCAACGCAAAGCGCGCAGTCTCGCCGGGCGTCTCGTCTTCAACTGAACGCGTTGCATGTTCTCTTCGACGTGATCGTCGGTGACGTCGCAAATTCATCGTTCAGCCGGAAGGCCTTCTGTGCGAATCCGAACCGAAGGGTAGCAAGGTGCCGCCTAGGATCGGCAGTAATGGCGCACTGCGGCATGACCGCGCCACGGTTGCTGAACCGTTCAATCATGGAGGTATCGCGATGCGGGTTGCAATTGTTCATGAATGGTTAGTGACATTTGGCGGGTCCGAACGCGTGGTTGAACAGATGCTCGAATGCTTTCCTGAAGCCGATGTCTTTAGCTTGATCGACTTCATGGATGATCGTGCTTTTTTGAAAGGGAAGAGGGCGACGACCTCGTTCGTGCAAAAGCTGCCGTTCGCCAAACGCAAGTACCGTAACTATTTGCCGCTCTTTCCGCTAGCGATCGAGCAGTTTGACCTGTCTGCTTACGATCTCGTTCTTTCAAGTTCGCATGCCGTTGCGAAGGGCGTGCTGGTAGGACCCGATCAACTTCATATCAGCTATGTTCATTCGCCCATCCGCTATGCGTGGGATCTGCAGCATCAGTACCTGACGGAAGCGAATCTGCTGAAGGGCTTTCGTTCGTTGTTCGCGCGCGTCGCGCTGCACTACATACGCACGTGGGACGTGCGTACGGCGAACGGAGTCGATACGTTCGTTGCCAATTCGGACTTTATTGCGCGCCGTGTTAATCGTGTTTACCGCCGCGATGCGACAGTCGTTTACCCCCCGGTAGACACCGAGGCTTTCGAGTTAGGCACGCACAAGGAGTCGTTTTACGTCACGGTCTCCAGAATGGTGCCGTACAAAAAGGTGGATCTGGTAGTGGAGGCCTTTTCGGCCATGCCTGAACGTTCGCTGGTGGTGATCGGGGACGGTCCCGATATGGAAAAGATCCGTTCCAAGGCGGGACCCAACGTCGTAATCCTGGGGCATCAGCCCTTCCCCGTCCTCAGGGACTACCTGCAGCGTGCGCGGGCATTTGTATTCGCTGCAGAGGAAGACTTCGGCATCTCGATTGTGGAGGCACAGGCATGCGGCACCCCTGTGATTGCGTTCGGTAAGGGCGGGGCGTGTGAAACGGTGATCGACGACACACAGCCGCTGCCGACGGGTGTGTTCTTCGAAGAGCAGACAGTCGAATCAGTGCAAGCTGCGGTACGCAGATTTGAAGCGAGCGCCGATCAATTTTTGCCCGACAGTTGTCGTGCCAATGCGGAGCGGTTTTCCGAGGCGGCTTTTCGTCGGGGGTTCCTGGCAGTCGTCCTGAAGGCCATGGAATCGCACCGGAATTCTCGCGTCTGGCGCAAGCTCCGTGCGTCAATTCGACCGCCGGTGTGCGCCATGGCAGTCGAAGAAGAACCGGCGGAGTTTGGCGTGACTTCGCTTCCATCCTAATCGGTCTGGAAGGTCTGCCGGCTGCTCAACACGAGGAAATGCCAAGTGAACTCAACCATCAGAATCGAATACGCATCACTGCCTGAACTGGGCGTCACTCCATTTCCTGCCCTGACGAATAAAGTCGCACTGGCGGCCGCGGACATTGTTGGCTTTACTGTGGCACTCCTGGTGACGAATCGCGTGCTGGGCAGCTTTGTCGCCGAGTCGCAGAAGAGCGTGTGGTCGATCTTTTCACATCAGCCCATGCTGATCTACCTGGCGCTAGCCTGTATTGGAACCGTGTGGTTCTGGGCGAGGTTGCGGCACTACTCCTGTCGCAGGCCCATGTGGCGTGAGCTCCAGGAGATTTTCCGGATGTTGATCGTGCTCGCGGTCATTCATCTGGCGCTTACCGCGCTGGCCAAAGGTACGTTTTCGCGCGGATGGTGGGCCTTGACCTGGAGCGGCGCCCTGATCTGCGTGCCCGTGTTCCGATCGGTGACAAAGCGCGCACTCGACTGGGCAAACCTGTGGAAAAGGCCAACGCTCATTGTCGGGTGTGGGGAAAGCGCGCTGGAAGCCAGGCGGGCACTGTCGAACCAGTCGTTTCTGGGTGTGGACGTGATCGCCTATGTCGCGCCGGACGCCCAGGCTGCTGTGGACAAAGAGGCGATCTTTGTCTCGGACGCCCCCATTCTGCAGGGCATTACCCCCGCGACGTTCAGATCGTTGCCTGGCATACAGGTTGTGATAGCGCTGGAGCACGATCACCGCGCTTTGCGCGATATGTGGGTTCGTGGACTCACGAAGTACGGCATTCGCGACGTCACTGTGATGGCATCAATGCGTGGCGTGCCGTTATGCGGTACTGACATATCGTACTTCTTCGGCCACGAAGTGATGATGTTGCGCGTGCAAAACAACCTCGCGCGTTTTTCGGCCAGAGTTCTCAAGCGGAGCTTCGACGTCGTGGTGGGAGGATTTCTGTTACTCATGCTGCTGCCCATCTTCGCGATCATTGCGGCCCTGGTGGCCAAGGACGGTAGTTCTGCGTTTTTTGGGCACACGCGTATCGGACAAAACGGCAAAAAGTTCAACTGCTACAAATTCCGTTCGATGGTGCCTGATGCCGAGAAGGTGCTGAAGGAATTGCTCGAACGCGATCCAGTCGCAAGGGCCGAATGGGAGAAGGATTTCAAACTGAAGGACGATGTCCGGATCACGTCAATTGGTGCGCTACTGCGCAAAACAAGCCTCGACGAATTGCCGCAGTTGTGGAACGTGCTGCGCGGGGATATGAGCCTTGTGGGACCGCGCCCGGTAATCGAAAAGGAGATCGTCCGGTACGGAGAGGAATCCGCTTACTATTTCTTGGCAAAGCCGGGCATGACGGGTCTCTGGCAGGTGAGCGGTCGCAATGATACGGATTACGCGCGGCGCGTTTTCCTGGATGCGTGGTATGTGAAAAACTGGTCGCTTTGGTACGACATCATGATCATGTTGAAGACGGTCGCCGTGGTGATCCGGCGCGACGGCGCATACTGATCGACGGGATGCGGATACCGGCGCCGGCTACTCGGACCGACGACACCGTAGGTTACTGTCTATCTGCAATGAGGTAACGGGGCATCGGGCCCACTCGCCAGTCGAAGCTTTGTGCCGTGATCGTTACAGGCGTATCGACACCTTGCCAGTCGCGCTGAACATATCTTCCGGCCGGCAGGTGTAAGGAGGCCGTACTTTCCTTGCCATCGGTGGTCCAGCCGACGACGACTGGATCATCGGTTCCGTACTGATACGCCTTGACGCTCTCCGCGTCGACTAGCGCCTTTGCCCAGTTACGCTTGCCGACCGTGCTGCTCAATACCGAAGCAGCGACGAACGCCGGTTTGGGCGTCAAATCGTGGTGCAGCAAGCCAAAGTTGTGCTCGATGTTGTTGACGTCGGTGCCATCGTCGACAAAGTCGTACCAAAACACCACCTTAACCGTGCCATAGCGCCGCGACAGCAAATAGGTGCGCACGAGATTGGACGCCTGCGTTGCTTCATCTTGCCCGGGGTCTTTAGGATTCACAGGCCAGCCTAACTCCGTCACCCAAATCTGTAGTGGTCGCCCATCTGCTTTCACATTGTCTGCAGTCAGTCGTTTCAGGTAGGGCCACACCGTTGGAATGCTCACGAAATCGATCGGCGCGCCCGTGGCTCGATAGCCTCTCTCTGGCGTATTGGGCGGCATATAGGGATGTACGCTAAAGCCGTCCTGGTCGTTCAGCCCTCCGCCCTTCATCAATCCAACAATGCAATCACCCCCCGGGCCGCCGCCCGAGCCGCCGCCGCCGCAGGAAATCACGGATGCGTCCGGACTTCGTCGCTTGATGGCGCCGAACGTGTCCTTCAAAAGGGCAAGGTAGGTGGGGTAGTTGATCTTGCCGAAATCCGGCTCGTTCCAAACCTCCCAATGCTTAACCGTCCTACCGTACCGGGCGACCACAGCATCAACGTATCGGGCAAACCGCGCCCGGGCCTCGGGTGACTGCGGAAAGTTCGATTGCGAAAAGAGCGCCGGGTAAGCAACCGGGTTACCGTAGTCGAGAACGACTAAAGGCGAAATGCCGAACTGGGCACATGCGGCAAGGTACGTATCGAAACGCGCGGGAAAGTTAAAGCGTCCCGGCGTTCGTTCGATTGCCTCCCAATAGAGTTCGTCTCGAATCCACGAGAACCCGGCCTGCTTGACGAGCGGCAACAGTACCGAAGGCGGCGGTGTGCCGCCCTGAGCAAAATGGGTGACGACACCGAAGTCGGAAGGCCCCACTTCGTCGCGTTTCGTGACGACGGCCAGCGTGGTCGCTGTCTTGTCGAGCGTTTCTCCATCCGGCGATTTGAAGGTCGCGTTGACGCGGAACAAACCGGAGCGCGGTACGGCTATGCTGACGTCGATCGCCTTGCCTCCCGGTATGTCGCTGATGGTTTTCTGGTACGTGGTGAGCGCAGCCGGCATCAATTTGCCATTGCTGTCATAGGGGAACACGCTGACCGTTAACTTTGCCTGGCGCGTATCGTCCGGCGTCGCGACGACGAACCGGACGACCTTCTTTTCGTTTATCGGCATGACTAGCGAGCCCGGCGGACTAGCGAGGCGTATCTGAAACTGAGCATATGAGGCGCTCGAGAAAGCCAGAAAAAAGAATGCGGACAGCGTAGTGCGCCGGAGTAGGGATGGTTTTAAAAGGCTTCGATGGAGGTGAATCGTCAGCATGGGATCATCCTCGTTGGATCGCTCGTGGAAATAGCCCGTTCGGTTCGACGAGCAAAGATGCGGGTGCTGAGAGGCCACGCGGGACGCCGCTTTTTCTAGGCGACAGGCCAGACCAAAATAGGGTGCGCGGCTCCACTCATCAGTACGGAATCGAACTTTCAAAGCGGTCGGCTGCGCGCTTACGTGCGCTGATGTGAACACCTCCGTCACCTGCCTGCTGCGGACATTCCGGTTCGCGGGCGACGTTCGGTGCCCAACGCCGTGCCGGTCTGGTCAAACCAGGCGCGTCCGGTACTGCGTGCCCGCGCCGGACCTCACTTACGTTTGCCGCCGGGCCTTGTGTGTGAAACCGTACTGAGGGAGCTTCCCGCGAGATTGCTTAATGCAGCCTTGGGATGGCTGGCGACCGGCTTCGGCACCCGCACCGTCTGGCACGCCGGAATGGTGCGACAAATCGGAAGGCGACGTAATTCGAACGTCGCGGGCGAAACCTGGGCGCACGGCGCTGCGGTCTCAGGATCATCTGGGGAGATATCTGATGGACGAGTTTGCGGAGCGATCCAACACTCATCGGAAAGTTGTTTCCGTTCAGACGGCGACGCCAACCGACGCTGGCGCGATGCAAAGTCGCAACTGGCCGGTACCGTTTGCGGGGTTTGCAATTAACGGCAAATTCGCATCGCAGCGGATCACTGGCGTGCAACGCGTTGGCTATGAACTGGCGATGGCGTTTCAGCGACTGTTTCCCGAGGACACCGACCTCCCGTTGCTACTTCCCGTTGACGCGCGCACGGACGTCGCGCTGCCGAAAGCAAAAACGGTCGGGCGCTGGTTGAAGGGTTCTTCGTGGGAGCAACTTGCGCTGCCGTTCGCGACCGGCGGGCGAACACTGCTTAGCCTCTGCAACATGGGGCCGTTGTTCGCACGTCGTCACGTGGTCATGATGCATGACGTGGCGGTCTACGATTTGCCGGAAAACTATTCCTGGAAGTTCAGACTCTGGTATCGCTTCGCGTTTTCAATCTTGAAGCACAGCGCCAGTCACATCGTGACGGTGTCGGAATTCTCGAAGAAACGAATCATGGCGCGTCTCGGGATAGACGCGTCGCGTATTTCGGTCGTCTGGAATGGCGTGGACCATTTCGACAGAATCGCGGCGGACAAGTTGATTTTGTCACGGCTGAATCTACAGCACGACGGTTATATCCTTGTAGTCGGCAATCTGTCAGTAGGAAAAAACCTTGCCCGCGTGCTTGCCGCAATCGAGCACCTGAGTGAGCGTCACGACTGGAAGTTTGTGGTTGTCGGCGGGTGCGATTTGCGGATCTTCAATCCTAAAGCCAAGGTGGGCTACGACCTCTCGAAGAACATCGTCGCCGCCGGCTTCGTATCGGACGGTGAGTTGCGTGCGCTGTATGAAAATGCAGCCTGTTTTGTGTTTCCCTCGCTTTATGAAGGCTTCGGCTTGCCGCCGCTCGAGGCGATGTTGTGCGGTTGTCCGGTGGTTGTATCGCGAGAAGCATCGCTGCCGGAAATATGCGGCGATGCCGCGGTCTATTGCGACGCGCGCTCTGTCGAAGACATCGCCGACAAAGTGGCGCAGTTGATGGGCGACGCAGCGCTGCGCGACGTCTGGCGCGCACGCGGCAGAGAGCATGCGCGCCAGTTCCGGTGGGAGCGCTCCGCACGTCAGTTGCTGGATGTTCTCGAGCAACAGCTCGGGGCGGGCGGGGCCACTCGCCCGGTCTGCGCACCTCCCGTCGCATCAAGGTTTTGACTTGTTACGCTTGCCCGGTAGCCAGGGATCAGGACCGCAACCTGAGCTTCGGTGCGATTCCGAACATAGCGTTTCATATGCCACCAAGTACTCTTGCTTGGTGGAGCGCACCGCGCTTGCTTGACAAGAGGCAGGCATGCAGCAATACAGAGTCTTGGTTATCAACGATTTCGAGCAAAAGGGCGGGGCGGAGGTCGTCTATCGGCAGTCCGCTGACCTTCTACGCGCAATGTCCGGCGTGGAAGTGGAATGCTTTGACGTCAGCCGATTCCAGGGGAGTTTGTCGTTGCTATCCAGATCGTGGAACCTGGCGGCCGCGCGCGCGCTCAAGCAAACCCTTGGCACCTTCCGGCCGGATAGGATTCTTGTCCACAACTACCACAATGCTTTGTCAGCATCGGTCCTCGGCGTGATCGCTCGATACAAGCGAAAGTTAGGTTACGCCGCGTATATGACATGTCACGATTTTCATCTTATCTATTACAACCCGACGCTGCACTACATGGTGAACGGCAATATCGAGCATTTGACGCTCGACGCGTTGCAAACGGGGCATGTCTTAATGTTGCGCGTCAGCGCAAAAGGCGCAATCCACGACATCTTTTCGAAAGCCTACTGGCATACAGTGCGCGCGGTGTACAAGCCAGAGCGCATCTTCGATCGGATAATTTGTCCAAGTGATTTCATGCAGGAGGCTTTGCATCGCAGAGGGATCGACAACACGGTGGTCCTTTACAACCCCTCGGTCGTCGGTGTGACGAACAAGCCGGTGAGCGTGCGCGATCGGGAGCGCTTCAGCCTTGCATTTGTCGGACGCGTTGTACGCGAGAAGGGTCTCGCGGAATTTATCGCGCTCGCGAGCTCGATCGATTTTGCGCGTATCGAGCGCATAGGTGTTTTCGGCGACGGTGCCGACCGCGACGAGATCGAGCGACGATATGCGCCGCTGGTCGAGTCGGGAAAGCTTGTTTTCTTCGGCAGCCTGCCGCAGGACCGGTTGTTCTCGGAACTGCGACGTTTTGCCGATGCGATCGTCCTGCCGTCAATGGGGATGGAAGTCGCACCGCTTGTCATTGTCGAGGCGGCGATGCTGGGGTTGCCCACGCTGATCCGGGAGGGCGCCCATCGGTTGGATTTTGGCAATGCCGTCGGCAGCAAGATAACGTATCGCGATGACCCTGAAAGTCTTCGAGCGGCGCTCGATGGGCTTGCCGCGCATCTCGCTACGCCGGAGCGGCGTTACGACGTTAGCCCATTTTTGCCTCAGTGCTATGCGGAGCGGCTGGCACATATCATGCGGATGACATAGACCCAGACACGGACCGCCGGCAGCACGCATGGCAGGCGGTTCCATAGGTGACGGTGGTCGAAAACTATTTAGCATATCCAAGCGTAGAAAAGTCGATCGGGCAACTGCTCTGTGGTGGATGCGCGCGTAACTCGCGCACCATCTCCTCCTGCATTCAGAGAATCGGTGAATAACCACGGACTGACCCACTATGGCGCACGGAATATTGCGGAACATGCTGGCCCTGTCGGTCTTGCAAGTGGCGAATATGGTGCTGCCGCTCGCGACGTTACCGTATCTGTTCCGCGTGCTGGGTCCCAACCACTTTGGCGCCTACGTTTTTGCTCAGGCGGTGGTGACCTATCTGGTCCTGCTGGCCGACTACGGCTTTAACTGGTCAGCTACGGGTGAGATTGCAAGGGTGCAGAACGACCGCGACGCTGTTTCGAGAATTTTCTGGAAAACGCAGGTGGCCAAAACGCTGGTAGCGTGCGTTGGCCTTGCGCTTCTGGTACTTGGCGTTTTGCTGGTGCCGAAGTTCATTGAGATTCGGCCCATCATATTTGCGACCTTTCCGTTGGTGATCGGCACCGTGTTATTTCCGCAATGGCTCTTCCAGGGTTTGGAGCGGATGTCCTTTGTCACCATATCAACGTTGAGCGCACGTTTGCTTGTCATACCCGCTACCTACCTCCTCGTCCACTCGCCCGACGACACGTGGCGAGCGGCGCTCATCGCATCAATGAGCACCGTCGTCGCCGGGCTGATCTCACTGACGCTGATCGCGCGCATGAGATTGATCTCGTTCTGGCTTCCGGGCGTAAGCGATGTCATCGGAGCCTTCAGGGACGGATGGCACGTGTTCATGGCGACCGCTGCAATCAGTCTTTATACGACGACGAACAGCGTGTTGCTCGGATTTCTGGCGGGTAACGTAACGCTAGGTTACTTTGGTGCCGCCGACAAGATTCGCAACGTGGCGCAGTCCCTGATCGCGCCGCTCAGCAACGCCATGTATCCGCGCGTCAATGCACTGTTTGCCGAGGACACCGTGAAGGCCTATGCGCTCGTGCGCAAGGCACTTTACGCGATGAGCACAATCATGTTCGTCGTATCGGTGATGCTCTGGGCGCTTGCTCCATGGATCGTTCGCATCGGTATGGGACCTCAATATGCGCCGGTGGTCGACGTTTTACGGTGGATGGCGTTTGTGCCATGGATGGTGGCGCTAAACAACGTGCTTGGGCTCCAGATGATGCTACCGCTCGGCATGAAGAAAAAATTCAGCGAGATCCTGCTGGGATCCGGTGTGTTCAACGTCGCGCTGTTGGTGCCGCTTTCGATTCGTTTTGGGGCGCAAGGCGCAGCGATGTCGATACTTGCGACAGAAGCGCTTGTCACCGGCTGCATGGCGCTTTACCTGGTTAAGAAAAGAGTTCCGATTTTCCTGGCAAGGGCATCGACTGATTAATGCCAAATGCACGAGTTTGTTAAAAGGAGTTGACGCATGAACACATCGCATCCAGACGTTGAGGCACGGAGAATGGCTGTAGTGATACTTGCGTGTCGCGACTATGCGGCGCTCGAGTTGGCGCTTGCGAGTCAAATGGCTTACCGACCGCCGGGTGTGCCGTTCTACGTGCTGCAGAATTGCCGCGGCGGGTACGACGCCGAGCGGACCCTCGGTGTGGCCCGGCGCTACGAAAGACTGTTTCCCGGTGTCGTCAACGTCGTCGACGACATCGTGCCAGGGGACCCCTATCGGTCGATCAGGAAGTTACTGTCCAAACCGGAGTTCGAAAACATCGACCTGGTTTGCAAGGTCGACGACGATGCATTCCCGATTGCGCATCAATGGCTCGACCAGATGGTCGAGGCCTATGACAGCGCTGAGCGAGGAAATGGCCGGAAGCTGGCGTACGTGACGCCGCTCATCAATAACAACGCATGGGGTTTTCCTCAGCTGCTGAAGGCGATGAATCTGGAGCAGGAGTACTTTGCCACGCAGGCGCATCCGCATTTCGTCGGGTCGGGCAGCAGCGGGCGCTTTCCGCTGCGGATCATTCCGGCGGAGCAGATCGAGACCGGTACGAACGGCACCATATGGGGCTATCCGCACATCGCGCGCTGGCTGCACGAGCGCACCACCCTTCAGCCTGACGCATTCATCGCTGCGACGCAATCGCTGGAGCAGTGCGATGTGCCATCGCAATCTCGCTATTCGATCGGCTGCATCCTGTTTCGCAAGTCGCTGTGGGATGCGATCGACGACGGGGGCCGCGATGACGAGCATATGATGCACATGCATTGCGAACGCAACGATCTCCGTATCGTCTGCGTGCGCCGCGTACCGTTTGTCCATCTTGCGTACTTCACGCAGCGCGAGGAGAACCGCGACATCGTGGACACGGCGCTCGCGCTCTATGGCCCGCGGCTTGCGCACCCGTTTCCTCTAGTGCTCTACGCTGATCGTGAGCGGGAAAATGAGGCGCGATTGCGCTGGCTTGAAGATCGATTGAATGCACCGGCCGCGCCGAGGCCGGAGTGGCTTGGGAAGCTTACGCCGAAACGGATAAA
This sequence comes from Paraburkholderia sp. SECH4, assembly GCF_030511745.1. Taxonomy (NCBI): domain Bacteria; kingdom Pseudomonadati; phylum Pseudomonadota; class Betaproteobacteria; order Burkholderiales; family Burkholderiaceae; genus Paraburkholderia; species Paraburkholderia sp. SECH4. The sequence goes on from NZ_JALOCP010000016.1 coordinate 99,445, forward strand.
AGGTGCCGTGCGGCGGCGCCTGGTTTGGCTTTGGCCGGCGCGCAGCGCGCGTGGCGTGCCAGGGGAGCTGAGATAATCGGGCGCGAAGGCATTTTTAAAATTGGGAGGCCGAGTAGATCCGGCTTTAGCGATAGCGGGAGAGACGCAAGGGAAAGAAGACGGGTGGATGACGAGGGCTGCCCGAGACGCGCGCGTGAGTTGACGTGCACGGCTTGCCCCGGGCAGCTTGATCAGTTAAAGGCCATAGGCATGAACCACATGGTCGCTGCCCGCGACGAAGACCTGCCCATTCACGACCGACGGCGACGAGAAGTTACCCTCGCCGGATTGAACTGGCGTGTAGTGGTCGTGGAAAAGTATGGCTCCGGTTGTCGCGTCGAACGCATACACATCGTTGCCCATCCCGTCGGCGTAGTAGACCACACCGTTTGCGGCGACCGGCGGAATAGCCGGATTGAAGTTGGGGCTGTTGATGCCGACTTGCGTCTGCCACACAGGTTTGGGGTTGACGGAACAGGTGCTACCGATGGACAGTGCAATGAGCCCGTGCTTATATAAAGTCCCCGAATCGGAGGGAGACACGACGTAAAGCTGATTGAGCACCGGGTCGAACGCAGGCATGCCTATGTTGCTGCCGTCGTTCGAACTCTGAGCAATCGTCATCGTTTGAATGGGACCCGCCTGCTGAATGGTGGCCCGGTTATAAATGAACAGAGGGCCTGACTTGTTGTAGGCAGCGAGCATCGTCGGGCAGTTGGGACGCTGGAACAGCAATGCCGTAGCGCCGAAGTCGATGTCTGCGTTGGGCGAGGGAGTAAGTGGTGAGTTCGACGCGGCCACCGCCAGGGTTGGGGTGAGCTTCACGACGTGTTCGGCGAACCCTGCGTTTTCGGGGGTGGCGAATGCGTTGCCCGTCAGTGCATAGACGACTGTACCGTCAGGTGGAATCGATACGCCCCCAAAGCCCCATATGCCGCCCCCGTTCGGTCCGGTTGCCCCGGTGGGGAACCAGCGTTGCAGAATGGCGGCTGGGTTGGTGGTCGAGGCGCGGATAACCTGTCCGTGGTACGGCTGCGTATCGCAGGGGTCACCGGCCGTCGCAACGTATATTGAGGAACCGTCGGGACTGAGCGTCAAACCGCCGTACACCATCGTTAGCGGAGAAGCATTCGCCGCGTCGAGGAGAGGCAAGTTGAAGCCCGGGAGATCGACGCCGGTCGCCATATCGTACGCATGCAAGTAACCTTTCCCGCTCGCGACGAACAGGCGGTTGTTGGCATGGTCGATTACGGGCGTCCCCTGCACACCAATCTTGCCTTTGAATAGCCCGCTACAGCCCTGCGACAGAGTTGCCTGAGGGATGGGGGCACTCTTCCAAATGGTGGCCCCCGTCGTGGCATTCAGCGCCCATGTTGTGTTTCCCTCCGTCGCAACATAGACGATATCGGTCGGAACGTTGTTGATCAACACGCCGGTAGCCAAAACCGGCTGAGTCAGGATGGCGCCGTCAAGAACAGGGGACACCCAGTGTTGTTTCAGCGTGCTCACGTTGGTCGCGTTCAGCACCGTCTCGACAGGGTTATACCCGGTCCGCTGCCTGTTCATGCCATACGTCGGCCAGTCGGTTGCTGTAAAGGTCGCGGCGGTGGAGGCTCCCGGTATCCGGGCCAACGTAGCAGCGGTTGCTAGTTCGGGAGCCTGGAATGGCGTATCGGCGGCCGGCCCGCTATCGTCGCGGAATCGATTCGGATTGACCGTGTTTCCGCCGTTCTGTTTGTCTATCTCCGATCCGTCGAGCGCGCTGGCGGGCGCGACGTGCGGTCCGTTGCCGAACGGGTGGAGGCCATGAGGGAACGGGAACGGTACCTTTGCTGCCGCCGCTGCGGCTGCCCCAAGATCCGGCGCGAGCGTCGCTGCTGGTGCTGCGTTCGAGCTTTGCGCCTGTACGCTTGAACCGGCCATGCCGGTGAGCATCAAAGCGGCAACAAATCGAGCAGCGTTGATTCTGCTTAGTGCGTTAGCCATAAATCCACCTCCTGAACATCAAGTTATTGCAATGTTGAGAAGTCCGCAAACAGGCGACTTCTAACCACGATTTACGACAAGGACGCGCGTTGCAATCGTGAAATCAATCCTAGGAGGCGATCAGAACCGAAGCGCGAGAAAAGGCGTTATTTGACTAAGCTTTGTCGAAACGACAGTTCTCCTTACGAATGATAAATATTAATAGCGCGCTCCATGCGAGGATGAAATGACGCTTCAACTGTAATGTGCGGGTATGCGGCGGTGGGCCTATCAAGGGAGGTCGCTTGCTGCGGGCCCCGTCGGGCTCAGGAATCGCCAAGCGATCTCTTCCAGTCGGTCGGTCTGACTGTATCGAACTGCCTTCGACCCACTGCCTGTTCAAAGTAGCGGACATAGAGCACGATGACGCTAAAACGGCGATCGCCGAAGACGAGAATACGAACAAGCCTTCTTGCAAAAATCGATGCGGCCCAAAACGGTGCGGGACCGCGATGCCTGAACACCATATCGACATAGTTGCGCAGCCCGCACGCGTACTTCCACTGCGTTGCTGCCGGCATGCGCCTGGTCTCGATCCACGCGCGCAAAGAGCGCGGACGCTGGATCATATCGCGGTTTTCTCCGTCCTTGTGCGTCATCTGGGAGGCGGTTACGCAACGCAGTTCACCAATGCGGCTCAGGCGCGCGGTATATTCGACGTCGTCGTTCCACACAAAGTACTCGTGGGCGGGGAACCCTACGCGTTGAATCGCATCGTGCCGAATGCACGCTCCAACGAACGACATATAGTCGGTCTTGAAGGAAGCGGCCGCGTGGTGCTCGGGCATTGACACAATGAGTCGCATCCGTTCGTCGAACGTTCCCTGATGCCAGAACTGCACACGCCGATCGATGCCAAATACCGTGCCGCACAGTGCAACAACGTCAGTGCGTGCGGCGTCCTTGGACACCAGCAGTTTTTCGAGCGCATCGGGCATAGGCTCTGCGTCGTCGTCCATGAGCCAGTACCAATCGAAGCCTTTGGCAAAGGCAGTGCTGATGCCCCTTGCGAAACCGCCGGCCCCGCCGGTGTTGCTCTCCGACAGAACGACGAAAACCCTGTCGTGCTTTGCCTCAACGGCAGCCAGATACTCGCGCGAACCGTCGTTGCTGCCGTTGTCGACTACGTAAATCGCATCGACGGGCCACGTTTGAGCAAGCAGCGCTTCGACGCATTCTTCCAGCAAGGCTCGCCGGTTGTACGAAACAACGATTGCGGCAGCGCTTACGGGGTTCATTCGATCAGCTCCTCGGCGGCTTTCAGCGCAGCGCCCACAACCTGGTCCATGTTGTAATAACGATATTGCGCGAGCCTTCCGACAAACGTGACGTCGGGCGTGGCCTCCGCGAGTTCGTGGTAGCGCTTGAAAAGCGCCTCGTTCTCGGGACGAGGAATGGGATAGTACGGATCACCTTCGGCTCGCGGATACTCCCTCACAATCGACGTGCCGCTATGCTGCTGGCCGGTCAGATGCTTGAATTCCGTTATCCGCGTGTATTCCTGGTCGTTAGGGTAGTTGATCGTCCCGGTCTGCTGGAAGCGTTCTACTTCGCCCAGATGTTCATGCTGAAAGAACAGGCTGCGGTAGGGGAGCTTGCCGAAGCGAAAGTCGAAATAGGCATCAATGGGCCCCGTATAGATTGTGTGCTCGCGTTCCACGATCGACCTGATGGCGCGAAAATCCTCTGACAGGCGCACCTCGATGTTCGGATGTTCGAGCATCTTCTCGAACATCGATGTGTAACCCTGGGCGGGCATGAACTGGAACGCATCGGTAAAGTAGCGGTCGTCGTCGTTTGCGCGGGTCGGTATGCGTGCAGCGACCCCCGCTGACAGTTCAGAGAGGTCGAGTCCCCACTGCTTTTGCGTATAGCCGCGGAAGAATTTCTCGCAGAGATCATGGCCGACGCTGCTTAACACCACGTCTTCGCTCGTCGCGACAGAGTCCCGGGGCTCGCGAACGGATTCGAGGTACGCCGTCACGCCCTGCTCGTCCAGATCAAGGTCGTATAGCCTGTTGATCGTCGTCCGGTTGATAGGGATGGGATAAAGCTCTCCGTCCACATGAGCTAGTACACGGTGCTCGTAGGGCCGCCAGTCGGTGAAATTCGACAGATACTCGAAAATTCGCTTGCCGGATGTGTGAAAAATGTGCGGACCGTATGGATGGATCAGCACGCCGTTCTCATCATGACAATCGAACGCGTTTCCGCCGATGTGACTCCGCTTATCGATGATCAGCACTCGCTTGCCGGCAGCGGCAAGGCGCTCAGCACACACTGCGCCCGCAAAGCCGGCCCCCACGATCAAGGCATCATATTTCATCTCTCGAAGTCCTTTAGAGAAACGCGCAACGGTGGCGGCCATTCAAGTCATCAGCAGCACATGAACGGCCGTGGAGAGCTCGGGCACCCAACGGCATCGCGGTGGAACGGGCACGCGCCGGATCCGGCACTGGTCACCTTCGAAAAACGCGGCCGCGCTGCAAATCAAAAGCAGGCATGAGCAGGACGGGGCCGGGAATGCGGTGTCTTGCACGCGACCGTGCAGACAACGTCACCGAGGAGAAGGGTGCCCACTTGATATTTCGCCTTCGGTACGTTTGCGCACACAGCGCAAATCCCGTCGTGTACCGCGCGTTCGGGTGTCGCGAGCTAATTTCTTGCGGTTGACTACTTCGGCGGTGGTCGATGTTTTTGTATGGAGAGCGAATCACATGGACCGCCTCACCTTCAGTCTGCCGAACGGATATTTATAGTCGGTTTGATTGGGGTCGCATGGGATTTTGATGAGTCCACTGCACCTTTGATTATTTAATGTGAAGAAAGCGTAAATTTGATTCGCTGAATGAGGGAAATTACCTACTTAATCAATTTGTCTGAATGCCGGATTTATTAATCATACAAATTGGAGGGGGCGATCTGCTTGCATATTCGTATGAATAAATCCATTGCCGAGTGGTTTTTTATAAGGGGCGGATAGCGTGGTAAACCGGGGAATCGCCCGGCGGCAAGCCGCGAGCACAAAATTAAACTTCTGTGAATAGATAATTAACGGAACTAATTCTTTTTTTTCACCGCGTGAATGCAACAAAGATATGTGCGCGCGCACACACTCGTTCTCATTTTGCGTATCAGTAATGCAGATATTTACCTTTTGTATTAGGTATGGAGAATGATCGCCTTTTCGTCGGATTTTTACATCCAGTTACAACATCGGAAAAAGTGTGACGCATATACTGCGATCCCCAAACAGAAATGCGTAAGTTGTACTCATGACCTTATCTAAACGATCAAGGAATCAGACACATCTTCTGGATTCCGTCCCCGCTTTAATTCCCACTGCATCTGTCCCTCGAAGGAAATTTCTCGCCGGCCTGGTTGCGGGCGCAGGGTCCTTCGCCCTTTCGGCATGCGGTGGCGGTGGCGCAGACTCGCCCGGCGCGGTAGCCAATAGCGCGAAGGTGGCTAACACGGCAACCCCAAGCAGTTTTACGGTGACCGCCCCGACAGCCAACGCGACTGTATCCGGTTCTGTCATGGTGACAGGCACCGCGGGCAGCAATTGGGTCAACGTATGCGTATTCGACCACGCGAGCGGCGCCAAGATTGGCGCCGACACGAAACCGAGCAACGGTACGTTCGCTATCAAGGTTGACACGACCAAACTGTCCACAGGCTCGCATCAGTTCGACGTGATGGGATTTACCGTCGCGGCCGGACAGCCGGGCGGCACCAAGACCACGACGTCTGTTTCAGTCACCGTCGCCGCACCGAGTTCCGGCGCGCTGTTCTACGGCATGAACGGCCATCTTGCCTACCCCAGCGGCATCTACCACACCATGTCGGCGGCCGCGCAACTGGCATTGCTCAAGGATCTCGGCGTCACGAATTATCGCGTTGACGTCGCCGATGGCGGAATGGCTCAAACGGTCGCCAACGCACTGACCGGTGCGTTTGCCGGCAGCGGCGTCGCCATTATGCCGGTGCTCAATCCTATTTCGGCTGGCTGGAATAAGAATGGCTCCGAATCGGCGGCGTACACCTTGGGCTACAACCTGGCGGTCGCATGCACCAAGCCGCTCAAGGGGCTCGTCAAGTACATCGAGTGTGGTAACGAACTCGACGCGACTGGCCTGATCACCACGGGTAACGGCAGCCTGACGAGCAACTACAGCCCCGCCATCTGGCCGGCGTTCCGCGGCGTTATCCGTGGCATGATCGACGGAGTCAAGGCGATCGACTCGTCGATTCAGTGTGGCGTGAATGTCGGTATCCCGCTTGCATACCGCGGCTTGCAGATGCTGTGGTCCGGTATCCAGCCTGATGGCAGTGCCAACGGCGTTTCGGGTCAGCAGCAAGTCCGCTGGGACTACACGACGTACCACTGGTACCAAAGCTCAGGCGATATCACCTGTGGATGGCAAAACAACGCGTGCCTGAACGTACTGCAGGTTCTGAAGGACTCCTTTAACGTGCCGATCTGGTTGACGGAATGGGGTTGGTCGGGCAGCCAGGACAGCGCAGCGCAAGCGGCCAGCTACACGACCGCGGCGCTGAAGGAGTATCGTGCGCTCAAGGATCAATACAACATCCAGTCGATCATGATGTATTGCCTGATCGATCCGGCTTATGGCCTCGTGCAAGAAGATGGTGTCACGAAGAACCCGGCTTACACGAGCTTCAAACAATTCGTTGCCGCGAATCCCGTCTGATCCGCCATTTCGCTAGCCTGCTAGCGTAACAAGCCTCTACCCGTGCAGCCTACGTGCTTTCTGCAAGCCGTAGGCTGTTCTTTTTTCGGAAACACTATGGGTGGCGCGATTTTGGAGTCGTGTGCGGTAAAGCACAGACCGCGTTGCTGCGACGCCACAATCTGCGAAGCGAGACACCACCCGCATGCGAGCTCGCCGGACCCATAGATCCAGTCTTTTGCGCACTACAGTCGGCGCAGCGCTTTCGAGGAAAGCGGTTCGCGAGCCAGCGATTCGTTCCGGTCCCAACACACAAGGAGTCCGACGTATGAATACGAGTGTTTCCGGTAATCCGCCGGTTGTGCTGCGGAATAACGTGGACGCGTTCTCCGGCGGCGAACTATGGCGGCTGATAGTCGACAATCTTGGGCTGGTCATCTGCATTGTTCTCCTGGTGACGGGCGCGTCTGCGCTGTACGCTTTTATCGCGACGCCTATGTATTCCGCGGATGCATTGGTCAAGGTCGATTTCCCTCAGCCCAACGCGCTCGGTGAGGCTTCGAAGGCGCTGGACCACGTCGTCCCGTCCACGCTGCCTACCGAGGCGGAGATTCAGATCATCCAAAGCCGGAGCGTGCTTGTGCCGGTGATCAGTAAATTCAAGCGGGACACCTCAATTACGGCGAACGACATCCCGGTTATCAGCGCGATCACCCGCCAATTCGCCACGCCGGGCACGCCTATGCCGGCACTCGGCGGTTTGAGAAGCTATGCATGGGGCGGAGAGGACGCGTCCGTCGGTTCACTGACCGTTCCCGCCATGCTTGAAGACAAACCGCTAACGTTGACCGTCCTTAACGGCGGCCGCTACCGGCTCGCCGTTGCCGGACGCACGCTCCTCGAGGGCGCCCCCGGCATACCGGCTGAGGCCAACGGCGTGGCACTCACCATGGAGCGGCTCGTAGCGCGCCCTGGAACCCAATTCACGCTCGTGCGCTTTAGCGACGTCAAGGCAATCGAACGTCTCTTGCACCAGTTGAAGGTCAGCGAGTCGGGCAAGGAGACGGGCGTCGTACAGATCGTTTATGAAAACCCCGATCCAGAACTGGCCCAGGCCATTGCCAACGGCATCGCCCAAGGCTACATCGCTTCCCACATCGCACAGCATCGCGCAGAGGCGCTCCAGACCCGCGAGTTCATCGTCGGAGAATTGCCGCAGCTTCACGCGAACCTGACCCATGCAGAGGCCGAACTGAGTCAGTACAGAACCGCGTCGAGTTCGATGCAAGCGGGTACCGAAGCTTCGTCGTACCTTCAGGGCAGCATTGAATTCGACCGCCAGATCGCGATGCTCAAAGTACAAAGAGCGGCGTTGGCCAGTCACTTCACACCGACCTCACGTGACGTGCAGACCGTCGATAGCCAGATCGAGCTTCTGCAAAAAGCTAAAAGCGCGTTCGAAGCGCGCTTCGACCAGTTGCCCGCCTCCGAGCGCCGGGCTGCCGATCTCACTCGCGACGTAAAGGTCGCTGAGGACATTTACGTCGCGATGGTCAACAAGTCCAACGAGCTGGCTGTGACGCAGGCTGGCACGCTCGGGAATGTGCACATCATCGACACCGCGCTGTTGCCCGTGGATCCCGTGAAGCCGAAGCGGGCCCTGGTTATAGGCGTGGGTGCCGTCGGCGGTTTGATGGCGGCGATTCTGTATGTCTTTGTCCGGCGCCTATGGTCGTCCACGCTTGAGCACTCGACGATGGCCGGGCGCCATCTGAACCTGGCGGTCTTTGGTCAGGTGCTGTTCAGTGATGAGCAAGCCCGACGGGATCGTGCGCTGAATTCGAACTCGCAGTCAACGAAGGGTCGCCTCACTGGTGGAGCGCAACAGAAAGTATCCGGAGGCGCAACCGGATCGCCTCCCAGATTGGCCTATAGTGGCGCTGCTTTGCGAGACGCAGAGTGGGCCACCGGCCGCTTCCTGCTCGCGACCGACGGGCACGATGACATACCGATTGAGGCGTTGCGGGGCATATGTGCGTCGTTGCAGCGGCAAATTCAGGACGCGACGAATAACGTGCTCGTCGTGACGGGTGCGACACCCGGCACGGGGAAAAGTTTTGTATCGTCAAATCTGGCGGTCATCAATGCGCAGGCCGGCAAGCGCGTATTGCTGATCGACGGCGATATGCGCCGGGGCCAGTTGGCCGCCAATTTCAAGCAGACCGGTGCCGGCGGCCTCGCCGAAGTCCTGAACGGTCATGTCAACGTTGATCACGTGATTCGGAACACCGATGTTTATGGCCTTTCGTTTATTGCCGCAGGCCGGTTCCCACACAATCCGTCGCAGTTGCTCTCGACACCTCGCATGCAGCAACTCGTCGGGCATCTTGGCAAGCTGTATGACTTGATCATTATCGATACACCGCCGGTACTAGCAGTCAGCGATGCAAATCTGATCGCCTCTGTCGCGGGATCGACGCTGCTCGTGGTACGTCCGAACGCTCAGAGCGAACGGGAACTGGAAGAAACCGCGCAGCGTCTCGATCGCGCCGGCGCGCGTCTGGTCGGCATGATCTTCAATGCAATGCCGCGACGGCGCAGCGAGAAACGCAGCTACGGCTATGCGGCAGCCTATTCTGCAGCGGGTGTCCCGCAAGAGCATGCCGAATCGTGATCGTCGCCGGCGGGGCGTGTAGAGTTGCCGGATGAGCCGGCTAGGACCATTCCGCGCGACTGGAGGAGTCAAGAGTAAGCGTCTTGCCCCGCGCGTTTTTGCATTGAGAAAACAATGTACTCCAGACTGATATCCGCGCTGTTCTACATGTTTTTTACCTGCGTTATTCTGAATCCGCAGGTGAACGGGATCACGTTATATTTTTATCTCTTGATCCCGTTTCTCGATCCGGAGTTCGCGCGCTTCCTGAGCGGCACGGCTCGTCGTTGGGCCGGCCCGTTGCTCATCGCGGTCGTGGCAAGCGGGTTGACTTCGCCTTCGGCTGCAGTACGGGTCCTCTCGATTGCCATCTGCATAGGCTACCTGATGTACACGGCTGAACGCCGCATCAGCTATCTTCATCCATGGATGGTCATCAACATCCTGTTCGCAATCGTGCAGTTCGCGATGTACTACATCGACCGTGATTTCGCGATGCAACTCGGACCGACGAATCTCGCGAAACTGATCTGGGGGAACTATGCGACCAGTACCTATACGAACTTCTTCGAGGTGTTTTACTTTGCTCGCGTCTCGGGATTTTCGCGTGAGGCGGGATTCTTCTCTTCGCTGCTGGTGACGTCTTTTATCGTGTACCTGCTTAGCGATTCACCGAATAAGAAAATCATTGCTATTTACCTTATCGGCCTCTTCATTAGCTTCTCGAAATCGTCGATGACGCTGTTCCTCTTTGCCGCGCTCTATCCCGTGCGTGCAAGATTGCGGTCGGTCCACCCACTGATGACAATGGTTGCGTACTTTGCGGTGACCGCGGCCATTTCGGTGTACCTTGCATCGAACGATTTCTTCGACTCAGAAACGTTTGGCCACCGGCTGGCCGGCTACGCGTTCCTGTTCGATGCGCGGCTGGGGGATATCGTCAGCGGCATCACCGCACACGACATCATCACGCACTACAAGTACCTTCCCTACATCCGTTTGATCCAGGGCGAAATGGAGGACGCCGGTGTGCCATTTGCCGGTCTGGCTGCCACGGTCGCTGAAATGGGGATCTTCAGTGCGCTGATTCTTTTTGGCGTCATCGCGTTTACCGCGAGCGACGGCTTCGTCATGCTGATTTTCCTGCTCATCAGCGCCACCGTGAGCGTGACCACTGTCACATCCTTTATTCCGCTTGCGTACGTGATTTGCTACTGGCCTCGGTTTTCGGCATACAGCGCTCACCGCGTGGAGCTTTCGCGGCAGTTCGAGCCACTGCCACGGTACGGCAAGACTTAGTCTTGCTGTCTCGTGCGACGCGTTGCCGCTGGAGGCCGGCTGTGACGCGTTATCGTCTCGATTCGTCCTCCCATTTTTTTCGGCGATTGTGCGCCCGCGCATCGAGCGGGACTGCGGCGCGCCCCTCGAGTTATCGAGCAGAAGGCCCGAGCCGCGGAACGGCGAGACTGTCGACAGCGCGACTTCCTGCGATGCTTTCGAAGGCTCACGTTCGTCCGATGATCAAGGAATCGATAGTATGGTGAGCCGATACGGTTCTGATCAAATAGCAGGGGTCGTCGTGGGTGCCTCGCTGAACGGTCTCGGCGTGGCGAGGTCTCTCGCGTGTGCACGCGTTCCGCTCGTCGTAGTCGATACAAAAATCACGCGCTCAGGCATGTGGTGCCGCTACGTACGCGCGCACTACATCAAAAGCCTGATCGGAAAAGCCTTCGCGGACGACATGATCGAACTCGGCAAGAAATTCAAGCAGCCCCCGGTTCTTATATTGACCGAAGAAGAGGCGGTGCACGCGGTGTCGGAAAATCGCGAAGCGCTTGCGAACTGGTTTCGCTTCCGCCTTCCGGCGGACTCGACCGTCAAGATGTTGTGCAGCAAGGCAGGATTTCACGACTTCGCGCTGAAGCACGACTTTCCGGTTCCACGGTCCGTGACTATCGAGAGACTGTCCGACCTGGAATATCTATCGGAATTACGCTATCCGTGCGTACTGAAGCCGGACGACAAACGCAATGTATTGAGGGGCGAGAGGGAGCGGGCGGTTCGGGTCGACTCTCTCAGCGCTGCGCGCGCGCGAGCTATCGCCATGCTTGCCACGCCCGGCGGCATCATTGCGCAGGAGTGGATCGAGGGGCCCGACAGCAACATCTATTTCACGCTTTTCTATCGGGGGAGCGGCGGGAGTGTGATCAGCATCTTTACTGGGCGCAAGGTCCTCAGTTCCCCGCCGGGTATCGGCAATACCGCCATATGCGTTGCCGCACCCGAAGCGCGCGAAGTGCTCGAGTCGTTGACATTGTCGTTCGCCGAGCGGGCCGGCTTCGAGGGCATGGGGAGCATCGAATACAAGTGGGACGACAACCGCAGGCGGTTCGTAATGGTCGAGCCGACGGTCGGCCGTACGGACTGGCAGGAAGAAATCGCCACGCTGTGCGGCGTCAATATTCCGCTTGCCGCTTACCGGCATGAACTCGGTCTGCCGCCCATACCTGACCAATCGTGCCGGGTACCGGTCGCGTGGCGCGCGACGTTTGCCGACCGGGTGCCGCCTCATCTGCTGGGCGAGCACACGAAGATCGTTGACGGATATTTTCGCTGGAGCGATCCCGTTCCGGCGCTGCAGTTTTATGGCCTGCTCAGTCCGCTGCGGCGCTTGAAGCGCGCGTGGAACGTGACTATGGCACTCAAGCTGCTGCAGGTGAAAGTTTAGCGTGGGCTGGTATTTGACAACGTGTCGCGCTTCGCGACGCTGGCCTCGAGCGTGGGCGCCTGGAAGCCCTGAGTGCCGTCCCTGGATGGAGATGAGCAATGTCCTTCACCGACACCGCAATAATTGGCGCAGGGCCGTATGGGTTGTCTTTGTCCGCACACCTGAGCGCCGCAGGTGTGGTCCATCAGATTCTCGGGCAGCCGATGCGCACCTGGATCAATTTCATGCCGCGAGGCATGCTCCTACGTTCCGAGGCGTTCGCTTCGAACCTCCATGCGCCGCTGTCCGGATTCACGCTCGAGGATTACTACCGCCAGAAGGGTATGCGCTATCAGCCGATGGGTATGGAGCTGCCGCTCGAGACGTTTGTGGATTACGCGCGTTGGTTTCAGTCGAATCTCGTCGAAGATGTCCAGGCAGTCGACGTTGTCAACCTGCGACGCGTCGACGGGCATTTTCAACTGGCGCTGAGCGACGGCCGCTCCCTCCTCGCGCGCAAGGTGGTGATCGCTTTGGGACTCAAGGGGTTCGCGCAAACCCCTGTCGCACTGCGAGGCCTGCCTGAACGCTATGCATCTCATTCGGCGCTTTATGGGGACCTCGCGTGGGCGCAAGGCAAAGACGTCGCGATAGTCGGCGGCGGACAGTCGGCGCTGGGGCTCGCCGCGCTGCTGTATGAGCAAGGATCGCGTGTTCACGTGCTCATGCGCGAAGCGGGCGTGATATGGCATCCACGGCCTCAAGCTTCTCGCGGCATCCTATCCAGACTGGCGCGTCCTGACGCTGGCTTGGGACGAGGCTGGCGCTCACTCTTCCTGTCTGAGTATCCGGGCCTTTTCCACATGCTCGATCAAGGGCGGCGCAAGCAGATCATGGAGCGGTCGTACGGAGCGTCCGGCGCCTGGTGGCTGCGTGATCGCGTCGTCGGCAAGGTGAAGATCTCGTTTCGGACCGAGGTTCGCTCCGCCGCTATCGACAACGATCAGGTCATGCTGCGCGTGATAAGCGAGGACAAGGAATCGGCCGTTGCCGCCGACCATGTCATCGCCGCGACGGGCTTCAAGACCGATATGAGGCAGCACGCGTTTCTATCGAAAGAAATCGTAGACGCGATTTCGATCAATAGTGGGCTGCCCGAACTCACCTCCAACTTCGAAACACAGGTTCGTGGCCTCTATGTGATCGGGCCGGCTTCCGCTCACAGCTTTGGGCCCGTCATGCGTTTTGTCTACGGGGCGAGGCATGCAGCGCCCGGTGTGGCGCGGCATATAGCCCATTCGTTGAAAGCGGACGCGAGAGATGGCGTGTGGTCCTCTGCCGAAGGCCATGTGCTCGAGCGAACGGGCGAGTAGCCGCATGCTTTCCGGCAGTCCGCCCGCTCCTTGATGTCGCGATTCAGCACAAGACAGCGCAATTATCGCGGCACCAGGTTCTTCGAAATGCACAGAGCGGAGAGGTGAAATGAATCGGGGTAAGGCATTACTTAAAGAGATCCTTGCTGCGCTCGTCGTCTTGACGGGCATTGCCCGAGCGACGCGCGCATGGCTATGGCGCGACCGGGTGGCGGTCCTGCTCTATCACGACCCCGACCCGGCGACACTCGACAGGCATCTCACGTATCTTCGAGAAATATGTGATCTGGTGCCGCTGACAGACGTCGCTGCGCCCGGCCGGGGACGTCCACGCGCGGCCATTACGTTCGATGACGGGCATGCGGGCAACGCAGCGTTGCTGCCTATCTTCATCAAGCACAAGGTGCGGCCGACGATCTTCCTCTGCAGCAGCATCGTCGGCCGTCCGCGCAGCCATTGGTGGTTGCATCCCGGCTCGGTGCGGGCGGGCCACGAACGGCTGAAGCGTATGACGAATGCGGAACGCCTGGCCGAACTCGCGGCACATGGTTACCGCCAGGACGCCGACAATCAGGCGACCGGCCTTAGCATCGAGCAGATGGAAACCATGCAGGCGTACGTGGACTTTCAGGCTCACACACGATTCCATCCCGTGTTGACTCGTTGCAGCGATATCGAATGTGCGGACGAAATCGGCAACAGCAAGCATGAGATCGAGGCGCTGCTGCGCAATGTTTGCGAGCACTTTGCCTACCCGAACGGAAACTATGGCGATCGCGAAGTCAGTTTCGTAGAAGCGGCGGGATACAAGAGTGCACGCACATGCGATGTCGGTTGGAACGATCACCAGAGTGACCCGTTTCGACTGCGCGCGATCATTGTCGACGACAGTGCGTCGACGCGGCGATTCGCGGCGCAATTGACCGGTATCCCGCTCTTCTTGCATTACCTGAAGAAAGGTGGCGGTTGGAGCGGACGATTTCCTCAGTTTTGATGGTGCGCTGCACATCCTGTTGCGCTACGTGTCCTGGCAAACACAGCCGTTGGGTACGACACGCTAGCATCTTCCGAGCGAGGAATTCCAGCTATACCGTCCACGTTTTGCGTGATCCCATTTGTGCAGTCAAAGAGGAGCGGGGAGATGCAGCGCTGGAGGGTATTGCTGATCAACGATTTCTTGCATATGGGCGGCGCGGAGATTGTCTATAAACAATCTGCAGGGCTTCTGAGTACTCTATCCGGGGTTGAGGTCGAGCGTTTCGACGATAGTCGATTCGTCGCGCAGACTTCCATGTTGTCGAGAATATGGAATGTTGCTGCCGCTCACGCGCTCGAGAAAGCAATTCTCGCGTTTCGGCCGCATCGGGTGCTGGTGCATAACTACCATAACGCTCTCTCGCCTTCGATCCTGAGCGTTATCGCACGATACAAGCGCGATTTGGGCTACCGCACGTACCATACGTGCCACGACTACCATCTCGTCTATTACAACCCGATGATGCAATACTTCGAGAAGGGCAAGCCCCTGATTCTGCCGCTTGAAATGTTGAGTACGCGCACGGCGTTCAAGCTTCGTTCGTCGCCAAAGGGCCTCATGCATGACCTCATGACAAAGGCGTACTGGCATGCCGTGCGTGCGGCGTGCCATCCGTCGCGCGTATTCGATCAGATTCTTTGCCCCAGTGCCTTCATGCAGGAGGCACTGCACCGCTGCGGAATCCGCAACACGGTGATCCTGCATAATCCGTCCGCTGTGCCGGTTGCGCTGATTCCCTCGGCCGTCCGTAACAAAGACCGTTTCAATCTTGCGTTCGCTGGAAGAATCTCGCAGGAAAAAGGCCTCGCGCAGTTCATCGAGCTCGCGCAAGCGGCGGATTTTGAGCATATCAACGCTATCGGTGTTTATGGCGAGGGTCCCGAGCGCGCGGTTATCGAGCAACGCTTCGCATCACTCATCGAATGTGGCAAGCTGATTTTTTTCGGCAGCTTGCCGCAGGAACGGTTGTTCTCGGACCTGCAGCGCTTCGCCGACGCGGTCATCGTACCGTCGGTGTGCGCGGAAAACGCGCCGCTCATCATCATCGAGGCGGCGATGCTCGGCCTGCCTGCGCTCGTTCGCGATGGCGGAAGCATGGCGACGACCGCGGACGCTGTAGGCAACAAGATCAAATTCCGCACTGATCCGGAGAGTCTGAAGCTGGCGCTTGGGCAACTGGCCACGCATCTTTCGAACCCTGAGAGAAGATACGACGTCGACCAGTATCTTCCTGAGTATTATGCTGAGCGCCTTGCCGAAATCATGTGTATCGGCCAAGGCGTGCCACCTTCCGCATACCCTGCGTTCGCCGCAGATAGCTCCCAATCTTCTGGCGTGTTGCGATAGCCGCGAACGCTGCCTGAGCCTGACTGTCTGCAAGCGCGGCGGATGGGTTGCGTCAGTGCCGCGCGTTAGACAACCTCGCCATGCATGGAGGCGTCCGCTTCTTGTGCATCGCCGATTCTGAAGACAGCCACTGTATCGCGCAGACCGCTTGCCCGGCTGGCCATGGATCGCGCCGCAGTGGAAACTTGCTCGACGAGTGCCGCATTCTGCTGGGTGACCTTATCCATTTCGGCAACGGCGTGGTTGACCTGCTCGATGCCCGCTGTTTGCGTGGTCGATGCATGCGCGATCTTGCCCATGATTCCGGTGAGCTGATGCACCGATCGCATGACCTGGTCAATCGTCGCGCCTGCCTCGGTAACGAGGTGAGCGCCGGCTACGACATGCCCGGCCGACTGTTCAATCAACGCCTTGATTTCCTTGGCCGCTCCCGCGCTGCGCTGCGCCAGCGTGCGGACCTCACTCGCGACAACCGCAAATCCACGTCCTTGATTACCGGCGCGGGCCGCTTCGACAGCGGCGTTCAGTGCAAGGATATTGGTCTGGAACGCGATGCCTTCGATCACACTGATGATCTGCCCAACTTTCGAAGAACTCGTGGAGATGTCCTGCATGGTCGTGACGACGCGTTTGACGACGTGGCCACCCTGGACGGCGGTGTCGGAAGCGATGTTCGCAATCGCGCTTGCTTGCATGGCGTCCTCGCTGTTCTGCCTGACAGTGGTAGTCAATTCCGCCATGCTGGCAGCCGTCTGCTGCAGCGAGGCGGCTTGCTGCTCGGTACGCTGCGAAAGATCGACATTGCCTTCGGCCGTCTCGACGGCACGTACAGCGATCGACTCTGCTGAAGTCTTGATTTGCGTGACGATGGATGTCAGTTGCACGCGCATCGTGTCGAGCGAGGCCATCAGGCTATGCGCGTCGCCTTTGTGCAGTTTGACTGTCACCGCAAGATTGCCGGCGGCGATCTCCCGTGCGATGCGCTGTGCCTCGGCGGGTTCCGCACCAAGCTGCCTGAGTATGCCGCGCGTAATCAGAAACGCCGCCGTCAAACCGATCAGCAGCGCGGTTGCCACCGAGGCGGCGGTGACCACCTGCAAGGTCGCATAGGTGGAAGTGGCGCGGTTCGCTGCGGCCCGACTGCGGGTTTGTTCCAGTGCAAGCAGTTCGTCGAGGGTGGATAGCCACACGACCTGTTTCGGACGTACTTCACTCACGAGGACCTTCACTGCCGCGTCCTGATCAGTCGACAGCGCCCAACTCCGTGCTTCCTTTTCGACGAGCGGTAAGGTTGCGGCTTCTTCCTGCCTGAGCATGGTGAATAGCCGGCGCTCGTCGTCGGTCGTCAGGGGGGACGCGTTGAACAGGCGCCCAAGCGCCTGATAGTTCTCTGTATAAACCGTTTCCTGCTTCGCAATGGACGCCTGCTCGCTGGCTACGTCTTTCTCGTCAGTCAACAAGGCCATATTGCGGATCGCAATGGCAATGCCGCTCACCGCGCCCCGCAGGTTAGTCACACGAGCCGTCTCGACGTCGTGGACCTCGACGATGTCGTCGAGTTTGCCGCGGATACTGGCCACACCGCTCATCCCCACAGCGGAAATGGCCGTGAGCAGTAGGAGGACTGTGCCGAAGCCAAGCGCCAGTCGCGCAGACACATTAATTTGAGCCATGACGGTTCTTTTTTTGGTCGTTAGGCTGCGCGTCGATTGACGTATTTGAATGCGTGCGCTCGCCGGTTTATTGTTAGCCGGGCAATGCTAGTGCGCTTCTCGTAGTGGAAGTAACTGTTTTTTCGAGATTTGCAGTACGTAGATTCGGGCGGTACGGGTTTCACCTGGCCCGATCAATTTCTTCGGCCTGGAGTGTGCCAATCTGGTTTGGCCTGATGGCGATTCCATCCGATGCGGCTCATGCCGACGCTGCTCTTAAATGGATCAACTACATCTTGCAGCCAAAAGTTCATGCTGCGATCACGAATGAGGTGTTCTACCCCAACGGAAATCTGGCGTTCAAGCCCTATATCAAACCTGAACTCGCAGCGAACCCACAGATTTTCCCACGCGAGACTGAGTTGGCCACAATGTATCCGGAACTGCCCTTGCCGGCAGACGTTCTGCGCTTGCGCAACCGGCTCTGGCAGAAATTCAAGACCGGGTATTGAACGTCTGTAGTGCAGGCCGGTGGAGTGATCTCCGCCGATCGATACGGGCTTGGCGCATTAGTCCTGAGTGGCCACATCAGTAGCGTCGGCCTGTACCAGTGCGCGCACGAGCAGGTACACGGCTGGCAAGTTGTCGTCGTCACGCCGCCAGTCGACGGGTTCGTCGAGATCCATGCCGGACAAACGACTGTCCTCAAACCGGACAAACGTCGAGCGCACTGTCTCGTTGTGCCTCGCCAGGAAGCCCCGATTCTCAAAGACCTGTTCGTCGATTGTCAGCAGCGTGCGCCAGGTCGGCAATCGCGCGCCGCTTGAGTAACGGCGACGGCCACTGTCGAGGTGACGACCTGCGACCGTGGCAATGATCTGCTGGAGGTCGAGCGACGCGCTGCGGAGTGCGCGTTCGAGGGCGACAGGATTGATGTCGTGGACATCCCTATCAAGAGCAGAGTCGTTAATCATGCTGTTATCTTCCTGAGGACTCGCGGCAACTCGCAGCATCAAGGTTGATGCTTCAACAACGCCTGGTTTCGCTGTGCCAACAACTGGCGGATCTGGGCAAGATAGTTATCGCCGACCGTGCAGTCTTCAACAGGCCGGCTATGTTGATGAGGCGTTGGTGGACGTACGCCGAGATAGCGGCACACCGCTGACAGATATGGTTTGCCGTTGCCTCCCAGATGCCGTGCAGCGGCAGCCACGCGCACGTCTCCGACATGCTTGCGCAGCCACGCGAGCGTTTCGCGATCACCGTCGTTCAAGATGCGGATAAGCTGGTTCATGACCGATCCTGTATATAAAAACAGTACTGTGAATTTATACAGTATTCGAACAGGATGCAAGTCAATTCGCAGGTCTACTTCACCAACCGAATGGCCGTCGTGTCCAGGTTGGAGCGAAATATTCTCGATTGCCGGCGGGTCAAGGGATTTCCCTGGTCCAGGGATTACGCACATATTTCGCGCACCAGGCTGAGGAATGGCCGTCCGCGAGCGCACAACGCGCAACTTGATGGTGGCGAGCGTGCACGGATAACTTGCTGTATTTAAAGGTGATACGTCTGAGCCAGCAGCGTCTTCGACGCCTCCAAAGAAGATATCCCTGACCGATCCTGCTGCACGATGGACGGCCGCACCGGGTGGTCCCGCGTTCTTTGCCTATTCGACGAATTACCTGATTGATCTGCAGGCAGGGATCATTGTGGATGTTGAAGCGACGCCGGCGAACCGGTCACAAGAGGTCGAATCAACCAGGACAATGATCGATCGTGTTGAACACCAACGGGACCTGAAGCCTCGCCGACTGGTAGGTGACACCGCATACGGCACAGCAGCGCTGCTTGGCTGGATGGTTGAACAGAAGCATTGAGCCACACGTTTCAGTCTGGGATAAAACAACGCGCAAGGACAATACGTTCTCGCGCAGCGAATTTATCTGGAATGAACAGGCCAACGAGTATCGATGTCCTGCGGGGAACGCGCTACGCAGCGACTGGCGTCCATTCAGGAATCCCCGCACACATGTCACGAAAGCCGACACCATCGTCTACCGAGCGAGCCAGATGGACTGTGACGGCTGTTCGATGAAGGATCGATGCTGTCCGAATACGCAGTTTCGCAAAGTCGTGCGCAGCGTCCATGAAGCTGCACGCGATGAAGCGAGGCGCATCGCGGCAACCCCGGAGTACAAACAGTCGCGCCGGCAACGAAAGAAGGTGGAAATGCTCTTCGCTCACCTCAAGCGCATCCTCAAACTCGATCGCTTGCGACTGCGTGGTCCAAGCGGTGCTCATGATGAGTTTCTGATGGCAGCAACTGCGCAAAATCTGCGAAGAATGGCCAAGTGGCTCACGCCTGAAGGTAAGCAGGCAAACCAGGCAGCCACATGACGGGAAACGGGGGGCGTCGCACGTTGCAAGACCGCCGACTCGCTGAATTCTCCAACTCGAAACGTACTGCCAAAACCAGCGCCCCAAACCAAAACACGACTTTTTCAACAGAATCGGCCACAACCTGCCGTTCACACGCGTCGTCGGCCGGACGTTCAGGCGTCGGCTCCGTCCCGAAACCGGCCATCCAATTGGCAATGACGAATGCTCCTTCCTCGGCCATTGCGGACGTAGGAATGTCGGCCACTGATGGGCAACTGAGGGGCGCTTTGCCGCCCCTCGCGCCGTCGTGGCCTCAAATGTCATGTGCCGATGCGAGTGAATGAGTTCTCGCGACCCAGAAGAGAAGTCCGCAGCCGGAAAGCGATCATTCACGGTGGGCAGCTCGGTTGAACAATCCACTACGGTAGCTCTACGCTCGGGATGGTTGGGCCAAGGTTGCGGAGCGCCGGGTTCAGCCGCATTACAAGCAACGTGGCATCGTTGTCCTCGTTCATCTTCGCCATGCCCTGAATCGGGTCTTCCGACTTCACAAGTCGGCTCATGGTGCCTATGCCGTCTTCGTTGGTTGGCGTTTCAAACGAAACTTGATCCGAGCCAAAGCGACGAATGCAATCGTTAGGGAAGACACAGTTTCTGAATGCTTCCTTTGGCGAGATACCTTCATTCGCCACTGCATCGACGAAGGCTTGTCGGTTCGGAAATACTGCCGCCAACGCAGTGGTTTGACGCAGGCGGCACGAGAAAAGAATTGTTCAGGGGTGACTATCTAGTGACCACTGTCGGGGTTGCATTGGGGTTGATGACCACAGGTAGCCGCCCCCCAGCGATCCATACTGCCGCTTGCACTGGTGCTCCCTGAAACCCCGCCATACTCGGAGTTATTGCTAGCACTGGCCGATGCCGATTGCTCATCTTGTTGCCCGGATGCATCCTGCGCTTGCGCTACGCCCGCAAGCGAGAGAATGCCCAGGAGCACTGCAGACACGAATATTGTCGTCTTCATGGCTTAACTCCTTCAGTATGAAATCAGGTTCAGTTAGGGCGGCCGCTTTGACATAGGCGGAGGACGTAGCAGCCGACATGCGCGGCAATACCGCGCGTAGCGTCCGAGGTGACAGGAGCACCTGAATGACCGCCGGTGGGCTGGTAAGCCCGGTGCGCAATAGAGAGCGCACTATTGCTGCCGACGTGAAATACATCGCACATGGTGCCTATGTATGCACTGCATGTTCCTCACCATTCGATAATAATTCTTCATTCCTAATATGTATGCGAGAATGAGAAGAATCTGAATTGTCTTTCGATGAATTACACCATCCTTATTTCGAATTATGCTGCATTGTTCTGCCGTGTAACCTTGTCAGTTGTAGTTAGATCGATTGTTTGATGCTCGGTATCAAATGTTCCTTAAGGGGCGAACAAATGTTCGGTGTCGCTTTGCGACTATTCGTCAAAGTGACTTCTTGAGAGCGCGGGGCACACGCCGGGTAACGGATTCAGGTCGACGCGACACAAGGACAACTGCGGGTTGCTGGTACTGCGCACCGCCGCACACTTACCCTCGATTGTCAGCTTTGACAGTCTTCCACCCAATTCCCGGCACAGCGGGCACAGACCGCTAGCACAAAGGGGCGTATGCTAAACGTGACCCTCCGAGGAGGCCTTCCATGGCGTCCGGCACTCAAACACGACGTGATTCTGACGTGGGCGAAAAGCCCGGGGCCAGAATATCACTGAGCGGGAGTGAAACAGCTCACAAAATCGGGCGCCGCAGATTCGGTGAATTTGTGAATCTTGTTCGGGGACCGGCTGCGGCACTCAGTGCCGAGCAGAATCTCCGCGTCAAACGCGATTTATTGGAATCACTGTCGCGTCGAGCGGTATATTGGATGGCGTTGGCGTTGTTCGGAAGCTTGTTCGAGCTCAAATCTGGATATTGGATAATACCCGACTATTGGATCAAGACGTCGGATATTTATCGTTTGTTCCGTGTGGTCTGGATCTTCGGACTGTGGGGGATGGCCGCTCCCATGGCAATATATTTACTGAAAAGGACCATGGCGCTTCCAAAGCACGCGGGCGTCAACGCGGTCGAGCAGATGCACGGGGCATGTGCTGCATTGGTCATACTGACATCGGTGTGGTGGGCGGCGGGTAGCTTTGGGTTAATCCCCCTCCAATTCCAGTTTCATGGTACTGGTTCCGGCAGGATTGGTTTCCTGGAGCTGACGCTGATCAGCTATACATTTACTGTGCTGCTGCTCGCACCTAGTCTTCGCGCAACTTTAGGTTCACTCGTGCTTGGCACTATCCCATTCGGATTTAGCGTGGGAAATTATCTGTTAATTGAACGGCCAGTATGGTTTGACTGGTATGTGGGTCAACTAATTGGCTATTGTCTCATCGCATGGTTTCTTTGTTACAATCAGGAGCGCGCATGTGTAAAAGAGATTATTCTCGAAGAGGCGCGATCGCAGGCCGAAGCGGCAATGGCGGAAAAGAACCAATTTATCGCTGCGATAAGCCATGATTTGCGCCAGCCGCTCACAACGCTCGGCTTGAAGTTGAACTATATCGAGCGGAACATTGGATCAACCAGACTGGCCGAAGACGTCTCGATTGCGCAACGGCAAGTGGATGCGATGGAAGGGATGATCAACGGCACACTGGATATCTGCCGCCTGGAGTCCGGCACCTGGAGTGTAGAAATTCAGGAGGTGGGGCTGCCTTCCCTTTTACACGGCATAGTTGTGGATATGCAGCCGCTAGCCCTGGCGAAGGGGCTGAAGTTAAGACTCCATAGCCGGCCCTATCTGACCCATACGGATCGACAAGCGTTGGACCGGATCGTCCGAAATATGGTGACCAATGCCGTCCGTTACACGCCTTCCGAACAGGGAGGAAAGAAGGGGCATATTCTGGTGAGTTGCCAAAGGCGGGGCAACCTCGTAAAGATAAGCGTCTGGGACAACGGGATCGGTATCCCTGAAGATAGACGGGCGGATATCTTCAAAAGCTACGTACAGGTCGATAATCCCGAGAGGGATCGTGAAAAGGACAGACCTTATTGACCTTGCTGGCAAAACATAAGCCCAAAATATCGACCGAAGGCGGGTGATAATGATTGCGGTGGAACCGAAGCCGTGGTGTCGCAGAGATCTTCACGGCAGTCCCTTAGCTGGCCCACTTCCGCCGGCCAGCTCGGCATTGACTTTAAGTGCAGCTTCAACGCGGTTTCTGACTCGAAGTTTGTGGTAAATAACACAGGAAACCTGCCTGACATGTCCCTCGGTGACGTTAAGCTCTCTTGCGATCTGTTTTCCTGACAGGCCACCTGCAATGCAACGCGCCACGTCCCACTCTCGTGGAGAGAGTCCAAGATGATGCTGATTCCGGATAGCTGAAGGCGCTTGCGTCGGGCAGGCAAAGCGCATCAAGACTTCTTCCGGAATCCAGAGTTCACCTCCTAAAATCCTGCTCAGTCCAATGAACATTTTTTTGTGTGCGCCTCCCTTCAAAATGATTCCTCGAGCAGCGTAGTCACGCATGCACATTCGCAAGATTTCAACTTCATCATCGTTTCCCGGAGCGAGTCCCGTGCAGACGACCACGGGAACATTGGATGGATTGCCGGCCTGGAAATGTTCCAGCGTCGTCGCGCCACGGTTCTCACCGTCCAGATTGAGATCCAGGAATACAAGGTCTGGGGGAGGTGCCTTGCTCATTTCTTCAAGCGCGCTGGCAAGCGTGAATACGGGTGTGACTTCGATTGGGACTACGCTCAACTCCGATGCGTGTGTTTGGACATATTCGGAAAGAGCAACGCAGAGAATTTCGTGGTCATCGACCCATAGGATTTTCATGGCCGCTTCCCCCCTCAATACCTCAGAGAAAAACAATCGATTGCGCGCTACGTTTGTGCGCGGCACCGCTTGATGGCTAACTTGAACACTGGCATTCTCCGACCGTCGAAATTCGTGCCTCAAGCGCCGCAGTATGCGCGTGCCCCTGACTTCGGGTCGACGGAATCGAGGCAGTTTTGGCCGTTTGGAGCTGCATTCGCACGCAGGGTGGACACGCGGAACCCATTGAAGTATCTGTACTTTCGTGGCACACGCGATGAGGCTCGAATAAACGTCGCCCCGTAGATTGGCGTGCCGTAGCCGCCTTAGCATCCTTGCCGTGCACGCCCAGGCATGGAACGCCGAGGGGTAAGTTAATGTGGCGCGCTCTCGGGCGGCGCCGCAGCAGCGTCGACAGCATCGCGCGATCGCGCAAACCTTTCAGAGTCGTCATCGCCTGCTTCGCCTCGTTGATGGTCTGATTCTTGCTTTACGCGACCGGGCCGGTGGCGCGACATATCGAAGAGCATACATCGCGTTCTGGAAGGGAGGAACATCACAATGAGACCCCAACACCCTGTCAGCGGAACTCACATTTGGCCGGCGTTTGCGGGAACGCATCATTGTGTCGTCCCGGAGATCGCCTTTGCGGGCACGCCGATCGAAATCGTCAACGGCGTGACGCCGACGCCGGAAGGCAGCGGGTTGCTCGCGCAGTGCAACCTCCAGGTGACCACCTCGGACAATCGAGGTCCCGCTTCCGCGCACGGGGTTCCACAAACTGTCGCGGTCAAGCCAAGCGCGCAGCCTCCGCTGCGCGTCGCGACTCGCATCCGACTCCAAATAGTCCTTATTAACTGCCCCGTAAGCCGGCGCTGTGGTCGCCTCGGGTCGAACGACTGCAACTGGTTGAGAGTACGCATCCGCTGGAAGTGAACGTGACATTCGCGGTTATAGGGATCCGATTGGGAGGAAGGTGACCTGAAGCTGCCTCATGAACCATGAGGCTTGAATGTCGGGAATGGCCGAACTCCCGTCTCCCTATGCGAGTCGACGAACGGCCGTTGTAACGCGAAAGCCGCCGCAGATGACGCGGTGGTTCGACGGGCCGCAACGGGTCGGCTACGGCCGACCGCGTCAGGCGGGATGGCCCACGATAAGCCTTTCGAATTATCAGCGCGAGCGTCCGATACCGCGTCTATTCCAAATGTTCGAACAAACTTGCGCACCGTCTACGAGGCTGAGGCCGAGCGGAAACATGACGGCCACTTACGAGTGCTGCCGTCAAGCGAGCAGGTCCGGTACCTGACGAAGCGCGTTCCATCGTCTCCACGCGCGCCTCACTCGCGGGTCGGGGGCTGGCGCGGGCGACTAGGGCGATGTGCGCCGCCCTGCGTGTTTCGCGTGACTTTTGCCACATACCGTCGACGCATGGTTAACGATTTCTTCATGTTCTGTCGATGGCACAGGCTCGCGCTTCTGACCACAATGAAACAGGTCAACGTGAGCGGCGTGGTGCGCCGCCGCTGGCCAGCCTCTGCCGGACGCTTTGTGCCTGTGCAAGCGCCTTGACATCACGCACACCCTGCGAAGCGCCCGTGGTCGGTGACAAGGAGATGAACATGAAAAGCAAAAGTTTGACCTGTGCGGCGGCCGTTGCGGCAACCCTTCTGTCGTTGAGCGGTGCGGCGCATGCCAAAGGCCCCACCTGTTCCAACGAAACGCTGAGAGGCCTGTATGGATTCAGCGCTCAAGGCGAAATACTCGGCATCATCGGCACGGATGGTGCGGTTCACTACGCAAAGTCTCGGCTGCTGCTCAACGATGTCGCCGTCGTCAACTTCGACGCCAACGGCAACTTCACGCGAAACGATGCCGGCAATATCGGCGGCTTGCCAAAATCGGGCGGCGCCTTCAATTCCGTTCAGTTCGGCACCTACAACGTGAACAGCGATTGCACGGGAACGATGACGATCAACTACGGCACGAAAGCGAGTCCCGCAGGCGTGGTGCTCGTCGTGAATATCGTTATCTCGTCGGATGCGACACTGGTGATCGGCGAGATGACCAGTGAGACGGTCCCCTTCGCTGCTGCGCCTCCCACCGTCGATGGCACGTGTGGGAACCCATGCTCCGAAGCGGTGCAAATCAGTTTCGAGGGCAAAAAGGTGCTCGCCTACGGATTCCGTTAGGCGGACGGGACACGGCTTCAGGGGAAAGGTGGCAGCGACATCGGTACGTCGACGCTTGCCGCTTTGGTGCGCAGGCCGCCCGGCGCCCGGCTTTCGCTGGCGCAGCGGCGCGTTCGGCCAATCGGAGCTGCGGCAGACGCGACCCTTCAAAAGCCGATCTGATCGCATCTGCCCGACGGTCCGTTGCGGGTCGTCCTGAGCCGATCAGGTGTCGGCCCGAGTTCGGCCACAAGCCGCCGTTCCGATGCGTAGTCGGTCGGACGTTCAGGCGTCGGCTCCGCCCCGTAACCGGCCATCCGCCTGTCGAAGACGAACGCTCCTTCATCGGCCTTAGCCGTCATTCGAGGATCGACGTCGGTCTGGCCGCTATGGGTCCTTTTCCTGACACTCGAAGGTTGGCATTCGCGAATGATCGGTCCCACCGCTAGCGAATGCGTACTGTGACCCTTCTTCGTCATACGAGGCCAATCTAGATATCCGGCCGCTTTTCGAACTGGAACGGCCGCTAATCAATACAGTTGAATCGTGCTGGAGGTTCAATCTCCCGGGGCAGACTGCCGCGATAGCTCGCCCGCGGCGTCGACTCACATCATTTCGGGGCTGCCCAGTTTCGTTCCGTCGGAAAAGCGGGCCAGTCTGTAGGGTTCAATGTCGAACTGCGGCGCCTCGTCCATTACCAGCCGGCTCGCGAGCATGCCTGCACCTGGCCCCAGTCCAAAGCCATGTCCGCTGAAGCCGGATGCGATCACAAGACCGGGTTTCGCATTAACCTTCGAGATGACAGGAACGAGGTCCGGCGTCGTGTCGATCGCGCCCGCCCATGCGTGAGCGATCCGCAGGCCCTCCAGCTCGGGAAACACGCTGGACACATTTTGCATGGCACGTGCGAGCCATTCGGTATCAGGCCGGGGATCCAGCACCCGCGTTTCTTCGAACGGCGAGACTTCATCGTCGCGCCAGGTTGCGCTTGCCTCCGGTCCGTGGAAGAAGCTGGCGCCGACGCGAATCTTCAGTTTTTTCTTCAGCTTGCTGCGGAACATGGTGCGGAACTTCACCGAATGCCGCAGGTTTTGCGGCGCGAGTTCCACACGTCCGTGGCCGGGAACAGCGATGGTGTAGCCCCCGTCCAAGCGCCTCCTCAGCGCGAAGTTAGGCCCGGAGAAACAGCCTTCGATGACCCCCGGCGCCTCAGCGGTTCGCAACGCCGTTCCCATCACGTTGATGGCGGGCAGATCGATGCCGTGATGCTGGCAGAACAACGCGCTCCAGGCGCCTCCCGCGAGAACGACGGTGTCGGCTGCGAGCCGGCCGCGCTCCGTCCAGATGCCAGAGACGCGCCCAGCACTCGTGTCAAGACTTCGTACCGCGCAGTTCTGATACACCATCGCGCCGAGACCTTGCGCGCCGCGAGCAATCGCAGGCGCGGCTTTCGACGGCTCGGCGCGGCCGTCCGTGCCAGACCACAGCCCTCCAGCCCACTTCGCACGTCCGGACGGAATGCGCGCTGCCAGTTCGCGCGCACTGAGGATCTCGCTGTTAAAGCCGACTTCCCGGGCGCGGGCAAGCCACGATTCCCACTGCGCGATGTCCGATTGATGCTCCGTGCCGTACAGGATGCCCGCCTTACGAAACCCAATGTCCTCGCCCAGTTCTTCGCCTAGTTCGCTCCAGCGCTTGAGGCTCTGCATCGCGAGCGGCAACTCATGGAGGTCGCGGTTCTGCTGACGCACCCAGCCCCAATTGCGCCCCGACTGCTCGCAGCCGATGACGCCCTTTTCGAGCAGAGCCACCCGGACGCCGCGTCGCGCCAGTTCATACGCGGTGCTGACGCCAATAATGCCGCCGCCAATTACCGCGACATCGCATCGCTCGGGGAAACCTTCGCTATCCGTGACTTCGTCGATCCTTAGCATTTCATAGCCGTTGGTTGCCGCTTTCTTAGTACGTGACTGCAGTCAAGACCGTCTGAAATGCGCACCTGAAGCGCGATTTCATCATCCGCAGATACTGGCTACGATTTTGGTATGTTCCACCGCTTCGCTGATAGGACGATCCTGTTGTATCCGAAAGGGATACAACGATGATCCACCGGGCGCTGAGGCAAATCTTGAATTGCTATCTTGCAGACTGTTGCCGAGACCAGGTTTCTGCCTGGCCACATTCTCACGCTCTTGCTTCCTGGTTACCGGTAGGCGCGCACACCTACTTTTCAAATGCGAGCGAACCACACTTCGTCGAAATGAACGTAGCAAATGGTCCGCTCGCCGAGCCCTTCGATCGGCAATCGGGAGGTCGATGTGGGCGGGATTTGCCACCTCGCTTCCGGTACGCGCACGATAGGCAAGCGGGAATGTTTCGTCGAGGGTGGCCAGAGCATCGTCATTCGTCGTGAGCCTCCGATGCGAGTACAGCAACGCCGTCAGCCGCCCGTACGCCTTGGCCCGCAGGCAGCACGAAGATCGGATTGATTTCTGCTTCGACAATACGCCCGCCAAGCTGCACCGCCATTCGCGCAAAGGCGACGATTGCGCTTACGAGGGCATCAATATCAGCGCGCGGCCGTCCACGATACCCGTCTAGCAGGGGCCACGTTTTCAGTTCGTGGATCATCGCGAGCGCGTCTGCGCGCGACAGCGGCACTTCGGTGGAGAGCAGGCGCATTGTCGTGTCCTTGAACAGTTCCGCTGTGACGCCGCCCATGCCGAGCAGCAATGCTATGCCTAACGGGTCTCGATGAAGGCCGAGAATCAGTTCCGTTCCGCCGGCCACCATTTCCTGAACGAGAAACGCATTCGCGGATACGCCAGTCGCGGTTTCAACGTCGTCCCGCATACGGTTCAGGCGCGCCCCGATGCTGTCGGCGGTGACCCCAACCGCTACGCCGCCGACATCGCTCTTGTGGGTGATCGTGCTCGACAGCAGTTTCAGCACGACTTTGTCGCCCAGTTCGCGAGCAGCGCTCTCGGCTTCATTTGCGTTCGTGACGACACGCTCGCGTACTGCTGTCACACCGAAGCGGGCAAAGAGCTCTTTCGCCTGCGCTTCGTTTAGTGATCCGGCGGGTAGATCGCTTACGTTGACTACTGCTTCAGCGTGCTGTTCGTCCAAGCTCACAGGGCGTTGCGTGGATTCGCTGTGCCGCCACATCGCCGCAAGCGCGCTCGTTACGCTTTCGGGCGATGGAAACGCCGGCACTCCCTGCTCGTTAAGCAACCGCGTGATCTCCGGCGCGTGGGGGCTCACAAATGCCATCACGGGTTTGTCACTCCCGGGCAGCGAATCGCGGATCGCGTCGGCCATCAGGTCAGGCATCGCGAGGCCCGACGATCCAACGATAACCACGACCGCGTCGTAAGTCGGACTTTCGAGTAGCGTGCCGATCGCACCACGCAGGAGCGCCGGCTGCAGACCCGCCAGCGTCACATCGATGGGATTGCGGTCGAGCACTGCATGATCGCCGGTCTGGAGCGCGCGCAGCTTTGCAGCAGTAGCTTCATCGGGAGGCGGGGTCTCAAAGTTCGCCATGCCGAGGCTGTCGGTGACAAGCGTGCCCGCACCGCCGGTCGAGGTCAGAATCGCCACCCGTCGCCCGGAGAGCTTGCGATGCGTAGCGAGCGCATGAGGAATGTCGAGCAAATCGGAAAACCTCTGGGCACGAATGACGCCGACCTGGCTGAAAAGCGCGTCATACATGCCGTCCGAACCGGCCAGCGCGCCCGTATGCGAGACCGCCGATCGTGCGCCTGATTCCGAGCGTCCGATCTTGAACACGACGACCGGCTTGCCCGCGGCGGCCGCCCGTAACGCCGCACGCCGGAATCGTTCCGGATGACGCAGCCCTTCCATGTAGAGCGCGATAACGGAAGTCGAATCATCGTCAACCAGATAGTCGACGAAGTCTGCCATGTCGAGATCTGCTTCGTTGCTCGTCGACACCAGCTTTGACAGGCCAATACCGCTTGCTGCCGCCCGCGACAACAGCGAGCCAAGAATCCCCCCGCTTTGTGATACCACGCCGATCCCGCCGACTGTAAAAGTGTCGGTCTCCAGCGCCCCGCTTGCCGACAGCGTGATGCTATCGGTGAGGTTGACGAGTCCGATCGTATTCGGGCCAAGCAGGCGCATGGACCCTGCTGCCTCGATCAATTGCGCCTGCCGCTTCGCGCCTTCCTCGCCAATTTCTGCATAGCCGCTCGCCAGCACGATTGCAGCGCTTGTCCCGCGGTTTGCCAGATCCCGCACCGCAACGTGGGCGCGCTCGGCGCCGAGCAGCACGATGCCGACATCCGGTGCGTGCGGCAACGACGCTACATCGGGATAGCAGGGCAGGCCATCGATTGAGTCGTAACGCGGATTGACAGGGTAGATGTCGCCGTCGAAGCTGTGCTTCCGGAGGTAAGCCACCGGGCGGCCTGAAGTCTTGGCCGCGTCCGCCGATGCGCCGATTACGGCTACGCTCGCCGGGCGCATCAATTTTGAAATTGCATTCACGTCGATCTCCTTCGTGCTCACTTGGTTTTGTTCAGGAATGCGAGCACCGAGTCGCGATGTTCACTGCTTGTGTAGCAGACGGCCTGTGCCTGGCTACCTTGTGAAAACACCTGATGCGCGGACAGTTCGTAGCTCTGGTTGAGGATGCTCTTGCCAAGCGCGAGCGCGGTGGCCGAACCCTGGCTCAATTCGGCGGCCCAGGCGTGGGCGTCGGCGATGAGCGATTCCGGGTCGCTCAGGCGATCCGCGATGCCAATTTCCAGCGCTTCCTTTGCATCTACCTTGCGCCCGCTGAAGATCAGTTCCTTCGCCCGCGCGAGGCCGACTCGACGCGGCAATAAGTACATGCCGCCACCGTCGGGAATCAGCCCGCGTTTGATGTAGCTCCACGTGAAGCTCGCTTCCGGTGACGCGAGGATAAAGTCGCAGGAGAGCGCCATATCGGCACCGAGACCCGCGGCCGCCCCGTTGACGGCGGCGATGGTCGGTTTGGGCATCGAGTAGAGCAGATTCACCGTGTGATGCACGAGTTGCTGACGGGACCAGCCATTGAACGCAATCTCGCCGGCGGGCGCTTCCATGCGCTGCGCCATACCGCTGACGTCTCCGCCAGCGCAGAACCCCTTGCCGTTGCCGGTCAGCACCACGGCGCGCACCCCCCGATCGCGCGAAACGGTGTCCAGCGCCTCGATCAGTTCGGCACGCATTTCGTTGCTGATGGCGTTACGTTTTTCAGGACGATTCAGCGCGATCATGGCGACCTGGGAATCGATAGTGACTTGAATGGTGGATGTGCTCATGCGTGTCTCGATGGTTGAATTGGAGTCGACTGGCAAGGTCAATCTGCCAATGCAGCTTAGCCCCACCTGCCACCCAAGACACCCCGCTAATTCCACTCTGTGGAACGGAGAGCGTTTCATCCGAGGGTCCAAGAAATTCCACTGGATGGAATTGGCGGATTGTCATCGGGCGTTCGGTGCCGATAATGGATTCCAACGCAGGACACTTGCCACGACGATCCTGCGACCCAATACAAGCCCGGAGACATGATGCACGCAGCCCGTTCCAATCCAATCGACGTCAGCGCCGTCGCGCGACCGCAGACAGAGGCCGTCTACCGGAAAGTCACCTGGCGGCTGCTGCCGTTCCTCTTCGTTTGTTACGTCTTTGCTTATCTGGATCGCGCGAATATCGGCTTCGCGCACTTGCAGTTCTCGCGTGACATCGGTCTTTCTGACGCCGCATTCGGTCTGGGCGTGGGACTCTTCTACGTGGGTTACATGCTCTTCGAGGTGCCGAGCAACCTGTGGCTTGCGCGAGTCGGCGTGAGAAAAACGCTCATGCGGATCATGGCGCTATGGGGCATCGTTTCGGCGGGCACCGCGTTCGTGCAGACGCCAACGCAGTTTTACATCGCGCGCGTATTGCTGGGCGCAGCGGAAGCAGGATTCTTCCCGGGTGTGATTCTCTATTTCACCTACTGGTTTCCGGCCGCGCGCCGCGCACGCGTCACGTCAATCTTCATGACGGCGATCTGCGTATCCGGCATCATCAGTGGGCCAGTGTCGGGATGGATACTCAATAGCATGTCGGGCTTACTCGGCTACAACGGCTGGCAATGGCTGTTCCTGCTAGAAGGATTTCCGTCAGTCATCGCCGGTGTCTTTGCCTATGTCTATCTGACTGACAGGCCGGAGCAGGCGACATGGCTTACGGACGACGAGAAAGCCCTCCTGCTGGCGGAGCTTAACCGCGACGCGCAAACGAAGGCCGCACGCGCTCATGGCTCGATCTGGGTCGCGTTGAAGGAGCCGAAGTTTTATTTCCTGACGTTTGCGTACTTCAGCGTACCGTGGGCGAGCATCGTCGTACATATCTGGGCTCCGAGCGTGATCCAGAAAAGCGGCGTGTCGAACTACTGGCACATTGGGCTTCTTTCCGCGATTCCGTATGTGGTCGGCGCAGTCGCGATGTATCTGCTCGGCCGAAACTCGGATCGTATGCTGGAAAGGCGGTGGCACTTCATGGCAAGCGCATTGATGGCCGCGCTGGGCGTCGCGCTATTGCCTGCGGCAGCGAATCACGCAGGCATTCTGGTGGCGCTTCTTTGCGTCGCGACGGCTGGTTATCTGGGCATGCTATCGCTGTTCTGGACGATTCCACCCGCGTACCTGTCGAGCACCGCCGCCGCGAGTGGCATTGGCCTCATTAGCAGCCTCGGTCAGTTCGGTGGGATTTCGGCACCTTCGGTGATCGGCTATGCATCGACGCACTTCGGCAGCAACGCGATGGGTCTCTATGCGGTTGCGGTCGTCTCGATTCTCGGCGGTCTTGCGGTGGTGCTGGGTATTCCAGCGCGCGCGATCAGTGAACGCCGGGAATGAAAGAGAAAGCTTGTCGTCTTCAACCTTCCAGGCGCGCGCATTCGGCTTTGATCTCGTCGCGCAGACGCAGCAGAGCCGGTGCCAGTTCGCTGACAACGCTGTCTTTTGACGCGGCCGTGCGGACGCTAAAGTTGAGGACCAGCAAACGATGTCCGGGAATGGCGAGCGGCGTCGCGAGTGCGATCACTTCCGGCTGCCAGCTTGCAACGCAGAAGCCGCTTCGGTGCACGTTGTCTACAGCTTCAGTGATTTCCCGCGCGAGACGCTCCCAGCCGCTCCGTTTGCGCCGCTTGAACGCGTCCATCAGGTCGGTGAATTCCGTCTGCGGCAGCGCTGCGAGGTACGCGCGGCCGAGCGAAGTCAGTTCCATCGGCACACGTTGTCCCGAGACGATCGTGCGCAATGACGCTCGCTGGTTATAACGAATGGACTCGAGGTAGACCATCTCTTCCCGGTCGGCGCCCGCGATTCCGACATTGATGCGCTTTGCCTGGGCAGTGTCGCGGATTAGCGGTCCTGCCGCATTCAGTACTGTGGATCCGCTGCGCAACGCCTGCGCCAGACTGAGCACGGGCAGGCCCAGTCTGTACGCCCTGCGTGCCGCATCGTGCTCGAGATAACCCGCCTCGACGAGCGTTCGCGTAAGGCGGCTCACCGTTGCCTTCGGCAGGCCGGTGCGTTCCGCGAGTTCTCCATTGCCGAGAAGTGTCGCACCGGGACCGAACGCGCGCAGCAGTTCGAGCCCGCGTTCGAGCGATCGATTCGATGGGGTAGCGTTCGATTGCGGCTGTTGATTCGTGTGGTTCGCCATAGACAGTGGGATTGCCGTGCTCAACGTGAAAAGGTCAATTGTCGATGCCGAATCAGACCACATCGTAGCGCCGCGGCCAGGTCTGCGGATCATCTCCCGATTGGCGTCCGGAGCGGCAACCTGTAGGGGGCGACGTTTTATCTGCGCAGCAGATGGTACCCCTCCTGGATTTTCGTGTGGATATTCGCAGAATCGCTGTGCCGTTGCGGGTTTAAAAACTGTAGCTTTACGAGAAAAGGATAATCCGATGGTCATCAACATTGCAAAGCTCCGACGCGCGACTGTGTCTGCCGCACTCTGCACCGCGTCACTGTTCTCAAATGCGGTTCGTGCCGCTGACGTTCATGTTCTGGCAACTGGAGCGCTCTCAGCGGCGCTTAGGGAGCTCGGACCAGCGTATGAACGGCAGACCGGGAATCGCCTCGTCATATCGTGGGGGCCTTCATACGGTACGTCCGCTGACGCGTTACCGATGCGCATTAAGAATGGCGAAGCAATGGACGTCTGCTTCATGATCCGCCCTGCGCTAGACGAACAGATCAGACAGGGTAAGTTTCTCCCGTACACTCGCACAGATCTCGTTGCGTCCCGAATTGGCGTCGCGGTCCAGGTCGGCATGCCGAAGCCGGATGTCAGTACTGTGGAAACACTACGTAGTGCACTGCTCGCAGCAAAATCTGTAGCCTTTTCTGAAGGAGCTAGCGGCACCTATATTACTGAGACTTTGTTCCCCAAGCTTGGCATCGCGTATCAAATGAAAGCCAGGAGTGTTCAGATCAAAGGGAAGGAACTGGTCGGAACGGCCATTGAGCGCGGCGACGCCGAACTTGGATTGCAACAGATCAGTGAACTTCGCGCCATTCAGGGGATCCAGTACGTCGGGCCGCTCCCGCAAGAAGTCCAGAAGGCCAGCGTCATTTCCGCCGCCTTATCAACTAACGCGCAGGAGCGGGAAGGGGCTGCAGCCCTCATTTCTTACCTGAGAACACCGACAGCGTCTGCAGTATTCGAAAAGACGGGGCTTGATCCAATTGAGCCCGGGAAATAGATCGCATTGCTCCTCCCGTCGCGGCGCCTCCGGAAGATTATCTCGTTTGGGTCGAGAGCACGCATCCGCTGAATTTCGGCAGAACTTTGGTAGGCGTTAGGTTGTAAGCGTCCGGTCAGTAGCGCATAGCGGACGTGCAAGCCAAGATGTTCGAACGGCGGCAATGGCCGATGAGGACTAAACCGCTCGCGCGGTAAGGGGCTCCGGCACGACTCTGGCGGCGAATGGGAGGGTCGTGGCGCCGTTGCTTATGTTGGCGAATGAGGCAATCCGCCTCGTTTTCCAGCAGGAGCCCCATCATGACCTTCTCCGACCCGGGCGTCAGCCCGCTGCGCCGTCGCATGATCGACGACATGCGCATGCGCAAGTTCGCACCCAAGACCCAGTCCACCTATCTGCGTGCCGTACGTGAGTTCGCCCGGTTTCTCGGGCGTTCGCCTGATACCGCCACCGTCGAGGACCTCCGGGGCTACCAGTTGCATCTGGTCGATCACGGCACCTCGCCGGTTTCGCTCAACGCCGCGATCAGCGCACTGAAGTTCTTCTTCGAAGTCACGCTTGGCCAGCCCCAGCTGATGGCCAGGATGCAACCCGTTCGTGTGCCCCGTAAGTTGCCCGTCATACTGAGCCCGGACGAGGTGCGGCGGCTCATCGCGGCAGCCGGGAACCTGAAGCATCAGACCGCGCTGTCGGTCGCCTATGGCGCCGGATTGCGCGTGAGTGAGGTGGTGGCGCTGAAGGTCAGCGACATCGATAGCCAGCGGATGACGCTGCGCATCGAGCAGGGCAAGGGTCGCAAGGACCGCTACGCGATGCTCTCGCCGGTCCTGCTCGAACGCCTGCGGCTCTGGTGGCGCGTCGCCCGTGCCCAGGGCAGCATGCTGGATGGCGGGTGGCTGTTTCCCGGGATGGATCCCGTCGACCCACTCAGCACGCGGCAACTAAACCGGGTCGTACACGCTGCCGCCGAAGACGCGCAGATCGACAAGCGCGTCACCATGCACACCCTGCGCCACTATCTTCCCTTCCGGATTATGTTGGGTGATATGGACGAGAGTTCATCCTGGCCCCGGGAATGGGGGTTTCGGAGCAGAAGTGCCGACCGGGTCACCCAACATAGTCTCGTGACTCTACAGACTGTTCAAAAACGCGAGCAGCTGGTCCGTCGGGCGGAAGTGTCCCGCCTTGCCGTGTAATGGCGATATCTTTGCAAGGGCTTGCTCCTTCATTTCAAGCGTTGCGTCGAGATAGATCTGCGTAGTTTCTACGGATTCGTGGCCGAGCCACAACGCAATCACTGAACGAGGAACGCCCGATTGAAGAAGGTCCATGGCCACCGTATGCCTCAAGCAGTGAACAGTGACCCGCTTCCTGTTCAAGGAGGGACACACCCTCGACGCCGCCTCTCGATGTTTGTTTAGCAGATACTGAACGCCGTGGACACTGAGACGTTCCCCTCTGGCGCTCGGAAACAGCAAGTCGCCGTCACCCCGTTGCGGCTCACGCAACCAGGATTTCAGCACGGCGCGCGTGGACCGCGTGACCGGCGTACAGCGCTCCTTGCGGCCCTTTCCGATCACGCGCACATGAGCGCCGGCGCCGAGAACGAGGTCCTCGCGTTTGAGTCCAGTCATCTCGGATAAACGCAAGCCGGTCTGCGCAGCCACCAGCAGGAAGGCGTGATCACGTCGGCCGGACCAGGTACGTTGATCTGGCGCAGCAAGGAGTGCGTCGACCTCCGCACGCGTCAGGAAGTTGACGAGCGTGCGAGTGAAGCGCTTGCTGGGAATGGCAAGCACACGCTGGATCTGCGCGGAATGGTCCGGGGCTTCGAGTGCCGCATATCGGAAGAACGAGTGAATTGCCGTGAGTCGAAGATTGCGGCTGCGAATACTGATACCCTGGCGCTTCTCCAGGTCGTCCAGAAACGCGACGACCAACGGGGTGTCAATCTCCTCGAGGTCCATGCTTGACGGCGCCTTATGCAGGCGTTGCTGGGCGAACTTTAGAAACTGACGGAACGTGTCGCGATACGAGATGATGGTGTGAGGACTCGCCTGGCGCTGCTGCATCAGACGCTGTATAAAGAAACGCTCCAGAAGCGGAGCAAAGCTGGCGGAGGCGTTCATGACCGGTTCTCCCAATGCCGTTCGAGTCGGCGCATCGACTCGCACATGAGTTCCGGCGAGGCGCTTAGGTACCACTGCGTATCGGCGACATGGACGTGGCCGAGGTAGGCCGACAGGATCGGCAGACAACGCTCGGGATCTTGTCCAGACTGATACCAGCGTACGAGCGTTCTTGTGGCAAACACATGCCTCATATCGTGCAAGCGTGGGCCGTGACTGTCGGATTCGCCGCGCAGACCAATCTGGCGGGACAGTCGATAAAAAGTTCGATGAATCTCGCTGTTGTCCAGCCGGTTGCCCCGGCTTGAAACGAACAAAAAGGAGGAGACCGGCCGTTCAGCCCAATGTCGTTCGCGCCGTCCGATATAGTCGGCAAGCACCTTGCAGGTCGAAGCATGTAAAGGCACGAGTCGGGACTTGCCAAACTTGGCGCCGCGGATCGTCAATACCGCCGCGGTCAAATCGACGTCCTTGAGCTCGAGGTTGCGCACTTCGCCCAGACGCATGCCGGATACGCTCAGCAGGCCGAACAGGCAATGATAGGTCCACGGTAGCAGCGCACCTCCTTCATAGCGGTGTGGCATCTGAAGTGCAGCTTGCAACAGCCTGCGAATCTCACCATCCGAATACAGGTACGGCCGGGCGCGCTTCGGTCTGAATGGCAGCAAGCCCTGCGCGGGGATCTGGGTGCGTGGATCGGTGGCACTGCGATAACGTGCGAATGCCCGCACGAAGCCCAGTCGTTGTGCCCGCCCTGCCGGTTGCAGGTTTGAGCGCTGCTGGGCCCATTCGAGAGCCAGCGACTGGGTGATATAAGGCGCGCGGCTCTGCTCCATGAAGGTGACAAAGTCATGCAACCCCTTGTCCGCTTCGTTCAGCTTGAATCCCAAGGCCCGCCTCAAAGTAAGGTACTCCTGAACGGCCTGCCGAAGTGTGTTCATCGCACACCTCCTGGCCATGGTACGGCCAACGTACGAAGTGCCTTGATATCGACCTTCGTATATATCTTTGTCGTCTGCGGATGACGATGTCCCAATAGTTCGCCTATCTCGCCGAGCGACGCACCGCGGAATAACATCTCAGTAGCCAATCCATGGCGGAACTGGTGTGCACCCATAGTCGGTGCATCGATGCCAGCACGCTGCAGCGAGTGCCGAACGATAGAACTAACTCCACCTGACCCGCGAAACCCTGTGAGCGGAGCCCTGACGCGCAAAAATATCCGACGGCAGGTGCTAACCGGTCGCCCGTGGCGCAGGTATGCGGCGATCGCCTTGCCGACGTCTACTGGCAAGGGCAATTCGTTACGCTGACCACCGCTGCCACGAACCGTCAGGCGTCCCGCGTTCCAGTCGATATCCCCGAGCTCGAGGAATGCGACTTCCCCCGAACGCAGTCCCAGTCGTGCAAGCAGAAGCAAAATGGCGTAGTCGCGGCGACCGATTCCGCTGCGCCGATCAATGCTGGCCAGCAGTTCCCGTGTTTGTTCGGGGCTGATTGCGCGAGGAATTGCCGGCATCGACCAGTTGGCGACAATCGGAACCGCAGCAGCGAGATCGAGTGCCGTGTCGCCGCGATAGCATGCATAGCGTAAAAAGGATCGCAGTGCGGTGGTCATGAGCTTCGCATGCTTCGGATGCAAATGCGGCGCCTGACGCTGAACGAATCTCACGATATCGCCGGCACACAGGCGCGAGAGCGTGACGCGCCCATTGCCGAAACAGTCGTCCAGGAATCGGCGCACGAACGGCACGTAATTGGCGATCGTCGCTTCCGTCAAGGCACGTGCCTCGCGTAAGTATTGTGCGTATGCCTGCACACAGCATTCCGCGGACGACGGTCGGCGCGGCGGGACCTTCTCGGCGGCAATCAATCGTTCACGACGCAGAAAGTCGATAAGGTGCCTGAGTGCAGCGCGGTCTTCTCGGTGGGGTCGAAGATATCGAGCGCGATATTGCAGATATCGTCGCGCGTCGTCAGCGCAGATGCGCCGTATTCCAACACGCCTCTGGTTAAGCCACCGGCTAAAGTCCGCTGCGATACGCACTTGGACATGTAGGGAATACGCACTGTATCCCTGTTCGCTGAGTGCTCTCGCAAATAAGGCGATAGAAGCCGCAAGCGGCCCTTCAGGCGGTCGCGCAAGTACAGCCTGATCATTGACGACGTACTTCACGATGAACTCCTCCCCCGGTGTCGGGGTGCAGCTGGAAGGAGGAGATACGGTCAAGTCTGGTGTATGAGCGGTTGATGACCGGCGACGTCAGGCGGCGAGTTTCTGCTGACCGGGTTGATCGTCTTGCACCGGTTCTCCGTCCTTGAAGGCAATGCCTTCCAGCAACAGCTTGATCTGTTCAGGGCCATTGATGCGGCGCCAGGTTTTCTCGGCTTCCTCGATCAGCTTGAATGCCAGACCCAGGAAGGTCGGTCGCGACACGCAGTTGCGCGTACGCGTGGTACGGTGCCGCACCGTCGCGAACGTCGACTCGATCGCGTTGGTTGTCCTCAGGTGCTGCCAGTGGTCGGCCGGGAAGTCGTAGAACAGCAACAGGCTTTCCCGGTCCTTCTTCAGCGTCTCAGTGGCCTTGGGATACTTGGCCGCATAGATCGTCACGAAACGATCGAAGGCGGCGTACGCCTCGACGCGTGTCGCTGCCATCCAGATCGCCTGCAGATCCGCCTTGGCCCGACCCTGTTGCGACTTCGGCAGCGCATTGAGCACGTTGCCCATCTTGTGGAACCAGCAGCGCTGGCCGCGCGTTGCCGGAAACACTTCCTCCAGTGCGGCCCAGAAGCCCATCGCGCCGTCGCCGACTGCCAGCAGCGGACCCGCCTGCAAGCCACGCGCCTTCAGGTCAAGTAGCAGCTCCTGCCAGGACGCCTTCGACTCCCGATACCCGTCGCCGATTGCCACACGCTCCTTGCGCCCATCGGGCCTCACGCCGATGATCACCAGCAGGCACTGGCCGTCTGAGTTCTCGCTACGCAGGCCGGTGTGAATGCCGTCGACCCACCAATAGACGTACCGCGACTTCGACAGGTCACGCCGGCTCCAGCTGGCGTGCTCATCGGCCCATTGCGCCTTCAGTCGGCTCACCACATTGGCCGACAGCCCTTTAGCGTCGTCACCCAGCAGCACGCTCAGCGCCTCGCTCATGTCGCCCGTCGAGATGCCTTTCAGATACAGCCACGGCAGCGCGGCACTCACGCGCGGCGACTTCCTCACATACGGCGGCACGATCGATGAATTGAACTTCACGCCTGATCCTGAACGATCGCGAACCTTGGGCACCTTCACCGCAATCGGGCCGGCCGCCGTCAGCACCTCGCGCTCCGGCAGATAGCCATTGCGCACCACCGCGCGTTGCCCGTGCAACGTCTTGACGTTTTCGAACCGCTCCAGCAGCGCCGTCAGCTCTGCTTCGATCGCCTGTTGAATCACCTGCCGGGCTCCGTGACGGACCAATTCGTCCAGACCCAGACCGGTTTCAGATAGACCGACAACCGCTTTTTCCGTAAACTTGTTCATGGTGGATGGTTTGTTGTTTGCTGGTTTCCGACTTCGACAATCAGATTCTCAGCTAAAACCTCCACCGCCTTCAATCTCCCGCCTCAACTCCCCCGTACACCAGATCCGAGCATATCTCTGGAAGGAGCCCAGACTATCTCTATCTGGTTTCGACTATCTGCCTCAAAAAGCGGAACATTCTGGACTTACAAGACATAGTCCGGAAGGGAAGATAGTGGCGCCTGTACTAAACCGCTGACGCGGTAGTGGGAGGTGGGCACAGGTCTATGGCTGACGTTTCATGAAGAGGGTTGTCTGGCGCTGGACCCCAGCGAGGTGGTGAGCGGTGTCGCCGGGAGCAGTATGTGAACGCCCGGTTGGGCAT
Source organism: Paraburkholderia sp. SECH4 (assembly GCF_030511745.1). Taxonomy (NCBI): domain Bacteria; kingdom Pseudomonadati; phylum Pseudomonadota; class Betaproteobacteria; order Burkholderiales; family Burkholderiaceae; genus Paraburkholderia; species Paraburkholderia sp. SECH4. The sequence goes on from NZ_JALOCP010000016.1 coordinate 140,164, forward strand.
TCAACCCACTGCTTCCAGGAGGCTCGCCATGACGCCACTGCGCCAACGCATGCTGCACGACATGCAGATCCGCAACCTTGCTGTCAACACGCAGAAGACCTATCTCCTGCAGGTTTCCAGTTTCGCCCGACACTTCCGGCACTCACCCGAGGTGCTCGGTCCCGAAGAGATCCGTGCCTGGATTATCCACCTGACCAACGAACGCAAGCTCGCGCCAGCCAGTGTCCAACTGGCCGTAGGCTCGTTGCGCTTCCTGTACCGCATCACGCTCAGGCGGGACTGGAGTGACGAGGATTTCCCGTTGCCCAAACGGCCCGTGAAGCTGCCCGTCATCCTGAGCTTCGAGGAAGTCACGCGTTTCTTCGAGTCGATTCCCAGCCTGAAACAGCGCGCCATCCTGATGACGGCCTATGCGGCCGGCCTGCGTGTCTCCGAAGTCGTGCATCTGAAGGTCACCGATATCGACAGCCAGCGGATGATGATCCGTGTCTGCCAGGGTAAAGGCCGTAAGGATCGCTACGTAATGCTCTCGCCGCGTCTGCTCGAGGTCCTGCGACTGTACTGGCAGGACGCCCACCCGAGACAATGGCTCTTTCCAGGGAGCATTCCGGGGCGGCCCATCAGCCGCCATGCCGTAGGCGACGCATGCCAGCTTGCACGTGAGCGCAGCGGCATCACGAAACCCGTTACGCCACATTCTTTGAGGCACGCGTTCGCCACTCATCTGCTGGAAACCGGTGCTGATGTACGCAGGATCCAGCTGCTCATGGGACATCGCAGCATGGCGACCACGGCACGGTACCTCAAGCTGGCGACGAGCACCGTGTGCGCCACCACCAGTCCCTTCGACCTGCTGCCGCATCCCGCACCCGTTCCACCCCAGCCGCCTGCGCCCGAGTACTTCTGAAGCCGGCGATGCGACCGGCGCTCGAGGTGGCGGACATCTTCCGCCGCTGCGGCCCTCACTACCGGCAGACCCATGCCGACGCCCTCAGTCGTGCCCAGCGCCGCGCGATGAGCGCCATCGAGCTGTGCCGCACCGCCGCGCTCGGCGGTCATGTCGAGCAGTGCGATGCCTGCGGCCATCAGCGCATTGCCTACGACTCGTGTCGCCATCGCGCCTGTCCGAAGTGCCAGTCGCTTGCCCGCGCGCAATGGCTCGAACGCCGGCGCGCAGAGCTGCTTCCCGCGGTCGAGTACTTCCACGTCGTCTTCACACTCCCCGAGCCTATCGCCGCACTCGCGTACCAGAACAAGAAGACCCTCTACGATCTGCTTTTCCGCACCAGCGCCGAGACGCTGCGCACGATCGCCGCCGATCCCAAACACCTCGGCGCGGAACTCGGCTTCATCACGGTCCTGCACACGTGGGGGCAGAATCTGCTACACCATCCGCACGTGCATTGCGTGGTACCGGGCGGCGGCATCGCCCCGGCCGGCGAACGCTGGATCGCCTGCCGGCCAGGCTTCTTCCTGCCCGTTCGGGTCCTCTCGCGGCTCTTCCGGCGGCTCTTTCTCGACCAGCTGCGCCGCGCGTTCGATGCCGGCGCGCTGCGCTTCCATGGCCAGCTCGAGCCGTTGCGTGATCCGCGAGCGTTCGCCGCCTGGCTCGCGCCCGCTGCTCACGCGGAGTGGGTCGTCTACGCGAAACCACCGTTTGGCGGCGCCGCACAGGTGCTCGATTACCTGGGCCGCTACACGCATCGCGTCGCCATCTCGAACAACCGGTTGCTGCGCTTTGATGGCGATTCGGTCCTGTTCCAGTGGAAGGACTACCGTCACGAAGCCCGCCACCGGACCATGACGCTCACGGCCGACGAGTTCATCCGCCGCTTCCTGCTGCACGTGCTGCCCGTCGGCTTCAAGCGCATCCGCAGCTACGGGTGGCTCGCCAACTGTCATCGGGCAGACCGCCTCGCCACCTGCCGCCGGCTGCTCGGCGTCGAGCCGCCCGCCGCTGCGTCACCCGCCATCGGGGAAGACTACCGTGACCGTTACCTGCGGCTCACCGGCAAATCACTTCGCGACTGCCCCGTGTGCGGCAAGGGCCAGATGGTCCGCATCGAAGGCGGTGTGCCTGGCATCCTGCCGCGCGCTCCACCTGACCCGAGCCATGTGCACTGACCGGCATCAGCACCCCCCCCCGAGCACGTTGGTCTTCCCCCATGCGGCCAACGCGAACCGACTCGTGCCTTAGCGTCGTCGCACCATCACAATGCCGTGAAACTCCGCACTACCTGCCCGTTAACCCTCGAATTCCCGCTGTCTTCGCGCGGCCGGCTCTGTCAGACCGCCTCGTTCCGGCGTGCAATGGCCAGCCGCCCGGTAGTACGAATTACCGCGCCGTTCATTCAATGCCCATAGAAGCAAACGCCTGCGGAGCGGTTTAGCACAAACATTTTTTTGATTACCGATCGCGGACTGGCCCCGACCGGCCTGTTCACGCGTCAGTAGCCGCGATCGCCAACCAAAAAAATCTCTGCTCTATGTCTTTGAAGACATAGGCGACACAGTTTCGCGACGCACCTGCTCGAACAGAAGGTCGACATCCGCGTAATCCAGGTGCTCCTCGGCCACAAGCAGCTCGAGACCACCGCGCTTTACGTGCAGGTGGCCACCGACCTGCTGCGCGAAGTCATCAGTCCGCTGGAGCGTCTGCCCTCCGAGTAACACGGCCCAGTGTAGTACCCCATGCTGGAGGTCGCGGACATCTTCCGCGCCCAGGGCCCTGTATGGCGACGCACGGTGTCGCTGAGCCTGGGGCAGCTGAAGGTCATGTCGGCCATCGAACAGTGCCGCAGCGCGGCGCTGGGGGGACACGTGCTGCGCTGTTCCGGCTGCGCACAGATCGAGGTCGCCTACAACTCGTGCCGCAACCGCCATTGCCCGAAGTGCCAGGCCAGTGCTGCGCGCCGCTGGCTCGAAGCGCGTCAGGCCGACCTGCTGCCGGTCGGGTACTACCATGTCGTCTTCACGCTACCGGCGCCGATCGGCGCGATCGCCTGGTACAACAAGGCCGTCATCTACGGGCTGCTGTTCGACATCGCCGCCGAAACACTACACACCATCGCCGCCGATCCGAAGCATCTGGGTGCCAACATCGGCGCCACGCTCGTGCTACACACCTGGGGTTCAGCGCTCACGCATCATCCGCACGTGCACGGTATCGTCCCCGGTGGCGGCCTGTCGCCCGATGGTGAGCGGTGGATTGCATGCCGGCCCGGCTTCTTCCTGCCGGTGCGCGTGCTCTCGCGCCTGTTCCGCAGGCGCTTCCTCGAAGCGCTGGCGCAGGCACACCGGTGTGGCAAGCTGCAGTTCTTTGGTGAGTATGCCGGGCTTGCTGACCCGGCTGTCTTTGACCGGTGGCTTGCGCCGCTGCGCGCCTGCGAATGGGTCGTGTATGCCAAGCGCCCCTTTGCGGGACCCGAAGCGGTACTCGCGTACCTCTCACGCTATACGCACCGCGTGGCGATCTCCAACCAGCGTCTCGTCTCATCGGATGAGCGCGGCGTGACGTTCCGCTGGAAGGACTATCGTGCGAAGGGGCGCACCCGCTACAAGACCATGACGCTAGACGCCGGCGAGTTCATGCGCCGCTTCCTGCTCCATGTGCTGCCCGGCGGCTTCCATCGTATCCGTCACTACGGACTGCTCGCCAACCCGGTGCGCCGCGCCAGTCTCGCGAAGGTGCGTGAACTGTTGCACGTCGCGCCCAAGGTCAACGCATCACCCCACGAAACCGTCATCGAAACGCGGCCCGCCTTCATCTGCCGGCACTGCGGCGCACCGATGATCGTCATCGATGTCCTTGCGCGCACCGCACCGATTCGCGCACCACCCACGCGCCAGGGCGAGACATGAGCGCAACTGTTCCTGGACATGCAACCCGACCGTCGGCTCTGCGACAACGCGGCCCACGAGCGGACGTTTGCGCCCGTCCCTTCACGCAGCCCCTCGCACGTCCGCTTCGCCATCAAAATTGCGCGACTGCGCCGCTTCGTCACTGCGTCAGCGCTGATTCAGCATCCCGCCTGGCCGCGCATCCCGCAACACCGCTGGGCGTCCCGGCCCATCAATCGCCATAGCCCCGAAGACTCCCATTGCATCGGGGCACTCCGCGGTTTCCTCCCTTCAGGTTTATTCAACGCCTGCCCGCACGCGCCGTCGCGCGCCCCCGAGCCCGCGGACATGGGCAGGCGTCGAACAAACCTCAAGACGATCGGCCTGACAAACGGGTAAAAGGAACGGCCGTTGTACCTCTTGGATTCAACCGGTCGACGCAATACCCTAGGCTGCCTGAGCAGCGGAGGTATTGAAATGAAGCAGAGACGGCGGATCTACTACACTGAAAGCCAGAAAGCGGTAATGTGGGAGCGCTGGCGCAAAGGCGAGTCGCTGCAACAGATTGCCCAGATGTTCGATCGAAACCATTCATCGGTGCAGGGCATTCTTTCGGAGACAGGCGGGATACAACCTGCCCAGAGGCACCGATCGAGGCTGGCTTTGACGCTCGCCGAGCGAGAGGAGATATCACGCTCAGTCGTATCCGGCGATTCAATTGTTTCGGTAGCAAACCGGCTCGGGCGCGCTCCTTCCACCGTCAGCCGGGAAATCAAGCGAAATGGTGGAAGCCAGGACTATCGTGCGAATCGGGCCGACCAGCTTGCATGGGACCGGGCACGTCGGCCAAAGACATGCAAGCTGGTCGATAACCGGCCGCTGGCGCGACTTGTGGCAAGCAAGCTGGAACTGCAGTGGTCGCCCGAACAGATTGCCGGATGGCTCAAACACGCATACCCGGTCAACGAGGACTATCACGTGTCACACGAGACCATCTATCGAAGCCTCTACATACAGGCACGCGGAGCGTTAAAGAAGGAGCTACTCGAACATTTGCGCCGTTCGCGTGCCATGCGTCGGTCACGCCATCACACGATGAAGACGGAGACTCACGGCAGAATTCGTGACGCAGTTTCGATCAGCGAACGCCCCGCTGCGGTTGAGGACCGTGCGATTCCCGGCCACTGGGAAGGCGATCTGTTGTTCGGCGACGCGAGCAGCCAGATTGCAACGCTTGTTGAACGCCAGACCCGGTTCGTGATGCTGGTAAAAACCACCGGGAAGGATACCGAAACTGTCGTCAACGCTCTGATCAATCACGCCGTCAAACTGCCGCAAGAGCTATATAAATCGCTAACCTGGGATCGTGGGAAGGAATTGGCCGGCCACAAGCGCTTCACTGTGGCGACGGATATCAAGGTCTATTTTTGCGATCCTCATGCGCCATGGCAGCGCGGATCGAACGAAAACACCAATGGGCTGCTAAGACAGTACTTTCCAAAGGGAATGGATATTTCGACGTATTCGCAGTCGAAACTTAATGCGGTTGCCAGGCGACTCAACGAGCGACCAAGAAAAACACTAAACTTCCAGACACCGGCCGAACGGTTTTATCAATGTATTGCGTCGACCGGTTGAATCCAAGCTTGCAAGCGGCCATTGCTGGCGCACGGTGACGAACGGCAGTCGAGGGTGGTCGTGAGCGGACGTGCAACTGCTCTGCGGTCACTGAATCGGCAACCCGTTCGTTTTATCAAGTCACCGAAATTGCAGGGCACGACCACGCTCGCGATTGTTGCAGCGGCAGGAGGCTCAACAGAAATGTCGGGCGATTCACTGGGTGCCGGCGAGTCGTGTGAATCGGGTCGCGATTCGAACAGCGCGTACTCGAAATGGCTTTACTCTCATTGCGCCCAAGGCACCGCCTTCCGTGTGGGTGTGCCACCTATGGCGTCGATCAGGTAATCCACGAAGGAAGCGATCCGCGAAGACAGGGCCGTATTGCGGTAATAGACAGCATGGATCGTTTGGCGAACATCACTCGTCTCCCGAGTGAGGATCTGGACGAGCCGTCCGGCCTCACGGTCCCGTGCGGTCATGAAGTCCGAAAGGCAAACTATTCCAACGCCCTGAAGCGCCAGTTGCCGAAGTGTCTCGCCGCTCGACGAATAAGCGACTGGCTCAATACGATAAGGCTCACCATCAGCGCCTAACAGTGGCCAGACATTAAGCGACTCCGGCTGATTGAAGCCCAGAAGCACATGCTTGCCAAGCTCTTCAACGTTGCGCGGCTGACCATGCTTCTCGAGGTAGCCCCGACTCGCGAGAATGCGCATCCGGCTATTTCCAAGGAGCCTGCTGTGCAATGTCGAATCCTTGAGGCGGGCGATTCTGATCGCTATGTCGGTGCGACTTTCGAGCAGATCAATGATGCGGTCGTTGGTGTTGAGCTCCAGAGTGACATGCGGATAGCGCTCTCGGTAGCCCTGCACGAGTGGCACGATCACATGCCGCATGAATGGTGCCGCGGCGTCGATCCGCAGCCGCCCCGAAGGCGTTTCGCGCTGTGCGACCATCAGTTCTTCTGCGGTTTCGACAGAGTCGATGATCGCTCGCGCATGCTGAAGGAATACCCGTCCCTCCTCGGTGAGCTCGAGTTTGCGCGTGTTTCGGCGGAGCAGTGTCGTTTTCAGCTTTTCCTCGAGGCGCCCGAGCAAGCGACTTACCGCCGACACCGTCAGGTTCAGATGGTGCGCTGCGGCCGTCATTGAGCCCGTATCTACAACGGCTGAAAAGGCCTGAAGCTCATCCAAAGTAACATTCATTGTTGAACTATTTTCAAAATACTTTCGTTGATGGGCCAGTTTCTCGAAAAAAGCAAAGCAGGCACACTTGCCACAACATTGTAAGTGCACTTGATCGGGCGATTCTCGCGACGAGAGCGGCCGACGACGGGCAGGACGCGATATTCGGTCCCGATGCACAACGACGGTTGAGCAGGTGCGACATGCGCCAACTACCTGCTCGCGCCTACCTAAAGCGCGATTGTGATCGGCAGACTCCGTTTCACTTCGACCCACGCGAGCATTCACATGGCAGCCTTCGATCGTCCTCTAAACCTCACCACCGGCGTGATGGAACTGGGCCGGTTTCGTGTCGATCTCGGAACGCGGGAACTGCGCCGAGACGGGGTAGCAATACCCGTTGGGTCCCGGGCCTTCGATATCCTGGCCGTGCTTGTTTCGGCTGGCGGCCGCCTTGTCACCAAAGACGAGTTAATGAGCGTGGTGTGGCCGCAAACGATCGTCGAGGAAAACAACATCCATGTCCATCTGTCGGCCTTGCGCAAAATTCTCGGACCCGACCGGAATCTTGTCCTCACGGTGCCTGGGCGCGGGTATCAGCTTTGCGTGCAAAAAACGGACGTGGCCCTCACTTCCTGGATGGGCGGGTCGATGCGAGACGCGAACCAGCTGCCGTCGAACATCGCGTTGGTCGGGCGGGAGACGGCCGTTCAGCGGATCCTCGCGATGCTCGAAAGTTCGCGCCTGATAACGCTCGTGGGCGCTGGGGGGATCGGCAAGACGCGGCTCTCGCTCGAGGTCGCGCGTCGAACTGAAGAAGACTCGGTCGAACCCGCATACTTCGTCGACCTATCTGGCGTGACGACGCGGGAAGGTATGCTCGATGCCATTATGAAAGGCTGCGGTCGGCCGACTGGGGGCGCTGGAGTCCCTGAAAAAGGCGTCGCGTGCGCGCTTTCGGATCTGCGCGGGCTGCTACTTATCGATAATGCTGAACATCTGATCGCGCACGTGGCGGAGATAGTCGACGCCTTGCTCGCTGCAAATAACCACGTGCGCGTCGTCGTGACCAGCAGGGAACGGTTGCGCATATCGCCCGAGCATACATTCAAAGTCGATCCGCTTGAAACGCCACCGGCGTATACCTCGCAAGTCGATATCCGTGGGCATTCGGCGGTCAGGTTGTTCCTCCAGCGTGCAAACGCCATGCAGCTGACCGTGGGCGCCGACGGCCAGCAGCTCCAGCTTGTCGGTGAGATTTGCCGACGGCTGGATGGCATACCCCTCGCGATTGAACTAGCGGCTGCCCGCGTCGCTGCCCTTGGCCTCGACGGTGCACGGCATTGTCTGGACGACCGCATGGCGTTTCTCACCGGTGGATATCGTACCGCACGACCGCGCCACCAGAGCCTGCGTGCGACCTTTGACTGGAGCCATGCGTTGCTCGATCATACAGAGCGGACTCTCTTCCGGCGCACTGCCGTATTCGATGGTCTCTTTACGCTAGAAGCGCTCGGCGTCGTGGCATATGACGCGACGCTTTCCCTAAGCAGTGCGATCGCGGGAATCGACGCGCTCGTCGCAAAATCTCTCCTGAATGTGCAATTTGAGGGGCCACGCGCTCTGTACTGGCTGTACGAATCCACACGTGCGTATGCGCTGCAGAAGCTTCGCGACGAAGGCGAAGTAGAAACAATCACCATGCGACACGAACACCACGCTGTTCGCCTGCCAAGGCGGGCCGGCGCGGACCAGCTTAACCCCGAACCAGGCAGTGTACGTCGATCGTCGCCCACTGCGGGCCACCACGCGTTGAACTGGTCAGCTGCGCAATATGGCGATATTGCCCTCAGGTGAGATGCGTGGGACCGCGATGCCCCCGCTCGTCTGAGTGCTTGACTCCGAATGCGGTCTTATACCGCCCGAGTACGAAAGGCGGCACGGTGTCAGAGCGCGACCGTTCGAGAGGCGCAACTCTGAATTCCTTTCGATCGACATGATCTCGTCTTGCAACCGCAAAACATCGGACAACGTGTGCACGCGAGCGACGGCAAGGCCAACGATTTGCCGGCTGTCACGACTGGTTGAATGACTGTTGTACCTGAGAAACAGCCGTCGCGTGGCAGCGAGTACGTAACACCGCTTCACGCCCTGAGTCATCATCGGGCTGAGTTCGGCCGAGCCTGTGTGGAAACTCAGTTTTGGCTCTGAGGGCGAGGTTGCCGGTCGGTCGATAAAGTTAGATGCGTCTCGCTTGCGCTAATCAAACATCCGCGGGCGCAAGAAGCCCCTTGGGGCTTCAGCTTGCAGTCATCCTCATCGCCTTCATCATCCCGGCAACCCCAAGTATATTCATGACGCGCTTCAGGTTGTAGGCCAATACCTGAAGACTCATTTCCGTGCTCACGTGTCCCAGCGTCCGGGTCAGGAAGTGGGTGGCCCCCATCCAATGCTTCAGCGTGCCGAAGACGTGTTCGACAGTGCTTCTTCGGATGATCATTGCATCAGGCTTCCGGTCGAGTCGACGCTGCATAACTTCCAGTACTTGTTCGTGCTCCCATCGTCGGATGCGGCGATAGTCGCTGGGCGAACATCGCTCCTTGAGATGGCAACGCGGGCATGCGCTGGGCCAGTACACGCGCAGATTCATGTCTTTCTCGACGGTCTTGAATCGAAGAATTGCGCGCTCACCGGCGGGACATCGATACTCATCGCTTCTTGCAACGTAGATGAAGTCGCGTTTGGTGAAGAGCCCTTTCTTCCTTGACGCTGAGGTGAGCGGTTTCGGGACATACGCCGTGATCCCTGCCAGTTCGCACGCGCGGATGTCCGGACCACTGAAGTAGCCCCGGTCAGCCAGCACCTTCAGCTTTGGCTTGCCCATCGCGTTCTTTGCCGACAGAGCCATCTTGCTGAGTTGACCATGATCGCCTCCGATATTCGTCACCTCGTGTTCGACAATAAGATGATGCTTCGTATCAACTGCTGTCTGGACGTTGTAGCCGACCGTTCCGGTTCTCTTGCCACCGCTGGTCATGGAGCGGGAATCCGGGTCAGTGAGCGATAGCTGTCCGTCCGGTTCATCCTTCAACTGCTGTTTGATCTGCTCGAGCTCACGCATCCGCTGGCGCAATATCGCGATCTTCTCGTATAGGCGCACGGTCTTCACGTCGAAACCCGTTGGGCTAGTACGGTCTGCAGTCTCAATCATGTCGAGATATCGCTGAACGCTTTCCTCAATCTGTTGCTGACGCTTGTCGATCTTGCCGGCCGTATAGTTTCTGTCGCGGCTGTTCACCGCCTTGAACTTGCTGCCGTCGATGGCCACCATGTCGCTGGATAACAGCTTCAGTCCGCGACATAGTTCGACGAAACGACGGCATACGTTGCGGATGGCCGGTCCGTTGTCGCGGCGAAAGTCGGCGATCGTCTTGAAGTCCGGTGCCAGATGCCCCGTCAGCCACATCATCTCGACATTGCGCTGGCATTCGCGCTCAAGACGCCGGCTTGAGGGTACCCGGTTCAGATACCCATAGATATAGATCTTGAGCATCACGCCAGGGTGGTAGGACGGGCGGCCGGTGATTGCGGGCGTGGTGCCGTTGAAGCCGAGCGTCGTGAGGTCCAGTTCGTCTACGAACACGTCGACGATTCTGACCGGGTTGTCCTGGCCGATGTAGTCATCGACGCATTCGGGAAGTAGTGCGACCTGCTTGCGCTCATCGCCTTCAACGAATCGCTTCATGAGTCACCCGGTCTCAATGAGTTGATTCAGTTTAGGCGATGAGTGTGTTTTCACACAGGCTCGGCCACAACCCGCCGTTCACATGCGTCGTCGGTCGGACGTTCAGGCGTCGGCTTCGCCTCGGAACCGGCCATCCGATTGTCGAAGATGAATGCTCCGTCATCGGCCAAACCGGACCTTCGCTCCTCGCAGTTGAGGCCGTTCGGCAATGTCCGCTTCCTGGCGGCGCGGATAGGAGTTTATCGACCACAAGCGGATCTCTGCCACACCTGGCCGCGATGTTTTTCAGTTGAGCTTCCTGCGCGAAAAGTGGCGCACTAGATGTCTCGTCTAGCCGGGCATGGAGGCAAGCGACTGCCCTTTCCTTCAGATAACCGATTGATCGCCAGTTCCATATCTTCTTCGTGAACGGTGTCGCCGCCAACGCCGGCGAACCGACAGTGTTTCGCAGCAGCATCAAGGACCTCGTCCGGCAGACTCGTCGCCAGAAGGTAAGTGGAATAAGCGCCGAATCCTATCGCGACAAGGCCAAACATAAGCAGATCCATCAAAGCCTCTCACATGTTTCAAGCGAGCTCGACCATTACGAACTCGGCTTTGCTCACAGCACACTCTGGACAGGCCCAGTCGGGGGGACATCCTCCCACGGCGTGCCGGATGCTATGCCATCCTCAGGGATACCCTCGGCTTGTTTACAAATGAATCCGCAAACGACGCACTGCCAGGTCTTCATTGTGTGGACCTCGTGAATTACCGCGGCATCGATATCCTTCGATGTAGTCCGCGGCATAGGGACAACAGACGTTACGACTGACGTGGCGGTACAGCGCGTCAAGCTTGTGCACAGTTATTCAATTCAACTCGACCGCGTCGTTGACTCGCACCGTGCCGATCTGCACCGGCTCCGCGTACACACCGATGGTGCCCGCGTTATGCTGATAGATCGCCTTCAGGACAGAAATGTCCTTGGGCAAGTCTCCCTGGGCAAGCGTCGTCATCACACATCGTTGCGTCGGCTGTTTCACCTGCAGCACCACCTGGCCTATGCGCAACGTTCGACCCACCCATGTGTTCTCGACGAAACCTTCCGCGCCATCGGTACGGATGACGAGGTTAGGGCGAAAGCGACGGCTTTCGATGCGGCTGTGCGGCACCGTTTTTCGCAAGGCGTCGATGGTCGACGTCGTCAGGATATGGATTAGCCCGATGTCGAAAAACGTTCCTGGCGGGGAGATCTTGTCGAAAACGAAGTCGCGATCGGACACGCCCTCGACAGTAGGCACAAAGCCTTCGAACCCCTGGTTCGATTCATCGGGACGCACAAGACGCACGCGTTTGCGCAGCGCTGCGGACAACGTTTGCTCCGCATCGCCGGATGTGGATTCGATCACATCGCCATTGGGCAACGCGATGTACACCGGCGGCACATGCTCCGGCGAAACCGGGGGCGACGTGTAGCGGGCACGGTAGGCAAACATCTCCGGCCACTTTTGGGGATGCTTCGCATTGACGAGCTTATTGGTCTCGACATCGATGAGCGAGTAGGCGCGATCGCCCGCCACTCCGCGCGTGGTAATCGCGACTGAGTTGAGTTCCTCACCCATCATTGACTTGACGGGATATCGGTGAATCGATGCAACAATGGCTTGCGATGGTGACATGGCAAACGCTTCCTGTTCTTGCGCGGCCGAGGCGCCACGCTGAACTACAGGCTACTGCCTTAACACCTTTGCGACGCGCAAAAGCTTGCAGTGGATTCTGCCAACCCGGCGTTGAATTCTGCCATGTGTGGTCGTGTGCGCTGCATTTGACGCTGGCCGCCCACAATCGTGAAACGACAAACCGGTCGCCCAGGCAAAGTTCGACGAAGCAAGCTGTATCGAGCTTGTGTGATCGCCTGAGTCGCATGAGCCGTACTCCGGATTTCGTAGGCCGGAAACTCAGTTGGCTGTCAAATCGGCTGACCATTCAGCGTCCTGTGCCGAACCGGACGCCCGATGCGCGGACGAACGAGGCGCCGGTTCAGAAATTCCGGAGTTGAGACGCGCACATCGACCCGGGTCACCGGCAACCCGATCGTATCCCCGCGTTGCGTCGGATTTGCGCTTAGAAAAAGCTGCGTCGCGCCGGCGCCCTTATCGAAGCAACGGATCGATAAGGGCTATTCGCGAGGCTCCATGTCCCCACGTTCCGGAATAGGCTCGAGAAGTGCGAATGTCCGGATTGGCCGAACCGCTGCCCCCGGCGAGCTGGCTTGGATGACCGGACCACTCAGTTAACCGCCGTTGAACCCCAGACAGCGCGACCGGCAGTTGTGGGTCGAACTCAGCAGGTCGCACCGGGCTGCCGATGGTGGGGGAGCGCGAAGGCCGCCAATGCGCTATCGTTAAAAGCGCAACTCTCGATGCCGTATTGGGTAGCAGGTAATTGCCGCGGCGGGCGGCGGTCGAGGTGGAAAACAGGTGCGAGAATCGGGTTCACGGTTGGATTTCCACGCCGGTATCAAGGAAATACGAAATGGACGATCCATATGACCTTCAGCGCTTTGTCGACGCCCAGGATCCGGTGTTCGCACAGGTATGCGATGAATTGACGGATGGACGTAAGCGAAGCCACTGGATGTGGTTCGTGTTTCCGCAAATCCAGGGCCTCGGGGCAAGCGCAATGGCGCAGCGGTTCGCGATCTCGTCGTTGGCCGAGGCCGAAGCCTATCTGCGCCACCCGTTACTCGGCCCACGGCTGCGCGAATCGACGCGACTGGTCAACCTCGTCGAAGAGCGTTCCATCGAGGAAATTTTCGGATATCCGGATTACCTGAAGTTTCGATCGTCGATCAGCCTGTTCGCGCGCGCCACGAGCGACAACGATGTATTTGTGGAAGCGCTGCGCAAGTATTTCGGTGGTGAAGCCGATCCGCAAACTCTGCAGTTGCTCTAGGCCGTTTTTGCGCTGGACTAGCGCGCGTGGCGGAGCGGACTTCGGAATTTCACTGTCGGCACAGTGAGTCGTCACTTCCCGCTCGCACCAGCTGCGCGGGAGCGGTAGAGCAGCAGATGATCGGTGCCGGATTCGGACAGCCAGACTTCGCCCGGGCGGCCCATCATCTCACGTACGTTCGCGTGCGGGCGCGGCAGCGGAAACACGTCGAACCGCTCGGCACGCGGGTCAAAGCGCACTAGCGCGTTGGCGCTCCATTCACTGAGCCAGACGATATCCTGGTCGTCTACAAATATTGCGTACGCGTGCGGATCGTCGCCGGGCAATCGCCATTCGCGCCATTGATGCGTCACGGGATCGAATACGCCGACTTTTCCTGCGTTCCACTCGCTGACCCAGACGTGCCCCTTCGAATCGGACCATACGCGGCGCGCGCCCTGCTTCGACGTTGGCGGCTCGATGACCTGCGCCGCCCCACTCCCAGGATCGATGCGACCGAGATAACTCCCCGCCAGTGACGCGAAATACAGACTACCGCCCGGGGTCACGCACATGCCGTAGGGCCCGCGCCCGCGCGGCGCATCGAAGACTCGCATGCGGGCGCGCTGCGGATCCAGTTCGCCATAGATGCCGCTTTGCCCGGTAAACCACAGATGTCCTTGTTTGTCGAACACGGCGGTGTTCAGATTGGCGTCTGGCCGCTCCTTCGGCAGCGGAAAACGCGTGACGGCGAGGGTCTTCGGATCAATGCGCACAATCGCGTTCTGGCCGCCGTCAGTCACCCACGCCGCGCGATCGGGACCCACGATCACGCCGTGCGGCGCCGATCCGGTGCCGAGCGCAATCTTGTCGATCCTGCCGCTACGCGGGTCCAGCCGTCCGACCGCGCCCAGCGCCTGTGCGGTGTACCACACGGCGCCGTCCGGCGACGGCGCGACGTCATGCGGCGCACTGCCGGTCGGGACGGCGAAGGTCTCGAACGACGGCGGCTGCGCCTGCGCCGAGCCGATGGTGAGCGCAGCGCTCGCGAGAGCGGACGCAAACCACGGTGCCAGCCGTGCTTCGAGAATCTTGTTCACCGTTGCCACAACCCGTTTTCTCGCGATCGCCAACATGGTCGCCTCCGTGTGACAGGATGAGTTTCAAAGGGCGTTGAAGGCTTTTTATTGTTGCACTTATCTGTAGCCGTCGCTGCGCCGACTCATTCGCCTCGCCGGCCCCGGTGGCAATTCATGTTCACGGTGGCGAAGGTCAACATCGAAGGGAGGATCATGTCGATGGCCATGGCTCAAATCACGGCCGAACGCGGTTGTCCAAGCTCATGTGGATAGGTTCCCCTTTCTCGAGTGGCACCTTAACGAAGGGGTGGCCGGGAGGCGGCTGCGACTGTCAATCATGAGACCGTGTTCGGCCGATGCTGTTGAAAAAGTCGGTGACGGTCGTTCTAATCCGGTTTTCATGGGTCGCTTTACCCTTAACCGATGCTCGCGAGCGGTTAGTGGGGCTATCTGAGAGGTCGAATTTTTCACTCCTGGTGTTAGGGCGACGCGCTACGACTTTTTCAACAGTATCGGCCATGAAGGGTCATTCGCTCGTACCGCCGGTCGGACATTCGGACGTCGGCTCAGCATCCGCAAACTGTCACTCGTCACACTCGGTGCCGACTGTCCGAACGACATGGAACCCTGAGCCCCAATGGGAGGACCCCGCTGATGCGACTACAACAACAATGCTGGGGCACTGGGCCGGGAACGCCAGCACGCAGTTTTGCGTGGTCAATATTGAGGCAGAGGGTCCGGGCAAGAAACTACCCTATGGAGTTGAAGTGCGGGTGGGGCTAGCGCCGTCGCATGCCGCCGAAGCCACGCATGCCACTGGACGCTTGCATGCCGCCGAAGCCGCGCATGCCGCTCGACGCTTGCATGCCGCCGAAGCCGCGCATGCCGCCGGACGCTTGAACGCCGCCGAAGCCGCGCATGCCGCCGCCCGGGAAAGGTCCGCGGTGAAGGCCCGCTCCCACTGGCTTGCCGAAGTGGTTGTGATCCAGCTGATGGAAATGACTGAAGTGATGGAAGTGGTGGAAGTGATGGAAACGATCGACGAAGATGAAGCTCACACCCGCGCCGATGAAAATCGGCGGCCCCCACCACCACGGGTCGGGATATGGGTAGGCGGCAACCGGATACCACAACACGCTGCCGTCGGAACTCTGCTCGAACTGCCATGTCCCGTCACTTTGCAGGCACGCGCGCCCGATGATCTGTTGCATCGAACCGTCGATGTTCGCCTGCCCGGCGACCGCGCGGCAATTGGTGCTGTTGGCCTGTATGGGTAAACCGTCATATGCTTGCGCGAACGCGGGGGCAGAAAAGCTGACATAGACGAGTAATGCCCCAAAGCCAAGTATCTTGTCCATGATGGACTCTTGCATGTATCTCCCACGTTTCGACGCGCGGAGTCGTCGGCGTCGCCCGGCACATCGGTGTGCTCCACAAATTCAACCCGCCGCGAAAAAGGCGCGCGGCCGAGGACGTGGTTGCCTCACGATTAAACGATGAAGCACGCTGGATTATTCCGGAGTGAGCGAACCTCGGTCTGGCAGGGTCAGTTTATTCAGATGATTGAATAGTTGAAGCCACCAAGCGAACTTCCGCACCGACCCGCTCAGAACATTCGACTCGGAAGGCCGACTACCGCCGATCGCACGAATCAGGCGGGAAATCGATCGGGCCTGCGGTCTGTGAACGTCCTTTTTCTCGTTGGGCTAAGGACCTCTTCGGGTCGCCCGCCGTGCGCGCGTCGCCGAGCACCGACAGGGCATCGTCGGTCGGAGTGCGGCCAACTCCGGTCGTTGCTGTAAATTTGATGGCGACGGTGCGAGTTAGCACGGAGATGAGTCTGTACGTGCTTGCCTACAACATGAAGCGCGTTATTAAGCTCCTTGTTCACAACGGCTGATCGAGACGTTGCAGGGGTAACGCCGCCAGCTGACGGCGCTGCGGTTCCTAGGGTGCCAAATTATTCAGTCGCTCCTCCGTTCCCGAGAATGGGGGCCTTGAAAGCGACGAACGTCGCCATGGTCGGAGCCCCTAGGTGTTTTGACACAGTTTTATATGGACACCGCCCGGCTTGCCATCCCGTGCTCTGACGCGCGAATGTCTGCTCTGGCCATAGCAGCGCCCCCGCGCTGTGGCTTGGGACATCATTGTATTGACTGTTCATGACAGATCTTAAGCGTTGAATGTGATTGAGAAGTCGCCTATAAATCGAACCGGAAAGCCAAAAATGCAACTCGAACCCTGAAAAAGCCCATTCGCGCGTGCGCTATGTGCAGGGCGTTACAGACGGATCTAATTCAGGGTAGAGCGGCTGTATAGCGCAGCCGTATCGTCACCTGATCGACATTAATTAGTTCGCTCTTCACTCGCCCGCGCAGGCGGCGTCGCAGGCTGTGATTGACCTGGTGCAACCAACATCAACGTCAAGCGAAACCAGCTCTACTTCTGGCTAACCCATCATGCTGAACCACGCTGACGTGGCGGACGCGCAAATTGCGCAGCCAAAAGCAAGACGCTGGAAGCAACAGTGACCGCCGACTGCATCCGGATCGGGACCTTTCGCGTATAACCCAATGCAGAAGGGGAAGTTCGATGTCGGGTTGGCGATTCGTATCGGTGGTAGCCGCGCTTGTCCTGCTCTCAGGCGAGAGTTGGGCGAAGCCGTATGTACCCGAAAGCGACGGAGTGGTGCTCGAACACCTCCCGGAAAAAAACGATCCGGCGCTTGCGCAACTGAAGCGCATGCGCGCGACGCTGATGATGAACCCGCGCGATCTCAACCTCGCAGTGTCCGTCGTCCGTCGCGCTCTCGAAGCGGGGCGAAGGCTGGGCGATCCGCGCTTCTTCGGCCAGGCGCAGGCGGCGCTGGCGCCGTGGTGGGGCGCAGAGGATGTGCCGCCGACCGTGTTATTGCTGCGCGCGACGCTCAAGCAAAGCCAGCATGATTTCGAAGGCTCGCTTGCCGATCTGGATAGGTTGCTGGCCGCGCATCCAGCGCTCGCGCAGGCGCGACTGACGCGCGCCACAGTGCTCAGCGTGCGCGGGCGCTACGCGGACGCGCGGCACGATTGCGAGCAACTGAAGGGACTCGTTGCACCCATCGTCGTCATGGGGTGCGATGCGACATCGTCGAGCCTGACCGGCAACGCAGCCGCCGCATACGGGGCGCTCGTGCAGGTGCTTGCGCAAGGCGTCGGCAATCTGGACGTGCGCGAGTGGGCGTTGACGCTCGCCGCGGAAATTGCCGCTCGCCGCGGCGACTTCGCTGCAGCCGAGCGACATTTCCGCGACGCACTTGCGCTCGACCCGGGTGACGCTTATCTGCAGGGGGCGTACGCCGATTTTCTGCTGGATCGCGGTCGTCCGCGAGAGTTGTTGCCGCTTTTGCGTGACGCTACGAAAAACGACATGCTAATGCTTCGTTTAGTGCTGGCCGAGCAACAGCTGCCGGAATTGCGCGCGTCATTCGCTGCGCACCGCGAGGATCTCTCGGCGCGCTTTGACGCCGCGCGTCGCCGCGGGGATAGCCTGCATCGCAGGGAGGAGGCGCGCTTTCGTCTCACAGTGGAACATGACGTCAAAGCAGCACTCATTCTCGCGCGTGAAAACTGGTTGGTCCAACGCGAGCCGTCAGACCTGCGGATTCTGATCGAAGCCGCGCGTGCGGCCGGCGATGCGGATGCCCTAAAGATCGCATCCGATTGGGTCGCCGCAATGCATCTCGAAGATACGGCGATCGTCACGCTCCTGCAGGTGCGGCAATGAAACGCGTCCTGCTCGCCTTTGTGCTTGCGTTGCTGATAGCGCCCGCGTTTGCGCATAAGGCAAGCGACGCCTACCTCACGCTGGAGCGCAGCGGGCAAGCCCTGCGCGGTCAGTGGGATATCGCGCTACGCGATCTCGACAACGCGCTTGGGCTCGATGAGAACGGCGATGGAGACATCACATGGGGTGAAGTACGTGCCCGAAAGCGCGATATCGCGGCGTATGCACTTGCACATCTCCAGGTGTCCTCCGCCGGCAAGCTTTGTGCGCTCGAACCGACCGGGCAACTGATCGACTCGCACACCGATGGCACCTACGCGGTGCTGACGTTCACCGGACAATGTCCGCGGGCGAGCCCAACACTTTCTATCGATTACCGGCTGTTCGAAGGCCTTGATCCCCAGCATCGGGGACTTCTCAACTTCGTCGAGAACGGCCAAAGCCGAAGCGTCGTATTTAGCGCTGACGTGCCGCACCGCATTGTCGGCACCGATACCGGCGGCCCGTTGACGCAGTTCGCGATGTATCTGAACGAAGGCGTCTGGCACATCTGGACCGGATACGATCACATCCTGTTCCTGCTCTCGCTGCTGCTGCCTGCGGTGCTGATTCGTGAGGGGCATGCATGGCAGCCGGGCGCATCGTTTCGCCGGGCATTCATAGATGTCACCAAGGTTGTGACCGCGTTTACGGTGGCGCACTCGATCACACTCACGCTCGCGGCGCTATCGATCGTCGTGCTGCCTTCGCGTCTCGTTGAATCGGGCATCGCCTTGTCGGTAGTGCTGGCGGCGCTGAATAACCTGTTTCCGCTGATGGCGAACGGACGCTGGATGGCGGCGTTCGGCTTCGGGCTGCTGCACGGATTGGGCTTCGCAGGCGCGCTGCACGACCTCGGCTTGCCGGCCGGTTCGCTTGCGCTGTCGCTCGCCGGATTCAATCTTGGCGTCGAAGCAGGGCAACTCGCCATCGTATTCGTTTATCTGCCACTGGCGTTCTCGTTGCGGGCAACCTGGGCATACCGGCGCGTGGTGCTTGCCGGCGGCTCAGCGGTGACCGCGACCATCGCCATGATCTGGCTAGTCGAGCGCGCACTTAACGTCGCCATATTTGGCTCGTTGGCCGCCCGTTTATAACCTGAAGGAGAACATCATGACATCTATTGCCCGCATCATGGGGGCCGTCGCGCTTTGCGCCGCTGCGCTTTGGAGCAGTGGAACGTACGCTGCCAGTCACCGCGAGGCACCCCTGATTGCGAACGACCCGACCGCCGACAACACCGACTTTTACATGTTCCGGAGTTGGACGAATCCTAACAACGTCGTTTTCATTTTGAACGTGATTCCCATGCAGGACCCTGGCGCTGGACCGAATTATTTCAATTTCGGCGATGACGTGATTTATCGCATCAACGTCGACACCAATGGCAACGGCAAGGCCGACGACCTGGTCTACGAAATCCGCTTCAAGACCGAATTGCGCGGGCCCCTGGCGAACCAACAGCTGCCGCTGTCATACGCCGCACTGCCGCCGATCACTGCGCTCGACGGACCGGGCTCGGACGGCCTGATCCTGCGCCAGAGCTACACGGTGACGCAAGTGCGTCACGGCGAGCGCACCGACCTGGGTACCCGGAGCATGTTCGCGGTCCCGTCCAACGTGGGACCGCTAACGATGCCCAATTACGAGGCGCTAGCCGCACAGGGTATCTACTTGCTGGCGAACGGCGGCAAGGTCTTCGCCGGCCAGCGCGGTGAGACGTTCTACATCGACCTGGGCGCAGTGTTCGACACGGTGAATCTTCGCCGCACGCCACCTGTGTTGACGGCGGCGGAGGATGCCAACGATCACGTGAATCCATTTGGCAACGACACATTCTCCGGCTTCAACATCAGCACCATTGCGATCGAAGTCCCAATCAGCACGGTGACGTCCAAACCCAATGCCGTAATCGGCGCCTATGTGTCCACAATGCGTCATGAGGGCCGCGGAATGGGCGACGGTCAGGACAACGCCGGACCTTGGGTGCAGGTGTCCCGCATGGGCAATCCACTCGTCAACGAACTGGTCATTGGGACCGATACGAAAGATAAATGGAACATGACCAATCCGGCCAACGAAGCGCAATTCCTGGGTTTCTATCTCAACTCCAGGCTGGCGACCGCACTCAACCTCCGGTTCGGCTTGACGATTCCGACGACCAACCGGACCGATTTGGTAAACGTGCTTCTCAAGTATCCATCCCAACCGCAGACTGGGACGTGCGGCGCACGCGATTGCTCGGAACTTCTGCGGCTTAATCTGGGTGTTTCTCCGACACCACCTGCGCAGCAGCGTCGCCTCGCCGTTCTTGCCGGGGACAACGCCGGCTGGCCCAATGGGCGGCGCCCGAATGACGACGTGACCGATATCGCGCTGCGGGTCATTGCGGGCCGGCTGACAGGCGCGTCGACGGGCAACCTGTTGCTGGGTGATGGCGTGAACTTCAACATCGGTGCCGAAGGCAGCAACTTGACCGCGAACGGCATCTACACGGTCTTCCCCTACCTGCCGACACCCCACGACGGGAGAAATCGCCGCCACATCGACTGCGGTGAAGCGGGTGCCAATCCCTGCTGAATGGTAATTGAGATCCGCCGCGATTTGGCATAAGGTGTTCGCGGCGGTCGACAGTTGCACAAAACGTCACCAATGCTTAAGCAGGGACCTGGGCAGGCACTGTGATCAGATTGTGCGCGCGGCGAGTTCGCGCTGGCCCACAATTGACCGCGGCCGGGGAAGTCCACACCGGCCGTTCCAGGACAATGAAGACTGAATTGTGCACTGTGCTCACCGGCAGCTCTCGAACGCCCAATAACCCGCCTGATCATAGATGGCCGTCTTGACCATAGCTTATAGTATTCACGGAATGCGGCAACTCAGCCGCGCCGGAAAGCGGTCTAGTATCCGTGCGGAGATTCACGCGCACCGCGTGCGTGGTGTTGCATGCATGATTGCAATGATGGCGGTATGACGACCCGGGTTGCGCGGCGGCCGCGCAACCGACTGTCTACTGAAAGCGACGGGTAAGGCCGCTGCGAAAGATCGTTCATCGAGTCCCATGTCCATCAAATACTATCCGCAGCTTCTTCGCAATCGTCCCCGCACGGTGATCGGCCTCGCGATCGGCGTCGTCGTCGCGCTCCTCATTCCCGGCCATACGAGTCCGCTGACGCGCACACTGCTCGGTTGGGACGCGGCCGTCTGGAGCTACCTGCTGATGATCTCGGTACATATGGCCCTCACCGAGGAACACCGCGTGCGCGAATACGCGATACGCGACGACGAAAACGCGGGCGTCGTGCTGTTCGTAATCTGTATCGCGACGGTCGCGAGCATCGCCGCGATCGTACTAGAGCTCGCCTCGGCGAAGGGTGCGGGAGGCGCGTCGATCGTATCGCACTACCTGCTGACCGGTCTGACGTTGATGGGCGCATGGTTTCTGATTCCGACAATCTTCACGCTCCACTACGCGCGGCTCTACTACGACACCGACGCCCGGGAAACCGCGTTGAAGTTCCCCGACCACCATTTGCTGCCGAACTACTGGGACTTCCTCTACTACTCGTTCACGATCGCGGTTGCGTCGCAGACCTCGGACGTCGTGCTACGCTCGCGCGAAATTCGCCGCGCGACGCTCGCTCAATCGATCCTGTCGTTCTACTTCAACGTCGCCGTGCTCGGCTTGTGCGTGAACATCGCGGCGGGGCTGCTGGGCTCATGACACTGCCCTTGCGCGGTGGTCGGACGATTTTCACGCGAACGCCACGCGCGTGCCTGAGAGTTGCGACGCGGGTGCCGCCCAAGCTGCGCGCGTCCACTTCAGGCGGACTCGAGCATCGTCGGTCCGTCCGTGCAAAACCGGTACACGCCGAGGCCTAACTCCGGCCATTTTCCATGCCGCCCCCCGGGAGCGAGCATGACGATGCACGCTTTATCGCAAGGGCCGGCCGCCCGATGCGCGGTGGTGTCCAGCGCCCGCGGACCACCTGACGCCAGCCGCCAGTCGCCAGTCGCCAGTCGCCATTCCATCGCGTCAATAGTCGACGCCTGCATACGAATATCTCGCCAACTGAATTTCTTCTGTTCACGCTGCAATCCATACCTCGCATGACGACGTGGCATGGGCAATCACCGATATAGCGAGGATATTGATCAATTGTGGCGCGAGGTGGAAAGCGAAAACGCCTCAGATCTGCTCGCCTAATTGCGTGCTACACCCACGATCTTCACGAATGACCGTTGAACAATCGAAATCGGCCCTTGGGACTTCGACGGTTCGACCGGCAGCAACGGGTCGTGAGTCGCCCTTGCACGCGAAAATTCTGACGCGTGCACTTATCGTGCTGATGCTGGTTGACGCTCAATGGTTCTGTCCGTTCACCGGGTCTAACGACGCATTTGATCTGGCCCAAAACGGCGGCAAAAGCTCGACATTCAAGTTAGCGCGCGCGAAGCCGAAATAACGGACATCGGTTGTTGGCATCGATCGTTAATCGGACTGCCGCCAACGCCGCAACCACTTATTAATCACGGGGTTTTCGATGTTCAAGAATGCGTGGGGCGGAAAGGAACCACTCTGGAAGGTCTGGTGGGGTCTCGGGATTCCCACGTGCGCAATCCTGATCCTGATCAACGCCTACGTCATGTACGCGCTGCCGCTGCCGACGCCTTACGCAATCTGGATACCGGCGCTGGTCGTGGAGATCGTATTGCTCGCCGCATGGACCCGCACAGCCTGGATCTGCGCGCCGAACGTGAAACATCGTGTCTGGATGTACCTCGCGCGGATCTGGATTGTCCGTAAGCGTCAGCGGATCCCGTCTTGAATCGCGGCATCCCGAATGTGAAGGTAGTGCCTTCGTGAGAACGAGGGCAATGCGATGGAAGACGAGAACATTAAGGCTGCAACGGCGATGGGCACACGTCGCCCACGGCAAGGGGAAGCGTTCTGGGGAGAAATGGTCACCACCTGGAAAGCGAGTGGTATCGGCGCTCGGCGGTTTTGCCGAGAACAAGGTCTCGCGGTAAGCACCTTCAGCCTGTGGCGTAAGAAGCTTTCAGGTTCCGTCAAAGAGATTAAGCCGCCGCTCGCGGTTACTGCGGATGCGGCATTCATCGCTTCGAATCTGGATTGCGAGTTGGCGCCCCAAGTGCCGGCCGTCGCACTGCCGGCGGCTGACGCACCGGCGTCACGTGATCGAGTGACGCTCTCGCTCGCGGGCGTTCGCATTGAACTGAGCGGCGTTCACGCCGAGCGCATCGTGCGATTTGTGCTTGGACAACTCGGAGGTGATCGGTGCTGATTGCCTCGGACGTTCGCGCTTACATCTGTCGCGACCCGGTCGACATGCGCAAGGCGATCGATGGGCTGTCCTATCTCGTTGAGCCGCTACTTGCTCAGAAACCGGCATCGGGTAACCTGTTCGTCTTCGTGGCGCGAGACCGCTCCAAAGTGAAGATTCTTTATTGGGATCGGACCGGTTTCGCGCTTTGGTATAAGCGTCTCGAAAGAGGCCGTTTCCCGTCACCCTCGTTACTCGCTCAGCGCGGCTTCACGCTCGCGGAGCTCAACGCATGGCTCGAAGGCATCGAGATTCCGGCGCGAGAGCCGCACCACACCGTGGCAGTGACGCGCGTGACGTGAGGTGCTCCAGCGCAGCCTCGAGCTTGTAAACGTGGCTTGAGTTAGGCATCATGGAGCACATGCCACCCAACGCCGTCACTGTCGCGGATCTTCCCGTCGAGCCCGATGCGCTGCAAGCGTTCGCGCTCGAACAGAACCGGCTTGCACGGGTGTTGTGGGAGCAGTTGGAAATCCTCCAGCATCAGATTGCGCAGTTGAACCGTGCGCGCTTTGGCGTGAGCTCCGAGCGCCTGGCGGGCCAAGCTGAGCTGTTTGACGCTGCCACGGATATCCCAGCACCGCCTGCGGTTGACGCCATTCCCGTAGGGAGTCACACCCGTAAAGGGCGTCCCGTGCTACCGAAGGACCTACCGCGTACACGCATCGAATACGATCTGAGTGATGAACAGAAGATGGCGTTCGATACGCTTGAACGGATCGGCGAAGAGCGCAGCGAGACGCTGCACTACGAGCCGTCCAGGCTCACCGTCATTGAGCACATCCGCTTCAAATACGTGGCGAAGAAGGATGGCGAATCGACCATCGTGACCGCAAGCGCTCAGCCGTCGCCGCTGCCAAAGAGCAATGCGAGCGCGAGCCTGCTCGCCAATGTCCTGATCAACACCTATGTCGATCACCTGCCGTTGAATCGACAGGAAATGCGCTACGCGCGCCGTGGCGTGTACTTGCCACGAGCGACGCTGTGCGAATGGAAGCTGGCATCGGCCGAGCTACTCTCGGTACTGCTGCCTGGGTTGCGCACCCATCAGTTGAAGGCGCCGCGAATGCACGTGGACGACACGACACTGCCTTTGCTCGAACGAGGCCACCCGTCAACGCGTACAGCGCGATTATGGGGCTACCTGGGAGCGGGCCAGCGCAACGAGAATGGCGTCTGGATCGACCACCCGCCGGCGGTCGTGTTCGAGTTCGCTGAGTCGCGAGCGGGAGCACATCCGCTGCTGTACCTTAGCGAATACAAAGGGTACCTGCAGGCCGACGCGTATAGCGGTCATGGTGCGCTATACGAGCGAGGCGATATTATCGAGGTCGGATGCTGGGCCCATTGTCGTCGACGGTTCTTCGAGATTGCCAAGGCTCAGAAAGGCCCGGGGCTCGCGACGCAGGCGGTGCAGTGGATCGCCAAGCTGTATGCAATCGAATCGCGGGTTAAAGACCAAACGCCCGACATCAAACTTGCAGCCCGGCAAACTGAGGCGTTGCCCGTGCTTGCGCAGTTTCGTCGATGGCTAGACGCGAACAGCATTGGTTTGCTCCCACAAGCACCGCTCGCCAAGGCCTTCGGTTATGCGTTGCGACATTGGGAGGCGCTTGTCCGATATACAGAGAACGGCGTCCTGTTGCCAGACAACAATGCGCTTGAGCGCCAGATCAGGCCCGTTGCCCTCGGAAGGTCGAACTGGCTGTTCGCGGGTTCTCCACGCGGTGCCCGTGCGGCCGCAACGATGTACTCACTCATCGGAACGGCTCGCCTTAACGGTATCGAGCCCTACGCGTGGCTCGAACGAACGCTTGAGAAACTGCCGTCGTATCCCGTCAATCGCGTGCACGAGCTCTTGCCGCTCGCCCGTTAAAAACACCTCAACACCATGGACATTCTCGACTCGCTTCGACAGGCGCCCAGTGCCGAGCTATATCGCCTCTATCTTGCTATCGGCAAAATGCTTGATGACCCTCGACGTATTCTCGAAATACGTCAACGCCTGCATCTGGGGATGGCCGTCAACTACATCGGCGACAACCCGCTTGGGCCGCCGGAGAAAGGCACCATAGTTGAACTCCGGCAGACCCAGGCAGTGGTTCAAGACAGCACAACTCGACGCCGTTGGGGCGTGCTTTATGCAGCGATCATCCCGGAAACATCAAGTGCTCCGCCTCACGTCGAGCCGGCACCGCCGCCGAGAACGCAGCGTGAAGAATTCTTCATCGGTGACACAGTTAGCTTCACCGACAAGCACCTAAGCGAGCGCGTCGGAGTCGTCGTAAGGCTGAATGCCAAGACCGCATCGGTCGCGGTTAATGACACCGATGGTCACTGGCGCGTTTCGTACTCTCTACTGCGAAAGATCGTCGACATTTAGCCGCGCAAGACCGCCTCAACGGGTTCCGCTGACGGATACGATTGTCCTCTGGCTTCTTTCTCAGGTCCAGAGAACGCTTCAGCACGGCTAGGATCGAATGAACTGGTGGTGCGCAGTACGAATGCACGAGTTCGGCCATCAAGAGACACCCGGCTACAGCAATCGAACGCCCCAAAAACTTCTGCTTAACGGCCATTCAAGAAGGTCGGTAACCATGCGGTTGCGTCGCGAAGTTGATCTGATGTCGGACTTTCGTTTGGGATAGGAGCGCAAATCTGATCGTGAGCCTGCTTGGCCCTCCCGCCCCGAATCTGTCTCGATTCGTGTATAAATACGGAGACCGCAATGCGACATAACAACCAATTCATTTGCGCGCACGACGATGGGCAAACAGAAAGACGATATCCCTCTCGCACACCGTAGGGCTCTTGCCGCCAGGCTTCTGTTAAATGGTGAGGGTATTAGCGAAGTGTCCAGGAAGGCTCGACTGAGTCTTCCAACCGTGAGCAAGTACAAGGACCTGGTTGAAAGGGACGGAGCTGACGCCCTTGCTCGCCTTCGCATCCACGGGGGGCCCTCGAGACTGGATGATGCTTCGCAAAGCTGGCTCGTTAGCGCGATCAAGCATTCGCCAGGGCTTCACGGCTATCCAGGGCCAACCTGGACCATTAGCCAACTGCGCGAATTGATCTTGCGGCGTCTCGGCGTCCAGTTTTCACCTTCGCATGTTGGCTACCTCGTTCGAGGTTATGGCCTCGCCTATCGACTCACCTATTCAACTTCAGAAAAGGCGTCACCTGCTACCGCTCATAAACCACCGAGCGACGTCTATGCCGCGCGCCGAAAGACTGCTGCGAAAATGTTGCTGGATGGGGACAGTGTCGAGCGCGTCTCGAAAGCGCTCAACATCAGTGTGCGCACCATTACAAAATACAGATCAATGGTGGTTGCTGACGGCGTCGAGGCTGTTGAGCAGATCAAGGCATCCGGGCGCAGTGCCACGCTTGGCCCCGAGGCCCTTAAATGGTTACGGGCGACATTGGAGGGCAGCCCCATGGCCCACGGGTATGAAACCGAACTCTGGAGAAACGGGGATGTTCAAAAGCTGATCAAGGAGAGATTCGGCGTCTACCACTCCAGCGGACACGTCAGGACGCTCGTCGGGAAGCTCGGGCTGGAGCACAGGATGCGACCACCGAAGCTACGCACGGAGAAGAAGCGCCTGACGATCAATGATGAAACGTTGGCGTGGGTTGCCGCAACGGTTAAGGAGTCGCCGAGAGTGCACGGCATAGACGCTGATCACTGGACGAACGGCCGATTGCGCACCGTGCTTCATCGGCGGGTGGGTGTCGATTATTCTCGAGGATATATCTGGGAAATTGCCACCCGTGCCGGCGTGGCGGACCTGCTTACAAAACTCCGTAGCTGATCAATTCATTCTGGCCCTGGCCGCCTCGTCATGTGTGGCCGCAGCGGCAGCGTGGCGGCGCCCCCTATGGAGTGTCTCGGATTCGTGATGTTAAGGTAGTGCCCCTTGTGCCACCGCACCCGTCAGGTAACGTCTTTCCAGGTTTCACCTTTTTTGATTGCATAGATGGTCACGACATGCACTCCGAATGCATGCGCCAGCGAAGCAACTGATTCTCCGGCCGCCAATCGCTGGCGTATCAATAACACCTTGGTTTCGTTCAGTTTGGCTGTGCCGTTGCGAAATCGAATGGGCAGATCGGGATTGGTAAGTCTTTGTTCTTCGTATCTGCGGCGGGTGCGCTCCCTTTTTGCCGTATTGAATTTCTCCTTGTTCTCCTTGGCGTAGCGCCGTTTCGCATCCGGGTTTTTCTCATAACTACGCCGCGCGGTCATATTGGTCCGCTCGCGGTTCCCGGCTCGCCATTCCGCCTGACATAAAGTTACACAGGGCCTACAGTAAGAGGCGTAGCCAAGCCCCTTCCGATGGAAATCCAGTTCCGCGATTTTTGTCTGGCCGCATCTGGGACAGCGACGTGGGGTTTGAATTGCGATCATGACTTGCTTCCTTTCTCAACAGTTCTGATTTCCTCTCCCGTGCAGTCGACAGAAAATATCGAACTTGGACGTTGTACAAGCGAATGGCAAAACTGCGAGTCTTCGTGCGAAAGCATTTTTCAAACGTGTCAGGATGGAGGATGTTGACGCAATCAGTTTCGCATGTCCGGCAAAAAGGCGAACGGGTGGGCCCGGTGGAAGCTTTTCTTGTGCGTCGCGTCGAGGCAGTACGCCTGATTGTGATAGGCGTGCAGCCGGACTGGCACCTGAGATGCGTCAACGCTGCGAATGGCACGAGTTGCTGGAAAGTGGATGGCCGTTTGCTGGACGAAATCGGACGGACGTCTTACGTACTTGAGCGGCTGTTGAGGGTCGACCTGAGACGGCCGCCATTCGTCCCGGGTCGGCCACAAGGGACCAACCGGCGCCCCGACCTGAGCGGCAGCTGTCCAGACCTTACTGGTCATTCCGCATTGCTGAGAACGCGTCGTCTACCCAGTGATGTAGTTCATGCCGCGTTCACGACGAATGCCAACTGTCACAACCAGGCGAACACGCAAACGCCAATTGGCAAACAGATCAAATGTCTGTGCCCGACCGGTTACGTTCGGACACACTTCGTTGCGAATCAGAATGCGCCCGCCATCTACAATCTGCGCACGGAGAAAAACCATGATCAGACTTTTGTGTGTCGTTGCGCTTGCGGCTAGCCTGTCAGGCTGCATTGTCGCTCCGCCGTACGGCTATGCGCCTGCGCCGGTCTATGGATATGCGCCAGCGTACTACGCAGCGCCTTCCGTCGATGTCGGCATCGGTTTCGGCGGTTACGGGCACGGCTGGCGAAGATAGCTTTGTTGCGGCACCGGCTCCGTTGACGAACGCGTCGCTCTAGTCGAATACAGGCACGGCATTCTTTAAGACGGTTCCAATCCACTGCCCTGACCGGGGCACCTATTGTTGAGAACCGAAAGATCGGCGCCGCAATGAACAGTTTCGATCGGCAGTCCAGCTCTTCCCGACGCACAACGTTTTCCGCTCGGCGGCAAGGATTCACGCAACAAGGGTAATAGCGGGCCAGGTCATATTCTAAGGCCTCGTCCTTATACCCGTGTTGTGGTGGATGTGTTTCAAACCGGGTCCGCGTGGTGAATGGAAGAGTGAGATGATCATCGCGACGGACGCAAGTGGTCTTCCATCACTTGCAGGGACTCGACGCCGCGGAGGGACGTGCCGTACTGCAAAGCGGAGACTATGCCGATGAGGGTCGTGCGGAAGAACGGCGATACCAGGCGATGGGCATCCAGTCGGAGCCGGCGATCATTTAAATCGTCACTATCTGGTGAGCGGCGGACAACCCGTCGGAGCCTTCGAGCAAGTTATCCAACAGATTCTGGCCGAAGCGTAGAGTGGCATCTCTTGCATGGGAGAATCAGAGTGATGAAGAAGACGGGAATTTCGATCTTCCTGTTCGTACTGGCCGTGCTCAGCCCGCTGGCGCATGCGAGCCTGGCTACAGGTGCCCATGAGTTCAAGAACGATGTCAAGACGGCCGGAAAGACGAGCGGGCATGCTGTGCGCGATGCCACGCACGCGGTCGGCCGCGGTGCGAAGACGGCCGGCCATGCCGTTGCCGGTGCAACAAAGCACGGCTATCACGCGACGAAAAAGTTCGTGACGGGGCACGCATAAAGGTCGCTTCGCGGCCACGACCGCCCGACCGTATCCAACTGTCGTGGAACCAGGGGGCCTGCAGCTACGTCACGTGAGGTTCGACTCCCGGCAGTTTGCGTGTGGCGTCATCGGGCAGAAGCCGGCCGAGGGTGTGTGAAAACGCAAAAGTACTCGGTTTTCGGGTGTCGCTTTACCCTTCCCGAGTTGCTGCCAAGCCAATACGGCGCGATCTGAAGGGTCGATTTTTTCGAACGCCACTCTCGGCATGCGTTTTCACACACCCTCGGCCAGAAGGCGCCATTCGTGAGTTAATTGATTGGCCGCTCGAACGGCGGCTCCTATCGCGGAAGCTGCCGATCCGTGGCAACGGGCGCCACGCATCTATTCGAGGTGCCCGCCCACCGCAGGGGTTCAGCGCATACTGTATCGACGCCCGGCTATCTGTTCGGCTGGCTTTGCCACAACATCACAATAACCTTGATGGCGAGGCAATCGCGGTCTGCCCATGCCGCGAGCAAATCTCCTACCAAAGATTTCACCGGGATACGCAAGCACCGCCCGGCGATGGCACCCGACGCTGGCCCCGCCTGAGCATTAGAAGTCGATGCGTTCCGGCCGGAACAACCGGTGCTTCCGCGCATCGCCCAAGCATCCGAGCGACCTTCGCCGGCGATCAGACAGTCAGTATCTTGAGAGCGAATTCAAGCCCGATATGCTGCGCGAGCGGTGGGTTTCCGGTGTTCCCTAAGCGCCGATCATGTTGCTTAGACGATCTCAATTGCCAGCGCCGTGGCCTCACCACCACCGATGCACAGACTCGCGACGCCTCGCGTCTCGCCGCGCTGGCGGAGTGCGCTCAGGAGCGTCACGACCAGGCGCGCGCCCGTTGCGCCGATCGGGTGACCCAGCGCGCAAGCACCTCCATGCACGTTCACGCGCTCGTGCGGAAGCGATAGTTCGCGCATGGCGGCCATGACGACCACGGCAAATGCCTCGTTAATTTCCCACAGGTCTACATCGGCCGCCTGCCACCCCATCTTGGCTAGCAGCTTCTGGATCGCACCCACGGGCGCAGTGGTAAACCAGGCCGGCTCCTGAGACTGTGTGGCGTGCCCGCGGATAACGGCCAGCGGTGTTAAACCACGCTCGTGCGCGGTGGACCGGCGCATCAGCACCACGGCCGCTGCTCCATCGGCGATCGAGGCCGAACTCGCCGCTGTGACTGTGCCGTCCTTTCCAAAGGCGGGTTTGAGGCTGGGGATCCTGGCCAGTTCTGCCTTCGCTGGCGCCTCGTCCTCGGCGACGAGTTTCTCGCCGCTGCGGCCCGGCACGGCAACTGGCGTAATCTCCCACCGCAACAGGCCGTCACGCTGCGCCTGTTGCGCGCGCAGCGTGGAGGTGGAAGCAAAGGCGTCTTGCGCCTCGCGCGTGAAACCGAAGTGGCGCGCGCAGTCCTCGGCGAAAGTGCCCATAAGACGGCCGCGGGAGGCGAGGCTGTAGTGATCCTCCAGGCCATCGAAGAACATGTGGTCCAGCACCTGGCCGTGTCCCAGGCGCTGGCCCGAGCGGCCCTTGGGCAACAGGTAGGGCGCGTTGCTCATGGATTCCATGCCGCCGGCCACGATCACTTGCGGACTCCCACTCAACAGCAGATCGTGCGCCAGCATCGTTGCCTTCATACCCGAGCCGCAGACCTTATTGATCGTGGTGCACCCCGCAGAGAGCGGCAAACCGGCGCTCAGCGCCGCCTGGCGTGCGGGCGCCTGCCCCAGGCCCGCCGGCAGCACGCAGCCCATGAGTATCTCGTCCACCCCCTCTGGCTGCAGCCCTGCGCGATCGAATGCGGCACGGATGGCGCTGGCGCCGAGTTGCGGCGCCGTGAGCGACGCGAAGTCGCCCTGGAAGCCGCCTAGCGCCGTGCGTGCGGCACCGACGATAACGACGGGATCATTTGAGGTCGAAGAGGCAAGCATACGAGTCTCCATTCGCCGCTCCGCGGCGGCGTTGCAAGGGGTTCGGAAAGTTTTGCAGTTCACGGGTCATCTGAGCCCTTCCGGGTTCGGCGACTCGACGAACTCAAGCAAGGCGGTAGCCGGAACAATGACGTGCGCTCAAGGCGCCGAGTTCACCTTGCCGCCATACGGATGGCGCCATCAAGGCGGATCACCTCGCCGTTCAGGTAGGTGTTTTCGAGAATGTGCAGCACAAGGCCCGCGAATTCTTCTGGCCGACCAAGGCGCGCGGGAAAGGGGACCATCTTCCCAAGAGCGTCTTGTACCTCGGTGGGCATGCCTTTGAGCATCGGCGTCTCCATGATTCCGGGCGCGACCGCAAGTACGCGAATGCCATTGCGGGCCAATTCCCGCGCGATAGGCAGCGTCATCGCTACGACACCGCCTTTGGAGGCCGCATAGCCTGCTTGCCCAATCTGGCCATCGAACGCGGCGACTGAAGCAGTATTGATGATCACCCCTCGCTCGCCATCGGTCTCGGGCGTGTTTCTGGCCATGCAGGCTGCGGCCAGCCGTACCATGTTGAAAGCGCCGATCAGGTTGACCTGAACGGTGCGCGCGAAACTCTCTAGCCGGTGCGGGCCTTCGCGTCCAAGCACTTTCTCGGCGGGGGCAACGCCCGCGCAATTGATCAGCCCATGCAACGCGCCGACGGTGTCGCAAAACGCGTTCAACGCACGCTCGGCGCTCGTTGCGTCGGATATGTCAGCCTTGGCGAAGTGAGCATTGCGGCCGAGTTCTGCCGCCAGCGCAGTGCCGGCGTCCTGGTCCAGGTCTACAAGCAGCACCGAGGCGCCCCCCTCCACCAGACGGCGCGCCGTCGCGGCGCCCAGCCCTGAGCCGCCACCCGTGATGACGAATCCTTTGTGTTGAATCTGCACCGCTGTCTCCCAAAAGCAAGTATCCGGACGCGCAACGGCCAGGCCCGTGCTTCGCCGGAAGCTCTGGATTCCGAAGCCATGGATGCCGCTTGCATGGTTCATGTGATATGGCCGCCATGCTGTATGACCTTGTCCAACAGTGCCACACTCGCGACGACGAACTGAACGGCCATGGTAAGCGGCAGGCGAGCGTACGCACATGCCCATAGACCTCTTCATGCGTGTGCCCGTCGGACATATCGGTCGGGGCATGGGTCGCCCGCCAGCGTTCTTCGGCCGATGACTGCCCGCGTTCAGTCGGGTAGCAGGTTTGACTTGCGCCCGGCAGCGATTAACATCACCACACTTTCTGTGGGTACGCCTGACTATGAATGACACTCAAGACAAGGGCACAACCTCTATCAGCCTGGTACGCGAGGCAATCCTCGCGGCGACACAACGGAATCTCGATGTGTCGGCCGTCCTCCAGCACGCTGGAATCGCGGCGGAATTGTTGAATGCGCCGAGAGCCCGTGTGCCGGCGTTGGCCTTTTCGCGACTGTGGGCGGCTCTGGCCGACTTGATGGACGACGAGTTCTTTGGCCTCGACAGCCACGCACTGCGCCGGGGTAGCTACGCTCTGATGTGTCACGCGGTGCTGCATGCGGACAATCTGGAACACGCGCTGCGTCGCATGCTGAAGTTCCTGCGAGCGGTTCTCGACGACATTCACGGGGAGTTGCGCTGCGAAGGCGAGCATGCGGTGATCATCCTGCATGACGATGGGCGGACACGCCGGCTCTTTGCCTACGGGACGTGGTTCATCCTCGTGCACGGTCTTGCATGCTGGCTCGCACGCAGACGGATCCCACTGATCGAGATGCGGTTTCGCGCCTCCCCACCAATCGATGACAGCGACTACCGCATGCGCTTCTGCGAGGATGTGACGTTCTCCGCAGAGGAGACCCTGATCCGGTTCGATCGCAGTTTCCTCGGCCTCAAACTGTCCGGCACGGAAGCGAGCCTGCGTGTGTTCCTGGAGAACGCACCAGCCAATATCCTGGTCAAGTATCGCAATGAATCGAGCACTACGGCCCAGGTCAGGCGCCGACTAAGAAACCAGGCCCCCGACGACTGGCCGGACCTCGACGCGCTATCGCGGTTACTGAATCTATCCGCGGCCACGCTGCAACGCCGCCTGCTGGCCGAAGGCACGAACTACCGGCAACTGAAAGACGAATTGCGCCGTGACATCGCAATCGAGTTGTTTTCCAGCAGTTCTCTCACAGTCGCCGAAGTCGCTGCGCGGACTGGCTTTCAGGAAACCAGTGCTTTTCACAGGGCTTTCAGGAAGTGGACCGGGGCCAGCCCGGGAATGTACCGCCACGGCAAGGCCAACTCTTAACGTTAGAACTCGTACCGTTGTCATAGCGGAATTCGAGCGTTCCGACTTGCTTGTACGTCTGAGCTGTCGAAACGGCTCGATCCTCGTTTCCGAACGAGCGTTGCGCAAAAGCATAGCTGCCGAGGCAAGGCAAAGTAAAGCCGGGCAACCGATGAATCGCATACAGGCGGGCAGCGCCCCAGCGGCATTGCACTCATCCTCACTTGAATTCTCGGGATGATGGGTCGCCAACGCATGAAGCACAACGAAAGCCCAACGTGTCCACAGACCTCATGCAAACTGAAGTCGGCGGACATGGATTGGCGTCCCAGCCAGGCTGACACTACAGTCGCGTCCGGCAAATCAGAACAAGCCTCGCACCCGGTTGCGCAGAGTATTCATAGCTGGCTCCGCAAGAGCCCCGCACTTGATCGCTACCGCAAAATAAGTGAAGCGTCATCGCTTACTGGGGCACCAGTTTTCCCGCCAGCGCGTCACCGAATCGGCGGCGGCAAATAAAAATTGCCCTCGATGAGCAGCGCATTGCGGTAGCAAAAAAATATATGGAGACGAGAATGAGAACCCGGTTCAGAATTCGCCGAAGCCCGGCTATTGTGAGTGTTCTATTCGCAGCATCAGCCGTTACCGTATCTGGCTGCGGCGGCAATGACGCGGCACCGGCAAACGCCGCTGTCGTGACGCCAGCCGCGAAGTGTAGTGCGTTGGCTGGTATGACTGTTCCTGCCAGCTCTATTGGGTTGCCGACAACCGGTGCCACTGTCGTGTCAGCGACGCTCGTTTCTGATACTGATTCTGCTAACAGCAATGGTGAGTATTGCAAAGTGCTCGGAACTATCCATCCGGTCGATTTCAATGCGCCCGATATCCGGGTGAAGGTGGACCTTCCGACTAACTTTAACGGAAAAGCTGTTCACTTCGGTGGCGGGGGATTTGACGGCACCATCGCCAATACCGAGGGCTCACCATTTGACGGGTTCTTATCCGGGGCAGAGCCCGCAGGCGTCAGTACGCCGTTGCGCAGGGGTTATGTGACTGTCGGGAGCGACAGTGGGCATGAGGGAACCATCCTAGACGGTTCCTTCGCAACAAACGATGAGGCACTCGCCAACTATGCTGGCGACCACATCAAGAAGACGCATGACTTCGCAGCCTACATCGCAAAGGCAAGATATGGCTCGGACTTCGCGCACAGCTACTTTATTGGTGGTTCGAGTGGCGGACGACAAGGTTTGATTGCGGCACAACGGTTCCCGCAAGACTACGACGGTATCATTTCGACATATCCAGCTTCAGGAATAACAGGACTATGGCTCCAGATGGGCAGGATCTCGCAATCCCTGCTGGCACCCGGAGGATACGTCACGCCTGCTAAAGGCAAGGCCGTTCTCGCAGCGGTCATGAAGCAATGCGACGCTCTGGATGGCGTCGCTGACGGCATTATCAGTAACCCTGCAGCATGCGCGTTCGATCCAGCAGTGATTCGCTGCTCCGGCGGGGGCGACACCGGTGACAGTTGCTTGTCAGACGCACAAATCAATACGCTAACCACCGCTGGCACACCGCTTAACTTTAGCTTCAATCTGGCAAGCGGAATACAGACATTTCCAGCATATAACGCATTCACCGGGGCGGATTTTTGGTCCACTAGCTTGGCCTGGGGCACTTCCGCTGCCGATGCGATGGTCGAGCCTGGGGTGATCGGCAAGAGCGCATTTTATTACACGTTTTCAAATGACATGCTCCGGTTTGCGGTCGCTCGCGACGCTGGATCAAGCATTCTGAATTTTAATTCTGCCAACCCGGGATCATTAACTTCGCGCGTCCAGGCGGTGAGCGCACTCATGGACAGCACCAGCACTGACTTGAGTCAATTCCAGAGCCGCGGCGGCAAGATCGTTCTCCAGCACGGGCAATCAGACCAGTTCATTCCGGCGCAGTTGTCGATTGATTACTATAACCGGCTGGTATCCCGATTCGGGCAGGGGCCACTTAGTCAATTTCTGAAGTTCTACCTGGTTCCGGGCGCGGCCCACGGCTTCGGCGGACAATTCAATGGTTCATATGACGGTCTGACGGCGTTGGACAACTGGGTGACGAAAGGAATTGAGCCCAAAGATCTGACTATCACCGACCTGACTCCGACAACAGCCGGACGTACCAGGCCCATGTGCGAATACCCACAGTGGCCCAAATACATCGGTGGCGACCAGAATCTGGCGGCGAGCTTCTTGTGCTCGAATTAGTCCGGTTCGCCGTGCGCACCCATTGGCCGTGCCGGACGGCCACCTTCCACCCGGAATTTCCAGCGCTGACGCGACTGGGTGCGCACGTTCCGGCCCGATGCAAAGCCCCACCCCGTTAACGACCTGCAACGGCATCCGGCTTGCGGCCACACTGAGCGGGCTCACCGCATTTCGTTGCGCAGGAACTTTGCGTCGATCCGCTGCTCGCGGATCCTGCGCTATATAGCGCGCGGCTCGACTATCCCGCCGAGCTGATCCGCAGCGTCCATCTTTACGCCCGTACTCAGACGAATAACCAGTGCGCTGCGGACAGTCGCAACGGGGGCATGGTTTGTCCGAGGGACTGCGTCAATCCGTCGTCACGAGAAGCGATTTCTCCAACTGGAAATCGGTGCCCTCGCCTAACAGAGATTGGGCTACCGCCGGCGGCGCAACGCCGGAATCGCTGGTGTTCGATGACCTCATCCAGGTTGAAGTTGATGGACATGGACTGCCACTTGCGTCCGCCTGACACTGGTGGCAGCACGACAGCAGCGGTTGATTGGGGCGCGATAAAGGCGCCCCATCGATGGCGCCCACAGCTCGCGCGGATTTCACGCACGAGATTAAAACCAAGGAGACGACATGAACCAGATAGACGTGTATTCACTCGCCGGCCGGGCCAGATTCAATAGCTTTCATACCCTTGTCCTGTTCTGGTGTGTCTTGATGTTGATACTCGATGGCTACGATCTTGCCGTCGTCGGCGCGGCGCTGCCATCGATCATGAAAGACATGCACATCGGCGCGACCAGCGCGGGCATCATGGCTGGTTCGACACTTGTTGGGGTCATGCTCGGGGCCATTTTCCTTGGCACGCTGGCGGACCGTTTCGGACGACCAACGATGATGTGCGTTTGCGTGGCCCTTTTCAGTCTTTTCACGGCGTCCGCCGGGTTGACGAGCGATCCAATCAGTTTCAGCGTGACGCGCTTTGTCGCCGGCCTGGGCATCGGCGGAGTCTTGCCGATTGTCACCGCGCAGATGGCGGAGTTTTCGCCCAATGCGTTGCGTACCCGATTGGTCACGCTGGTGTTCGCAGGCTATTCGATTGGCGGGATTCTGGTGGCGCTGACTGCAAAGCAGCTTATCGACAGCTACGGCTGGCAATCGGTCTTTTTTGCCGCGGGCCTGCCTGTCCTGTTGATCCCATTCATCATCAAAACGATGCCCCATTCAATGATTTTCCTGCTCAAAAGCGGCCGGCACGACGAACTGCGCACAGTCATGAAGCGGCTGGTGCCCGACTATCCGCTGAGCGGTCGAGAGCAGTTTGCAGGTTCCTTGTCAGACAAAGCCAGCGACGCTTCGGTGCGACGACTCTTCCAGGATGGCCGCGGCTTCAGTACCACGATGATATGGGTCGCGTTCATGACGGGCCTCTTCATGGTCTACGCGCTCAGTTCGTGGTTGACCAAGCTGATGGCCATGGCTGGGTATAGCCTGGGTTCAGCTTTGAACTTCGTGATCGTCTTCAACGTCGGCGCGATCGCCGGTGCGATCTTCGGCGGTTGGCTCAGCGACAAGGTCAACATCAAGCGGGTGTTGATTGCGTTCTACATCGTCGGGGCGGTTGCGCTGTCGCTGATGGGCTACACGAAGTCGACCGTATCGTTGTTTGCCGTCGTATTCGTTGTCGGCGCATCGACGCTCGGTACGCAATTGCTTGCCTACGCTTATGCGGGTGACTTCTATCCACATGCGATCCGGTCTACCGGTGTTGGCTTTGCTTCTGGCGTGGGCCGGATCGGCGCGATTGTGGCTCCGGTGCTCATTGGTTGGCTCGTCTCCCTGAAGTTGCCGCTGGAACAGAATTTCATGGCAATCGGCCTGGCCGGCCTCATCGGCGCGGCGGCGGTGACGCTGATCAACCAGACACGTGCCGATTCGCATCGCTCAAACAGCGTGCCTGTTGTCGCGGTTCAGGGCGGCGCGGGGCGCTGACATTTCCGCCATATGCAGCTTCGTGGCCGAGATTCTTGCGAACAACGCGGCTCGTACGGGCGTTACCCTCAACAAACGCTACATGATTCAGTGCAGCGCAACTTTCAATCCCGGCATCGAAATGGACCGTCTATCTCCTCCTCCCTTGAGCTCGTTTGCCGACGTGAACCGAGCCGTCGATTGGGCGCTCGTCACGCGGCGCAGCGTCCGTGCTTTCCTGCCCACGCAGGTTCCTCGCGAGCAGATCGAGTCCATCCTCGACGTGGCTCGCTTCAGCGCAACCGGCGTCAACATCCAGCCCTGGCATGTGCATGTCGTGACAGGCGCCATGAAGTCCCGCCTGTCTGCCGCCATCAACGAGATCAATGACGATCCCGTTCGCAGCTCCGACCTGGACGAGCCCTATGACTACTACCCGCGCGAATGGATCGCACCGTATGTGGACCGCCGGCGTGAGGTTGGTTGGAACCTGTATGGCCTGCTGGGCATCGAGAAGGGTGACAAGGAGCGGATGCACGTCCAGCACGGTCGCAACTACAGCTTCTTCGATGCACCGGTGGGCCTGTTTTTCACGGTTGACCGGATCATGCGTGAAGGAAGTCTGCTGGACACGGGCATGTTCCTGCAAAGCGTCATGATCGCCGCCCGCGCGCGGGGCCTCGACACGTGTCCGCAGGCGGCTTTCAACAAGTTCCACCGTGTCATCGCTAACGAACTGTCCATTCCCGACAACCACATGTTGGTGTGCGGAATGAGTCTGGGTTATGCGGATCCCAACTGCATCGAGAACACTCTGGTCACGGAGCGCAGTGCGGTCGGCGATTTCACTACTTTCTACCAAGAATGAATGGAGACAAAGTCATGAGTGCAACGGCCTATTCTCGAGGACTTGAGAAGAACGCGGCAAACCACGTTCCATTGACGCCCTTGACCTTCCTTGATCGAACCGCCGACGTCTATCCGAATCGAACCGCGGTCATTCATGGCGACTTCCGGCAGACATGGGCGAAGACGCGCGAGCGTTGCTATCGCTTCGCGTCGGCGCTCGTTCAGTTGGGCATCGAACCGGGCGACACGGTGTCGATCATTGCGCCGAACACCCCGGCCATGCTTGAGGCCCACTTCGGCGTACCGCTCTCGGGGGCGGTTCTCAATGCCATCAATTGCCGACTCGATGCTGACGGTGTCGCCTTCATTCTGCGCCACGGCGAATGCAAGCTCATGCTCGTAGACCGCGAATTTGCACCGCTCGTCGAGAAAGCATTGCAGTCAGTTCCCAATCCGCCGCGTGTGATCGACATCAACGATCACGAAGCGCCCGATGGCCCCACCATCGGGGAAACTGATTATGAGTCGCTGCTGGCGAGCGGTGATCCGGCATTTGCGGGCCGCCGCCCGCTCGACGAGTGGACGCCCATTGCA
Organism: Paraburkholderia sp. SECH4; assembly: GCF_030511745.1. Taxonomy (NCBI): domain Bacteria; kingdom Pseudomonadati; phylum Pseudomonadota; class Betaproteobacteria; order Burkholderiales; family Burkholderiaceae; genus Paraburkholderia; species Paraburkholderia sp. SECH4. The sequence goes on from NZ_JALOCP010000016.1 coordinate 179,704, forward strand.
TTGAACTACACGTCCGGGACGACCGGGGATCCGAAGGGCGTCGTTCCGAGCCACCGCGGCACCTATCTGATGAGCCTGTTGCAGATGACGAACTGGCCGCTCCCGCGTGCGCCGGTTTACCTGTGGACGCTTCCTATGTTCCACGCGAACGGCTGGTGCTTCACATGGGCGATTACTGCCGCGGCGGGAACGCACGTCTGTTTGCGCAAGGTGAATGCCGCGAATATTCTCTCCGCCATCGTCGAGTACGGTGTCGATCATTTTTGTGCGGCGCCGATCGTGCTCTCAGGCATTGCGAGCATGCCTCAATCGGAAAGGCAGCCGCTGCCGCGCCGTGTGCGGGTTCTTACCGCCGGCTCGCCGGCGCCGGCAGCGGTTCTGGAGGCCGTCGACGCAATGGGTTTCGACGTCGACCACGTCTTTGGCATTACCGAGATCTCCGGCACGCCCATCAGCTGTGCCTGGCACGACGAGTGGGATACATTGCCGCCCGAGCAGCAAGGGAAACTGCAAGCGCGACAAGGTGTACGTGCGGCAGCGTTCGAGAACATGTCGGTCGCCGATCTTGCGACGCTCGAACCAGTGCCCGCCGATAGCAAGTCTTGCGGCGAAGTTCTCGTCCGGGGGAATACGGTGATGATGGGATATTTCAAGAATGCCGACGCAACGGCAAAAGCTTTCGCCGGCGGCTGGTTTCATAGCGGAGATCTTGCTGTCGTTCATCCAGATGGCTACATCCAGATCACGGACCGCTCCAAGGACGTCATCATCTCGGGCGGAGAAAACATTTCGTCCGTCGAGGTGGAGGAGGTCATTTATCGCATGTCAGGCGTGCTCAACGCGGCCGTGGTCGCTCAGCCGGATGACAAATGGGGCGAGACGCCTTGTGCGTTTGTCGAACTGAAGCCGGATGCGTCTAACATAACGGAGAAGGATGTCATCTTGTTCTGCCGGGAGCGACTGGCGCATTTCAAATGCCCGCGCCGCGTGATTTTCGGGGAATTGCCCAAGACCGCTACAGGCAAGATCCAGAAGTTTCGTCTGCGGGAGCAAGCGGGCAGCCAGGTAGCGATCACGAGGTTGGCGGGATGAAGCTGTTGGTGCGCTGAGCGCGCCATGCGCTGTAAAGTGTGACTACGGTCAAGTGCGGCTGTAGTCGCGCGTATTCGTGCGGGTTCATCATGGAGCAGCGCAGTGCGTACACGCCGTGCCATTTCCGGCCGGTCCGCCAGGAAATACCGCACATCGATTCCAGCAGGGGGGTGCTCTTGACGCGCGAGATTGACCCGGAGCGACGGAATGGCGCCGCCCGCAAATCCGGTCACGAGAAGCAATCGCTCTGCTCGGGACGTAGGGCAAGCGCAGTTTGATCTTATAGCGGCCTTGCATCATCAGCCGCCAACGAAACCGGGAGCCGATACCGTTCGAAGCGACAGGCGACAGACACGGCTGCATAACCCCGAATCGAATCTATGTGCCACACAAAACCGAGACACCCCCACCTGCCAAACGCGGTGTGACGGGCGGCTCCCCGTCCAATAGCTGACATTGAGACGATGAAAGCGGGAGGGGCGCCTATGGGTCGAACTGAGACGGTCGGTATCTGCAGCAGTTCGACCATCTCCGGCGGTTCGTCCGCGCATTGGATCGGCGCGCTCCTGCTCAGCCATCTTCGTACGTGGCAACAACCATTACGTCCTGCGATGCGGCGAAATCGGCGATTGCCCGCTTCTGATTGTCGGTTGAGTATTGCTGGTGGTCCGTGGACATGCAGACATACTGCGCAGCACGCGCGCCAGCAAGAAAGGTCGATGCACCGGCGGCTTGTGGCATCGTCGTCTCCAGTCTGCCGCTGCACTTAGTCATAGGTCGGCGATACGCCACGTCAAGGCACAACGGTGAATGTCCGCAAGACACGCTGTGCGGCCCTATCTTCGGGAGCATGCTGGCGCTCCGGTTGGTCGTAGAAGTTAGTTTCGTGCTCGGGTCGCAACTGCGGCGTGTCTGTCGCGTGTGTGGTTACAGAGATGATCCCGGCATGCCTCAAATAGTTAGCCGTATCCGTCTGCGCGTTAAACTCGCATAGTCGCTTATGCGAGGACGACGTTACCTTGACCAATCCGCTTAACCTTGACTTTCGCGCTCGCGCCGAGTTGCTTACGTACCTGGTCGCATCTCACTTTGTCGCCCGGCAGCTGACGGGGGAATGGCTGTCGTCTGATCACGTTGTGGAATCGACGAAAATCTGGCTGGATGCAAACGGCGGGGGTGCCGATATCCTGCAGCGTGTGATGCTTGCGAGTCGTGCCCGCGAGATCGCCGAACAGATGGAGCTGATATCGCCGCTCACTTTCGATCCCGGACAGGTCACTTCGATGTTCTGCGAGAATCTGCGGCTCGATTTTCGTTCGCCGATCGCAAGGGACATCTACCAGCACTGCCTGACCCACCTCCTTCATACCCGCTGGTATTGACGTGATTACGACCCGCGTGAACGAACTCGCCGCCTGATTTCCTTCGTAGCACCGGGGGTCCTGTCGCGTGCGTAAGGCAGCTTCATTGCCCGCTTCGGTTCTTTTGCACAATCTGCTTCCTCTGCGATCTGCTCAAGCGATGCGGCATGAACCGGATAATGCAAACGTAGCCAGGCGAGTACGTGACGATTGTGAGTCCAGCTACGGACGTAGCTGGCGCAGACCGCCAGACAGCGGAGATTGTCATTGTGTCCGGCGGACAGCATCTGGTTTTTCGTGTGTAAGCCCATCAGTCGTTTTTCAATCCTCGCGAAGCTCCTCGCATGGCTGTTGTCGACTCGCTGCGACCGCGCGACGGTTGCTCTCATGCCCTCAGGTGTAGCCGCCAGAAGCGCGCGGGCAAAATCTCCCGTCAGGTTACCCACGGCGGACATCAGATTGGCGATGGCTGACCGGCGCGCCGGCACCATCCGGTCAAGTGCGTGAATTGTCCTTACGGGTAGCGCTTGTCCCGCGAGGATCGCAGCGGCGTCCTCAGGCGCATCGACCGCCTTGCCTTGCGTGAAAGGGGCGGTATCTGAACCCGTGTCCTGTTTCGCCGGAACAGCACAGGTTTCTCGGAATTCTGGGAATCGCGGCTGCAGGCGCTGCTGAACGAGACAGGGTATGGCTGTAAATCCCGCGACCTTGAGCACGGCAACGAAGTCGGCCTGAGATAACAGTTCTCCGAGAATACTTCCAAGCAGCGTCATTTGAGCGTTTGCGGCTTCTTTACGCGCGAGTGCGGCACGTTGTCGTTCACACTCATCCTCGATCGCTTCCCGTATTCTGATTCCAGCGGGCCTGCGTTCAACCTGCTTGTCCCGAGACCGTTCAGGTGCCGCTACTTCGTCGTGCACGCTGCCTCCGGATGTCGTGAGCAGACTCTTGCCACTGCGTCTTCTGAGCCGGACTTTGAGGTGCGAGGATTCATGTGGCACCAGCACGTGGGGCGTAACCCAGCACTTCGAGGGGTACCACCTCAGAAAGCTCGACGATCGACTTCAGGTCGGGGTATCGGAAATCTTCAAATCTCGAAGCGCCGTTTCTGTGGATCACGGTGTACGCGCCGGGCGTGAGGCTACCCCGAGGAAAGACGTGAAAGTCGAGCAGGTTCGGGTTCGCGCGCTCAATGCGGGCGTACACCAGAAAGTCGATGGCGAAGCAGTCTGGCCAGCGCGCAACCCAATACGGGGAATGCCTGTGGATGAGCCATGAACTCCTCACTAGAAGCTGAAACCGAAGCGTGTTGTCCACGCACATGACATTGGTGTGCTTTTCGAATCTGACGTCATGTCCCAACCTGCGCAACTTCTCCGTCGTGATATCGGCTATTGAAAGCTCCGTTCGTCGTTCGACATACCTGTTCCGGGATCTCTCAGGATTCAGGCGAGGTGCGTATCCGACTGCCTCGTACGCTTCGTACATGCTGCCGAATTCCCGCATGACGCGCTCAACTGAGGGTGCGCTTCGGTAGCGCCGCAGCGTTGCCTGGTTCAGGTTGCCGGTCCTTTCGACGACCTTGCGCAGGCCTGAGACGATTTCGTCCCGGCTGGGAATCTGTCTGATGCGGGTGAGCTTGCGCTGAACGGCCGCAAAGAGTTGATTGCCGACCACGGGCTCAAAGGCACTGGCTACACGTATCCATTCCGCCGTGGGCAATTGCACCCATGGGGCGTCCAGCTTTGAAGACGTCCGGCTGTAGACGTTGGTCCCGATGTACTTTTCGTTGCGCAGAATCTGGAGGATGTTCCGGGGCAACCATGGCCGTCCCGCGCCGTTGCCGATACCGAAGTCATTCAACCGGCGCGCTATGTCCGTAGCGGTGGTCCCACGGGCGGCGTACCACTCGAACATTTTTCTCACGATGGCGACCTCATGCGGGGGCCCCGGCGCGAGGATCACACGGTCGGTCTGTAGGTTTTTGTACTGGTACGGTGCCAGCGGTCGGCGGGTGCCGCTATGGGCGTCCACCAGCACACGCTGCAAACCATACCCAGGTGGCCCGCCGGAGTGGTAGCCGCGCTGAACGTTGACACAATGACCCAGGAAAACCTTGCGCGAGATTTCGCGACTGAATTCGCCCGCCATCGCGCGCTTAAGCGCTTTCATGACGCATGTTGTCGGGCTGGCGTCGTTCTCGAATGGCTCGGCGACGTAAATCACTTTCACACCGGCACGGCGGCAGGTGTATTCGTAGAACGCAGCTTCATCAACGTCCTGGAATCGCCCCCACCGGCTTACGTCGTAGACCAATATTGTGGAGAATTTGCGGGCTGGATCTTCAACGTCCACCAGCAACCGGATGAGTGCCGGGCGCTCGCGCAGCGTGAGGCCACTGATACCGGCATCCTCATAGTCCCGAACGATGCGGATATTGTGAGCGGCTGCGTACTCAGCAATCGCCTGCCTCTGGAAAATCGGCGAGCATTGCTGATGGTCGGTAGACATGCGCACGTATTGCGCGGCTCGTATCGGCGCGGTGAAGCCGGACCGACGGTCCTGAGTGGACGGCATTCGGCTTACCGGTTGACAACAATGATTATTGATAGCGATGCTGCCTTGAAAGTCAAGGCCACTTGATTGGTGTTCTCGCGATAATAAGGTTTCACGCGTGCGGCAAGCCGTGTCTAGCAAGCAACGGCAGTTCAATCCATCAGATGCCTGGCTGCCAATCGTACCTGCCAGGTTTTCGCAGCCCTGCGAATCCTCAGTCGCAACGAGCATGGCGAGTTGCTGGCCAACATCCGGCAGGAACTTGCCGATCTCTGCGTCACTACGTTGGGTGAACGAGTTCGCGCTGAGCAATCGTCCAAAAGGTAACGCAGTGCAGTTATCCGTTAGCGCCACGTTCCAGTGGCATGGTGCCCCGGTGGACCACCTGTTGGTGGCCGTAAGCAACGTCCAATCCGATTGGTGGGCTTAGAATGTTCCGCGGGCCCATCTGGACACGCGGAGAATCTCATGATCGGCAACATTGACGCAAAGGTCGAGCAAGGTGGTGAAGCGGCGGGTCAATTCGAAGCTGCCTGCAATCACGTGCGGCAGTCAACCGGCGCACGCTGCGCTGCCGTCATAGTCATCGACGGTGTTTCTGGCTCGGGATACTCGGTAGTCGGTCCGCTTGACGCACAGGTTCTGCTCCCGGATATTCTTCAACAGATGGCCATCACCTTGCGTGCCCAACTCGCGAAAAACCTGCAATAAGTGCGATGAACAAGACTTACCTGGAACTTGTATCTGACCTCGCCGCGCTCGATAAACAGATTCAATTCGCATGGCGCACTGAACGCGTCGCAGCTATTGAGCAGATCCGTGGCTTGATGAGGGACTACGGCATCACGCCCAGTGAACTCGTCGGACGCAAGCGAGGACGGACTCCCGCACCGCCGCGATACCGAAATCCGGAAACGGGGCAAACCTGGACTGGATGGGGCGCGCGCCCTGTCTGGTTGCTCGGGAAGGACTCGAAGGAGTTTCTTATCGGTCGTCGGTAATAATTCGACGTTCTTGGCGGGTGCAACTCAGGGAGTAGCTGCAATAGAGCAAGTCGACTGTCTCTTCCGGGGCGCGTGTCAGTGAGCACTTACGGGCTACTCGCCGAGCTTCCGGTGCAGGTAGGGCACGGCGTTCGCCGCGAAGGACCGTGTATGCAATACGAACACTTCGAAGCAGGAGTGTGTCGTTTTTGTCACAGGCGACGCTCAAACTTTATTTAACACACACCTGGATCGTATTTTGATAGGCTTGGGTCGTGGCAGAGGACGAGCATCCAACGACGGGAGGACTTCGCCATGCTGAGATGGATCGCGAACTGGGCTGTGCACAACGCACTCACCCCGGAGAAGCAGGCCGAAAAAGCGTTGCGGGACCTGCGTCTGGAGCTTTTCCAGGCGGAGCAGCGAATCCTCGATGCGCAGTTGCATGCAGATTACTACCGTGCACGTCTGGCCTTTTGCGAAGAGGTCATAAAAAACGGCATTGAGCAGGTAGCCGATCAGCGCAAAGGTCAGCACGAATCCTCACAGGTGTCGCGGCCGGGACTCAAGCTCACAGCAACTCAATAGCGAGTCAATCAGAGACATTCAGTCCGCACACCGCGCGCAGGACTTGAAAACGGCCGCACATATGCGACCGTACCGGTCGAGGTGTCTGCCCCTACGCTGAGCGACTGCCTCGACAAGCGCAGTCGCGCCGCGTGTACGCGTGCCGGCAGCAGGATCGCAGCGAGTGCGTTGATCGGGCAGAACACGCTACAGATGCAAACATCGTCACATCGACGATGCTGACCGGATAGGAATCCAAACTACATGCAGACGTCGCGCGCGAGCGGGGCCGCGTGTACAGGCAAATCGCTTCGAACTAAATCCGCGATCGCATCGAGGTGTCCGGAATTAATGATCGGCGACAACCGGCCCAGAGTGTGTCAAAACACCTTTTTGAATTGCTAAAATATCTCGTCCGATAG